>NZ_BAAAMJ010000017.1:0-1545 GCF_039529215.1 Streptomyces sodiiphilus | reverse complement strand
CCAAACACCTCACCACCCTCACCACCACCCACAACAACACCAACGACGACGGCGACAGCAACGGCACCGACGACGCCACCGACGACGCCACCCGAAGCGACGACAGCAACAGCGGCAGTGGCGGCGACAGCAGCCCTCACCACACCAACACCGACACCCACGACGACAGCGGTACCGGTGAGGACGGACCGGCCACCANTGGACCAACGCCACCGACCTCCAACCCGGCCAATGGCTCCAAACCAGCGCCGGCACCCACATCCAGATCACCACCGTCCAACACCACACCACCACAACCACCGTCCACAACCTCACCACCACCAACCACCACACCTACTATGTACTGGCAGGGACCACACCAGTCCTCGCCCACAACTGCGGAGGACTCGACGATAACGCACACGCGGCAATTCAAGATCGCCATGGAAATGATATTGCCGATGGGGTTGACTACAACCTCCAGCGCATGTGCACGGTTTGTAGCTCGGCCAGCGATGCAGCGGATCACGCTATCAACGGAATCGGCGGTAAGGTAGACGAATTGGGCCAGTACTTGGCTGGTCAGCGCAACCTGGGCATGACTCACGTCGATCGCAGGAAGCCAGGAACAACTGCCAGACGTGATGAGGGAAGGTTGGATCCAATGGGGAGAGGCGTGACAGTCGTCCAAAACTCTTACATGGTCCACGCCTACCATCAATCGTTGGATCAATTCAATAGCATCTTCAATTCGCTGAGGTGAGGTCCTATGTATCGGAGGGTTCGCCTCAGGCGTTCACGTGAAAGCTACGTATTCAGCTTCACTCCGACCCAATTCGAACTGGTCAGGATGGTCCTTGTGGATCTTTACAGCGGCAGTCACTCTTCGGAGTTGGTGGCCGTTGTAGCCGGTGACGCCTCGGCGGAGCTCCTCCACCTAAGAGACCGAGAGGTGGACTTCCAGTCGCGCTCGAATATTGAGGTGGCGTTGACCCTCTCCGACCTTAGAGCTTTGTACGGAGCCCTGGCATTCGCCTTCTTGAATCGCTCGTCGGAAGAGGCCTTTCATAACAGGTACGGCTTTTACAGTGAGAATGTACAGACTGTGGGGTGGGCGATCTGTGCAGCTCTCCAGGAGGAAGGGGAATCGGCGTAGAGCTCGTAACACGATCTGTTGGCCTCGATTCGTCAGCAGGATTCGGTGGCTGACCTGCTCGACAGTTCGCCCGTAATGTCCTCATGCCGTTTGAGGTGGGCCGTCGCGTGACGCCGCGGGTGCGCCGGGCTCCACGGGCCCGGAGTGCTGCCGGTCTTCTCCTTCCTGGTCCTTGTCGCGGCAGTGCCCGGCTGTTAGGTGACAGCCGGGAGGGCGGTGAGCCGCTGCCAGCAGGTGGTGAACGCTTGTGCCCAGGGCCAGGTCGCGTCGATGCGCAGCCATCGGCGTCGGGCGTGGTCGGCGAGGCGGGCGGGCAGGTGGTAGAGGCGGAAGCGCATGGACTTGGGCTCGGCGTCGGCCAGGCCCTCGACGTCGTGCAGGGCCAGCAGCCGCACCCAGGCGTCGAGATC
>NZ_BAAAMJ010000016.1:0-130913 GCF_039529215.1 Streptomyces sodiiphilus | reverse complement strand
ACCCGGTTGGCCAGGATGGCGTTGTGGTTGCCCAGGCCGGCTGCCGTCTCCACCACGTCACCGACGACCTGGTCGCGGTAGTGCTGGTAGCTGGCACCGACGAAGACCCCCATCGACCGGTCCCGGGAGTCACCGGCCAGACCGGCGTCCTCCAGGGCACGCCAGGCGGACTGGATCAGGTGACGCTGCTGGGGGTCTATCCACCGGGCCTCGGCGGGGGAGATCTGGAAGAAGCCGGCGTCGAAGCCGGTCAGGTCGTCGACGAAGCCCGCCCGCCGCAGATAGACGGTGCCCGGCTCGGCGCCGTCCGACCAGTAGGCGTCGATGTCCCAGCGGTCCTTCGGTACTTCCCGCAGACAGTCCTCGCGGTCCATGAGGACCCGCCACAGCTCCTCGGGGCTCCCGGCACCGGGAAAGACACCGTCAAGGCCGACGATGGCGATGTCGTGGCGGTCGTCCTCGCCCGGCCCGGAGGCCTCGGGGGGTTCCGGGGCCGGGCCGGGCGCAGGTGCGGTGGCCGCGGTGACGGCCGTCCCCGGGGAGGTGGCGAGGGCCGGGGAAGACGGCCGGGTCTCCTCTCCGGCAGCCGGTGCCGGGGCGGTGTCCGGGGGCGCGGGTGGCTGCCCGGCCGGGGCGGGCGGTGCCGTGACTCCGTAGACCTCGCGCAGCTCGGTGGCCAGACGGTCGACCGTTCCGGTCTCCAGGACGAGGGTGACAGGGATGTCGACGTCCAGTTTCGACCGGATGTCCTGAGCCAGGGAGACGGCCAGCATCGAGTCGAGCCCCTGGGCCTCCAGCGGGCTGTCCGTCTCCAGGTCCCCCACGCCGATCTCCAGGGCGTCGGCCACCCACCGGGCCAGCGCCCGGCCGAGGCCGGGGCCGTCGTTGCCCGGCCCGCCCGGCCCGCCCGGCCCGCCCGGCACGGGCGGGCGGTGGCCGTTGGAGGTGACCCCCGTGGCGGAAGGCAGCTCGGGAACCGCGCCCGTCGGCGTTCTTCCGGACGCCGCCGCCGGCGACGGCCGCGCGGGGGAGATGCGCTTCCAGGTGACCCCCCGGGCCTCCAGCACCGGACCGGCGCCGTCGAGCACCACCAGAGCGGCTGTCAGCAGACCCGCGTCGGGGGAACCGCCGCGCTCGCGCCGGGCGTACACCCGCACCGGCCCGGTGAGCCGCCGGTGAACCGTCAGCCGCTCGATGGTGAAGGGCACGTACAGGCCGTCGGCGGCGCAGGCGGCCAGTGCCACCTGAAACGCGCCGTCGAGCAGCCGGGCGTCCACCGGCCCGCCGTCGCCTGCCGGGGCGGTCAGGGTGCCGACCGCCTCGCCCGGGGCGATGGCCAGCGAGTCGACCACCCGGAAGCCGGGCCCGTAGCCGAGGCCGTCGCGTTCGAACGCGCGGTACATCCCCTCGAGTGCCACCGGCGTGAAACCGTCCTCGGACTCCGGTGGCGCCAGGCTCGCCCCGGGCTCGGCCGGACCGGCCAGAGCCGCGTCGCACACCGTCGCTCCGGTTCCGTCGCGGAACACCACGGAGGTGCCGTCGCACCGGCCGGTGATCACGGCCGGCGGCCGCACGGCCGAGCGGAAGGTGAGGTCCCGCAGCGAGAAGCGGTCGCTGCCCAGCAGCTCGGCGGCCTTTCCGGGATATCCGGAACCCGGCAGGGTCGGGTGGCCGAGAACGAGGTGCTCGGCGGCCTCCGGGTGCTCGGTCCACGTCCGCTCGGAACCGTCTGCCGGGCGGGAGGCCGCGACCGGGTCCTCCGGCGGCGACGCCGGGCCCTCTTCGGCCGGCTCCAGCCAGAGATACTTCTCACCGAGCGGGGCGGTCGGGAAGCGCACCGCCGCGCGCCCCTGCTCGGCCGGCAGGCCCTCACCCGCGGCGAACCGCCGCGCGGCGTCGCCGAGCGCGTCCCGGCCCGGTGCCTCGCCGAGCGGAGGGACGACCGCCTTCCGCTCCCGTGCCACGACACCCACGTGCAGCGAGCGGGTGTTCTCCACCCCGGCCAGGAACAGCCTCAGCTTGTCGTCGAGCTGCTCGATGCTGTCCACCACACACGCCAGCCGGTGGGAGGCGGCAGGGAGCCGGCGGCTCGCCAGGCACAGGTCCGGCAGCGGCGGGCAGTGCGGCGCCCCGAGCAGCCGCACGAGCCGGCCGGCAAGAGCGTGCAGCGCCTCCGCCGACACCGCCGAGATGGTGAGCAGGTGGGGGCCGGTCCCGGCCGGCACGGGCCGGGGGGCCGGTGCCGCCTCGACCACGGCGTGGGCGTTGGCGCCACCGAACCCGAAACTGCTGACCCCCGCCACGCGCGGCCCGGACCACGGCAGCAGCCGGTCCGCGACGAAAAGAGGCGAGTCCTCGAAGCGGAACGCCTTGTTGGGCACGGTGAGATGGGCCGAGGGCGGGATCTGTCCCGCCTGCAGGGCCAGGATCGTCTTGATCAGTCCGGCGATTCCCGCCGCGGGTTCCAGGTGGCCGATGCTGGTCTTCACGGAGCCGACGGCGACCGAGCCCTTGTCCGCCGTGCCCAGAGCGGCCCCCAGCGCCTCCAGTTCGATGAGATCCCCGAGCTGGGTGCCGGTGCCGTGGGCCTCCACGTAGCCGATCCGGTCCTCCGCGACGCCGGAGACCGCCAGGGCCTTGCGGATGACGGCCTCCTGAGCCGTCCGGCTGGGGGCGGTCAGGAAACCGGCGCCGGAGCCGGTGTGGTTGACGGCGGTGCCCCGCACCACGGCGAGCACGGGATCACCGTCGCGTTCGGCGTCGGCGAGCCGCTTCAGGAGGAGCACGCCGCAGCCCTCTCCGCGCACGTAGCCGTCGGCGCCGTCGTCGAAGGCACGGCACACCCCCTGTGGCGAGAGCATGCCGTTGCGGGCGAACGAGCGGGTCTTGTCGGGGGTGAGCACCAGGTTGGCGGCACCGACGACCGCCGCGTCGATGTCCCCGGTCCGCAGGTGGGTGGCGGCCTGGTGCAGGGCGACCAGCGAGGAAGAGCAGGCCGTGTCGACGGCAAGGCTCGGGCCCGACCAGTCGAAGACGTGCGAGAGCCGGTTCGCCACCATCGAGACCGCGGTGCCGGTGGCGGCGTGCGGATCGTCGTGACCGATGCTTCCGGCGACCAGCCGGGGGAAGTCGCTGGCGATGGTGCCGACGAACACTCCGGTGTCGGCACCCAGCGACGCACGGTCGTGGCCGCAGCTCTGCAGGGCTTCGTCGGTGACGGTGAGCAGCAGACGCTGCAGCGGGTCCAGTCGCCGGGCCTCCCGGTCGGTGAGGCCGAAGCGGGCGGCGTCGAAGAGTTCCACGCCCTCGATCCAGCCCGTCGGGAGCTCGTCGCCGGACGCCCACAGATGGCCCCAGCCGCGGTGCCCCTCGGGTGCCGCTCCCACATGGGTGCTCCCCTCGGCGAGGTTGGCCCAGAACTCGTCGGGCGTGGCGGCCCCGGGGAAGCGGCAGGCCATGCCGATCACGGCGATGCGGTCGTCCCGGCCGCCGTCCGCGGCGGAGCCCGCCGGACGGTCCGTCGCCGTCGCCGCGAGGCGTTCCGCAGCCGGGTCAGGGCGTCGGCTTCGCTCCACATCCTTGTCCGGCGCGTCCGGTGCCTCGGGGGAATGTGTTCCTTCGGCGGCCAGCAGTCCGGCGAGCCGGTCCGGGGTGCCGGTGGCGAAGAGCGCGGACGGGCTCACCTCGGTGCCCAGTGCGCGGCTCAGCTCCGACGCGGCGAGCGTGGCGCTCGCGGAGTCCCCGCCGAGGTCGAAGAAGTTGTCGCCGTGCTGGAACGAAGGCTGTTCCAGCACGCCGGAGAACACCCGCAGGATGCTGTCCGTGAGGGTTTCCGGTGTCCGTCCGGTGGGCCCCGGCTCCGGAGTCACCGGCTGCGGGGAGGAAGGCGCCGGTTCCGCGGCTGGTGCGGGGGGAGTCGCGCCGGTCCCGGCCGGACCGGTGGCCGGCGCTGACGAGCGGATGATGCTGTCGCGCGTCGGCCGGGGCAGCCGGGAGCGGTCGATCTTGCCGTTGCCGGTGAGCGGCAGGGCATCGACGGGCACGTACGCGTCCGGCACCATGTACTCCGGCAGGGTCCGGCCGACGAAGCCGTCCAGCTCGGACTTGGCCGGTGTCCGGTCCGCCACCAGGTACGCGGTCAGCCGCGGAGCGCCGCGGTCCTCGAAGGGAACGGCCGTGACCACGGCGGCCCTCACGCCCTCGAACTCCTCCAGCACCCGCTCGATCTCGGCGGGCTCGATGCGGTTGCCGCGCACCTTCAACTGGGCGTCGGCGCGCCCCAGCCACTCGATCCGGCCGTCGGCGTGCAGCCGTACGGTGTCGCCGGTCCGGTACAGGCGGATGCCGGTGACCGGATCGGCGACGAACACCTCGTCCGTGAGGTCGGGCCGGCCGGCGTAACCCCGGGCGAGCCCGGCCCCCGACACGTACAGGTCGCCCGAGGAGCCGGCCGGGCACGGCCGCAGATCCTCGTCCAGCACGTGCAGGGCGGTGCCGGGCAGGGCGTCTCCCAGGGGGAGGAACGCCTCGACGGACTCCACCGGGTGGGCGGAGGTCCAGATGGTGGCCTCGGTGGGTCCGTACAGGTTCCACAACGCGCGGGCGGACGCGTGCAGCGGCCGGGCGGTCGCCGGCGGGAGCGCTTCGCCGCCCGACAGCACCGTCAGTTCCGGGTGCGGTCTCCAGCCGGTGCCCAGCAGCAGCCGCCACATGCTGGGGGTCGCCTGGGCGACGTTCACTTCCGGGAGCAGCCCGGCGAGCCTGCCGGGGTCGCGTGCCACCTCGCGGCTCGCCATGACGACGGTCGCGCCGACGGTCAGGGGCAGCAGCAGTTCGAGAAGAGAGATGTCGAAGGCGACGGTGGTGTGGGCGAGCATGACGTCCGAGGGACCGCTGCCGAGCCGTTCGCCGACGCCGGTGAGGAAGTTCGCCAGCGCGCCGTGCTCGACCTCCACGCCCTTCGGATCACCGGTCGACCCGCTGGTGAACAGCACGTAGGCCAGGTCGCCCGGGCCGACCGGGGGCGGGACCGCCAGCGCGGAGCCGTCCGGCGCGGGCACCTGGAGGGCGGGGCCGAGCGCCTCGCCGAGGGCGTGGGTGCGGGCGTCGGTCAGGAGCAGTTCGCATCCGGAGACCTCCACGCAGCGGCTCAGCCGCTCCGCCGGGTAGTCCGGGTCCAGGGGCAGGAAGGCCGCTCCGGTGCGCAGGATGCCGAGCATCGCCGGGATCAGCGCCCGGCCGCGCCCGGTCAGTACTCCCACCACCGAGCCGGTACCGACACCCTGGTCATGGAGCCGGGCCGCGACGGTGTCCGCCCAGGCGTCCAGGCGTGCGTAGTCGAGGGTGCCGTCGTCGCCGCGCACGGCGATCGCGTCCGGGCGGGCGGCGACCGAGGCCGTCACCAGGTCCGTCACGGTGCGGCCGGTGGCGCCGGGGGCACCTTCTCCGGTCAGCTCCGTGACCGTGGGGTCCGTGCCCGTCTCCGGCGCGGCCACCGGCGAGGGGGGCGGTTCCGCGGCCGGCGCGTCACCGCCCAGGAACATGGTCTCCAGGGCGATGTCCTCGACGCGCTCGGCGAACTCCAGGGCCTCGTCCTCGTCCATGGCGGTCTCCCGGACGAAGACCACGGGCGGCCCCTCGGACGGGCACAGCAGGGCGATCTCGGTGTCCGGGTCGACGGATGCCTCCTCGCCCGGGTGCCGCTCCAGCACCATGACACCGGTGAAGCCCGGGGCCCCGGAGCCCGGCGGGCGCCGGGCGAGCCCCAGACGTACCTCGAGGTCGGTGGCGTAGCCGTGCCGGGCCGCCGCCTCCTCCAGCTTCTTCCTCAGGGAGCCGGTGCTGTCGGCGTCGAACCGCACGGGGAACCGGGAGGCGGCCAGCCCATGGGTCTCCTCGGCCAGGGCCCGGGCCGAGGCCGGCGACCACGCGAAGTCGAACGCGTCCCCGCCGGCTCGTTCGCCGACGGCCGTCAGGAAGGCCCGGACGACATCGGTGCTCTCCTCGGGCAGCCGGGGAGCATAGGCCAGTTCGTAGCGTCCGTAGTGGGCGGCCCCGGCCGAGAAGTCCGCGGCGGCGAGTGCGACGGGCCGCAGGTCTTCCAGCCGGTCCCGCCACCACGGCTCGTGGGCGCGCAGCGGCCCCTGGGCGGCGGTGAGGGCCGCCAGCCGTTCCCCGGAAACCGCCGGCATCGCGGCCCCGGGGATCAGCCCGAGCCGCTGGGCGGCGGCGCGGCCGGAGAGGGCGCTGCCGTCGACCGCGGTGAAGTCGCTGAGCACCAGGTCGGCGTCGGGCGCGGCCAGGGTCAGTGCGGAGGCGGTCACGGAGACGACGGTGGTCCCGGTCCGGACGTCCTCCCGGGGGACGCGGCGGACCTGCTGGGTGAAGACCGCGCCCTGTTCGGTGAGGAGGGCGGGGATCCCCAGCGGGTTGGGGAACGATCCGTAGTCCAGGGCCTTGGAGATCCGTTCGGCCTCGGCCGCCGTGGTGCCGGCGTGGATGAGTCCGCCCGAGGCCATGCGCGCGGACCGGCGGTAGAAGCGGCGTTCGCGGTCACCGGTGTTCACGGGAGCGGGCAGCGACCGCTCCGCGATGTGCGGCAGCAGTTCGCCGAAGAGCTCGATGCCGTTCTCGGCCGTCTCGAAGGTCAGGGAGAGGGCTGTGGAGTGGTCCCGGACGGGGAACCAGCGCTCCGCCAGCACGCTCCCCGCGTCCACGGCCTCCGTCATCAGGTGCCAGGTCGCCGCGTGCCGGGCCGCCCCTTCGTAGAGGGCCCAGGCCGCCACGTGACTCCCCGAGTAGCGGGGGAGCGGGCCGTCGTGGAAGTTGATCGCGGCAACGGCCGGGAGCTCCAGCACCTCGCGGGGGAGGATGCGGAAGTTGACGATGCTGAACAGGTAGTCGAACTCCTGCCCGGAGAGCACCGAAGCGAGATCTGCGTGCGGGTCCATGACCGTCATGCCGCGCTCGGCGGCCCATGCGACCACGGCCGGGTCGTCACTGAGGACGCCCTCCACGCGGATGCCGGCCTCGACGAGGCGGTCCGTGCACTGCATCAGCACCCGGGTGCCGCCGATGACGTAACAGTTCACCGACATGCTCACCCCTCGGTCCCGGTGGCTTCGGTGGCTTCGGTGGCCTCGGCGGGGTCTGCCGCCACGGGCCGGGGGGACGCGCTGCCGTCCGTCTCACGGGCCACCCAGGCGTCGATCTGCGAGACGACTTCCTCGTCGAGCGAGAGCGTGCCCGGGGACCACATGGGGTTGGCCAGTCCGCGGTGGGTCCGCTCGCACAGCTCCCAGTCCTCGTAGTTCGCCTTGTCCCACAGCGCGAACACGGCCTCGTGCGAGAAGTCCGGCTTGGCGGTCTCGGAGGGGTGGAACAGCCAGAAGTGCCGCACGTAGCAGGTGCCGGGGCTCTCCGGCCAGACCCACTGCATCATCACGTAGTCGGCGGTGAACCCGAACAGCAGATTCGGCAGGATGGTGATCCAGTTGATCCTTCCCAGGTCGTCCTCGGGCACCAGCCGCATCGGGGTCCGGGTGCTGTGCCCCGTCATGGAGACCGAGTTGTATCCGCCGCGGATCGCCTGCCAGGCCCCGACGATGTCGCCCTTCAGGTCGTAGGTGCCCGCGGCGTCGAAGTCGGTGATGCGGTGCAGGTCCTTGTGCGCGGTGGGGAAGTGCAGGCTCTCGTTGACGTTGTGTGCCACGAGCTTCCAGTTGGAGGCGACCGGGTAGTCCTTCGCCTGCACGCACTCCAGGTCGGCCAGTTCGTAGACCCGCGCGAACTCCCCGAACTCGCCCAGCGACTCGTCGAGGTCGGGGGCGCTGTCGGAGAAGGAGATGAAGACGACTCCGAACCGGATCTCGGTCCGGACGGGAAGCAGACCGTTCTTCTCCTTCTCGAAGAAGTGGTCGAAGTAGGTGCCGTTGAGGCTCTTGAGGCTGCCGTTCCGGTCGTAGACCCAGCAGTGATAGAGGCACACGATGCTCTGCCGCTTGCCGGCCGGCTCCTCGACCAGCTTGTAGCCGCGGTGCCGGCAGTAGTTGTGATACGCGCGGATGCCGTCGTCCCCGTGCAGGAGCAGGACCGAGCCCGTGCCGATGTCCAGCGTGGTGTAGGAGCCCTTCTCCTTCAGCCGGGACACGTGGTCCACGGGCAGCCAGCGGCGGCCGTAGATCCGTTCCATCTCCCGCCGGTGCTGCTCCTCACCTGTGTAGAAGTCGTGGGACCTGCCGACACCGCCGGTGTCGAAGTAGGGCCGGTCCTCGTCCTGCTTGCTGATGAGGTCGAACATGCTGGACGCACGCGTCATCTGCTGGGCTCCCCAGGGTGAGATGCAGTCGATGCGCAGGCAGGTCCGCCCGCCCGGCCGGGTGACGCCGGGCGGGGGCATGGGGCATCGAATGCTCAAGGTGAAAAGAGACCGCTGCGGTGACGGTTCACCGCAGGGTTCACGCCTCGGGAGCGCCGCACGGGAGCGCGGTGCTCCCGAGGGGTCAGGACGGGTCGTACACGCGCTCGCTCTCGGGCACACCCGCGTCGTCGTACAGACGCTGGAGGGCGTCCGGTGAGAAGATCTCGTGGTCCTCGACGCCGCCGGCGATGAGTCCGAGCATCTTGTTCGTCCACTCCTGGCTGGTGCTCATGGCTCCGAGCGTGGCGTGGAAGAAGGGGGGCAGCTGGGTCAGCTCGGCGAGCGTGGTGGTGAAGTCGTAGACTCCCGCGCTCTCCTCGTCACGCACCTTGTTGTACTCGGCGAGTGCCTCGTCCATCGGGCGCTTCCCGGACAGCCCTTCGTCGATGCGGGCGGCCAGGATTTCCCCGTGCAGGAATGCGTCCGTGATTCCCCATCCCGTGAAGGGATCCTTGTGATATCCCGCGTCACCGACCAGGGCCCATCCGGGGCCGTGCGCGCGACGGTAATAGTTGTCGGGATAGCGCATCGGGCGGAAAGGTTCTTCGCGCCTGCCCTGTTCCCGCAGCTGGACGCCCATGCCGGGAACCACATCGTCGAAGACCGCCTGAAAGCGGGGTTCCACGTCCTGGCGGAATTCCTTGAGATGCCGCCGGGTGCAGATGACGGCCAGCATGGTGAGGTCGTCGTTGGTCGGCCAGGTGCCGATCCACTGCTCGTTGAAACCGGTCTTGTGATGCAGACCCCAGTCGAGACCGCTGTAGTACGAGTAGTAGATGAAGCCGGCGGCGGGGCGCACGTTGTAGAGTTCTGCTCCCACCTTCTTGGCGACGGTGGAGTGGAAGCCGTCCGCGCCCACGACGAGGGACGCGCGGAACTCCCGCTCGGGTCCGCTGCCCTCCCGGCCTCGGATGCCTGTCACCTGACCCTCGGAGAACACCAGGTCAGTGACGGTGAAGCCCTCGATGACCTCGGCGCCTGCCCGGCGGGCGGCGTTCACCAGGATCTCGTCCAGGACGGTGCGGCGCGGACAGTAGACCGCATCGATGCCGTCGATCGGATCGGCGAACCCGTTGAGCTCGATTCCCCGGTAGGAGAAGTTCATCTTCCGTATGGCCGGGGTTTTCGCGCCGGTTACTTCCTCCAGCAGGCCCCACTCCTGAAGGCGTGAAAGTCCTGCCTGGTGGATGTAATGGGTCGATACCGCGTCGCTGGGAAATGATGCGCGGTCGACCATGAGGACCCGGTGGCCCAGCCGCGCGAGAAGCATGGCGACCGGAGATCCCGCGCAGCGCGCACCAACGACGATGACGTCATGCATGTTTCCCCCGTGATTTTGAAGCCCGGTCAAGGCGATGTGTGAGAAGAGTAAAGAGGATCCGCAGCGCCGGTCAAGGGCTGAGGTGGAGCAACTGGTGGCCTGGGGTGAGTGGGTTGGGCGGAGAATGACCGACAGGACAGGATGCTGCAACCAGGTGAATCCGGCGTAGCACAATGCTGTCAGAAGGGTTTGAAGAGCTGAAACACTGATCCGGGCCGGCCAGGTGTCTTCGGGCCGGCCCGGCGGCGGCCGGCGGGAGGCCCGTGCGGCCTCAGGAGTCGTCGGCCCTCCCGGCCCGGTGGGTGGCGAGGAAGTCCCGGTACCAGTGGTAGCTGTCCTTGGGGAGGCGTTCCAGGGTGTCGTAGTCCACCCGCACGATGCCGAACCTGCGGTCGTAGCCGAAGGCCCACTCGAAGTTGTCCAGCAGCGACCAGACGTAGTATCCGCGCACGTCGACCCCGGCGTCGATGGCGTCGGCCAGCGCCCGCAGGTGGTCGCGGAGATAGGTGACGCGGTCGGTGTCGTGCACCCTGCCGTCCGCGGCCACCGTGTCGGGCTCCGCCGAGCCGTTCTCCGTGATGATCACCGGGGGCATCGAGGGGTAGCGCCGGTCCAGGTCCACCAGGAGGTCGGTCAGGGCGTGCGGTACCACCGGCCAGCCCATCGTGGTGCGCCGCACGTCCTCCTGCCAGGACTCCCGCACGCCGATGTCCACCGCGGTCCTGGCCTCCGGATCGGCCTCCTCGTGAGGAGCGGCCGAAACGGTGATGGGGCGGTAGTAGTTGACCCCGGTGAAGTCGAGCCGGGCGCCGATGACGGCCAGGTCGCCCTCCCGGCGCCAGGGGCCGTCGGCGAGCGGGCCCCAGGTCTCCCGCTCGCCCTTCGGGTAGCGGCCGGCGAACAGCGGATCCAGCCACACCTCGTTGTGCAGGGTCTCCGCCCTGCGCAGGGCCGCCAGATCGGCCGGCGAGTCCGACGCGGCCAGCAGGCGGTCCGGGTTGAGCGTGATGCCGACCTGGCGGGCGCCCGCAGCGCGCAGCGCGGCCACGGCCAGTCCGTGGCCGAGCAGCAGGTGGTGGGCCACTGCCAGGGCCCCGCGGCCCTCGCGGGTGCCGGGGGCGTGCCGGCCGACGGCGTGTCCGACGAAGGCCGTGCAGAAGGGCTCGTTGAGGGTGATCCAGCGCTCGACCCGGTCGCCGAGCCGTCCGGCCACCAGGGCGGTGTAGTCGGCGAAGCGCCGCGCGGTCTCCCGTATCCGCCACCCCTCGGGCCCGGCCGAGCCGTCCGGCGTCTCCAGGGCCTGGGGCAGATCCCAGTGGTAGAGCGTGGCGGCGGGGGAAATGCCGGCGGCCAGCAGCGTGTCGACCAGGCGGTCGTAGAAGTCGAGACCGGCCGCGTTCGCCGGACCCCGGCCGGTGGGCTGGATCCGGGGCCAGGCGATGGAGAAGCGGTAGCTGTCCACGCCCAGGTCGCGCAGCAGCGCGACGTCCTCGGGGTAACGGTGGTAGTGGTCGCAGGCGACATCGCCGCTGTGGCCGCCGGCCACCTTCCCCGGTGTGCGGCAGTAGGTGTCCCAGATGGAGGGGCCCCGGCCGTCCGCGTCGTGGGCGCCCTCGATCTGGTAGGCGGCGGTGGCGGCGCCGAAGAAGAAGTCCCGGGGAAAGCGTGGGTGGTTGCTCATGCGGGGGTGGCGTTCCTTTGCGCTCCGCGGCCGTGCGGCGGGCCCCGCCGCACGACGGAGCCGCCGGCTGTGCCGACGGCTCAACTGACTGTGACGGCAGGGTAGATACCCACTGTCACAGAACTACCACCCGGTACTCTGCGGCGGTTCTCCTCACCGGCCGGTGGGGTTCCGGTCCGGCCGGGCGATGCGGTGGGGCAGAGCGCAGAACTCCTGTCTCGCGGAAATCCGGTGAGCGGGGACTCCGGCAGTCAGGTCCTGGAAGGCCGGACAGCCGGAGTCCCTCGGCTCAGGCGTGGCCGCGGCCCTTCTCTTCCGTCCCCTCGGCCTCGATGCGCTCCTTGCGGACCTCGCCCTCCACGAGTTCCTCGTCGGTGCGTTCCTCGACAGTGAGTCGCACCCGTTCCACGGGCTTGGTCTCCTTGTGTGTCACCGGGCGCTCCTCGTGGAGGGTCACCTCGTACTCGTCCTCAGCGAAAGCGGGGCCGCTCAGCGCCTCGCCGCGGTTCTCCTCCGTGATCGGCTCCCGCTCGACGCGGACCTCCTCGTGGCGCACCGGAACGGACTGCTGCACGTGCTCGGTCACCACGTGCTTGCGCAGCCGCGCCCGGCCGCTCTCCCGGCGCTCGACGCCGACGTGCATCTCCTCCTCGGAGCGCGTCATCGCGTCGTCGCGACGTCCGGCGGGTCCTTCCGGGGGTGCGGTGGCGAGGCCGGGGGCCGCGGCCCCTCCCAGGGCGGTGGGATCGTCGGCCGCCGGCAGATCCGCGCTGCGCCGGCCACCGGGGGAGATGCCGTAGTAGCGGTAGAGGCGCTCCTCCTCCTGCTCCTCCATGTGACCCTGATCGTCCACGTGGACCTCGGGTGCGTCCTTCACCATGTCCTTGTCGTAGGGCACTTCGAGGTGGTCCTCCACGACCGTGGCGTCGTGCAGCGGCAGGAAGGCCTCCTTGCCGCCGAACATCCCCATGTGCACCGTCGCCCACTCCGGCTGGTCGGTGGTGTCGTCGAGGAAGATCTGCTCGGCCCGTCCGATCTTGCTGCCCTCGGTGTCGTAGACCGGGTGGTCCAGCACCGTGGATATCTGGTCCTTCGTGATCATTGGGGCCTCCACTGTCCGTTCTCCGGTTGCTGTCCTTACGGGTCTCCTCTTCCGAGAGTAACGGCACAAGTAGGGCAAAAATGGACGAAAAGTGCAGCGATTTGTGTTTAGGGCCGCGTTGAACGGGCCGCCGGGGAAGCAGCCGTGGCGGGCCGGCTTCCGCCGAGCCCGGTAGCCAGCCACCCCGCCGCACGGGACCGGAAGACCGCGGGCCGCAGCGCCCCCGCCCCCTCGGGCAGCACGCCCAGCAAGGGCGCGTCCGCCACTGCCGGCAGGTCGGTGAGATTGCAGCGCGCGGCCAGATCCGGCTCGGCCGGCCAGCTGCCGACGAGCACGCCCCGGCACTGCAGACCGTGGCTGCGCAGCGCGTGTGCCGTCAGAGCCGTGGTGTTCAGCGTGCCCAGCCCGGCCGCCGCCACCACCAGAACCGGGGCGTCCAGCATGCGGGCGGCGTCGGCGAGTGTTCCGCCCTCGTCGTCGAACCGGACCAGCAGGCCGCCCGCGCCCTCCACCAGCACCAGGTCGTGGTTCTTCGCCAGCGCGGCCGCGGCACCGGCCGCGTCCGCGGGCCGGACGGGAGGCAGGCCGCAGCGACGCGCCGCCGTGGCCGGAGCCAGCGGCTCGGGGTAGCGGGCCAGCTCCCGCACAGTGACCGGGCCCGCCAGCCGGACGACCTCCGCGACGTCCCCCGGCGCACCGGCCGGCACCCCCGTCTGGGCGGGCTTGAGGACGGCCACCGTCCGCCCCGCCGCACGCGCGGCGGCGGCCAGCGCCGCGGTGGCCACCGTCTTGCCCACGTCCGTCCCGGTGCCGGTCACGACCAGCACACCCGTCGGCACCGCCGCTACCTCCTTCGTCACCCCGCCCGTCACCCCGCCCGTGCCGCCGCGCAGGCCCCGGCGCAGATCCGGGCCAGGTCCGCGTCGTCGGTGATGTAGGGCGGCATGGTGTAGACCAGATCCCGGAAGGGACGCAGCCACACGCCCTCGCCCACCGCGGCGCGGGTGGCCGCCGCGAGATCGGCCTCGTGGTCCAGCTGCACGACACCGATCGCGCCGAGCACCCGGACGTCCCGCACACCGGGAATCCGGGACGCCTCCGCCAGGCCGGCACGCAGGCCGCGCTCGATGCGCGTCACATCGGCCGCCCAGCCCCGGTCCAGCAGCAGCCCCACCGAGGCGTCGGCCACGGCCGCCGCCAGCGGATTGCCCATGAAGGTCGGCCCATGGGCCAGCACCGGCACCTCACCCCGGGAGATGCCCTCGGCCACCCGCGGGGTGCACAGGGTGGCCGCCATAGTGAGGTAACCGCCGGTCAGCGCCTTTCCCAGGCACAGCACATCGGGGCTGATCCCGGCATGGCCGGCGGCGAACAGAGCGCCCGTGCGCCCGAAGCCGGTGGCGATCTCGTCCAGGATCAGCAGCACGTCGTGCTCGTCGCAGGCCTCCCGCAGCACCCGCAGATAGCCGGGCGCGTGGAAGCGCATGCCTCCGGCGCCCTGCACCACCGGCTCCACGATCACCGCGGCCAGCTCATCGGCGTGACGGGCCACCAGCTCGCGCAGATGCCGCGCGTAGTGAGGATCCACGCCGGCGTCGAATCCCGCCGGCGGGGCGTCGGCGAAGATCTGCCGGGGCAGCACCCCGGCCCACAGGTGGTGCATCCCGCCGTCCGGGTCGCACACCGACATCGGATGCCAGGTGTCGCCGTGGTAGCCGCCCCGCCAGGTCAGCAGCCGCTGCTTGCCCGGACGCCCCAGCGAACGCCAGTACTGCAGGCACATCTTGACCGCGACCTCGACGGACACCGAGCCGGAGTCGGCGAGGAAGACGTGCTCCAGCGGAGCGGGAGTGATGGCCGCCAGCCGCTCGGCGAGCCGGACCGCGGGCTCGTGGGTGAGCCCGCCGAACATCACATGGCTCATCCGCCCGAGCTGCCCGCGGGCCGCCTCGTCGAGCACCGGATGGCGGTAGCCGTGGATGGCGGACCACCACGACGACATGCCGTCCACCAGCTCGTCGTGCCCTCCGGCGGGCTCTGCCAGCCGCAGCCGCACGCCGCGCGCCGACTCCACCACCAGCGATTCGGTGCGCCCGGGCATCGGTCCGTAGGGGTGCCAGACGTGCCGGCGGTCCAGTTCCCGCAGTTCGTCCGGGGCGAGCGGCTCAGGCATTGGGCGGAAGCTCGGTTCCGGCCCCGCGGCGGCGCACGGCCACCAGATCCTCGGAGCGGTGGCCGGGCAGCGTCGTGGTGTCCGCGCCCTCCACCTCGAAGCCCGCGTCGGCGATCATCTCCAGGTCGGCCTTCCCTGCCTGGCCCTCGCTGGTCAGGTAGTCGCCCAGGAAAATGGAGTTGGCCAGGTGCAGGGCCAGCGGCTGGAGCGAGCGCAACTGCACTTCGCGCCCGCCCGCCAGCCGTACCTCCACGTCCGGGCACACGAAGCGGACCATGGCCAGGATGCGCAGGCAGCGCTGCGGCGTCAGCTGCCAGGTGCCGGCCAGCGGGGTCCCGTCGAACGGGATGAGGAAGTTCACCGGCACTGAGTCGGGGTCCAGTTCGCGCAGCGCGAAGACGACGTCGACCAGGTCCTCGTCGCTCTCGCCCATCCCGGCGATCAGCCCGGAGCAGGCCGAAAGCCCGGCCGAGCGGGCCTGCCGGACGGTGTCGACCCGGTCGGAGTAGCTGTGGGTCGTGCAGATGTCCTTGTAGGTCTCCTCGGAGGTGTTGAGGTTGTGGTTGTAGGCGTCGGCCCCCGCCTCCCGCAGCCGTTCCGCCTGCCCGTCGGAAAGCAGTCCGAGACAGGCGCACACCTCGACGTCCCCGTGCTGCTCCTTGATCGTCTCGATGGCCTTCGAGACCCGGTCCACGTCCCGGTCGGTGGGGCCGCGTCCGCTGGCCACCAGACACACCCGCTTCGCGCCCCCGGCTACCCCCGCGGCGGCGGCGGAGGCCGCCTGGTCCGGCTTCAGCCACGAGTAGGTCAGCACCCCGGCCTTCGAACCGAGCCGCTGCGAGCAGTACGAGCAGTCCTCGGGGCACAGCCCGGACTTCAGGTTGACCAGGTAGTTCAGCTTCACCCGGCGCCCGAACCACTGGCGGCGCACCCGGCCCGCCGCGGCGACCACGTCCAGCAGTTCCTCGTCCGGCGTCGCCAGCACGGCGAGCGCCTCCTCGCGCGTGGGCAGCTCGCGACGCAGCCCTTTGTCCACCAGAGTGCTCAGCAGGTCCATGGCGCTGATCCTGGCCTACCGGAGGCGCCGGGGCCAAGGAGAGAAGACACAAGACAGGGCGAGCGCGGTGTGTGTATCACCACACCCGGGCCGGGCCCGCCGGCGGATACGGTCGAGGCCGGAACCGCCGGCGCGGCAGCGGATGCGCGGCGTACGGCCGGGCTCCGGCGGGATGCCGGGCCGGTGGCGGGCCGGTGGCGGGCGGGTGAGGAAGCGAGGAACGGCCGGAGATGCGACCAGATGCCTTCGACTGGATCGATGAGGAACGTGTGCTCCGCGAGAAGGCGGGACTGGTGCGCGCCCTGCGCCCCCGCCCGGCCGTCGCCACGCTGACCGACCTGGCCGGAAACGACTATCTGGGACTGGCCCGTCATCCCGCGGTGACCGGGGCGGCGGCCGACGCCGCACGCCGCTGGGGCGCCGGGGCCACCGGATCCCGGCTGGTCACCGGCAGCACCGAACTGCACGCCGCGCTGGAGACCGAACTGGCGCGGTTCTGCGGAGCCGAGGCCGCGCTCGTCTTCTCCTCCGGCTACACCGCCAACCTGGCGGCACTCACCGCGCTGGGCGGCCCGCAGGCGTTGATCGTCTCCGACGCCGCCAACCACGCCTCGCTCATCGACGGCTGCCGGCTCTCCCGGGCCCGCACGGAGGTGGTCCCGCACGCCGATCCGGCGTCCGTGCGCACGGTCCTGGCCGGTCACCGGGGGCGGGCCCTGATGGTGACCGACTCGGTGTTCTCCGTGGACGGGGACGCCGCACCGCTGGCGGAACTGGCCCGGGCCTGCCGGGAACACGGCGCCGCTCTGGTCGTGGACGACGCGCACGGATTCGGGGTGGTGGGGGAGGGCGGACGCGGCGGCCCCGCGGACGCCGGGCTGGCCGGGGCCGCGGACGTGGTCACCACCGTGACGCTCTCCAAGTCGCTGGGCAGCCAGGGAGGTGCCGTGCTCGGGCCGGCCCGGGTGATCGACCACCTGGTCAACAGCGCCCGCACCTTCATCTTCGACACCGCGCTCGCCCCGGCGGCGACCGGTGCAGCCCTGGCCGCGCTGCGGCTGCTGCGTGAGGAACCCGAGCGGGCGGCCCGGGTGCGGGAGGCAGCGGCCTTCCTGCACCGGCGGCTGACCGCCGCCGGGCTCCAGGTGGCACCTCCGGACGCGGCGGTGGTCTCCGTCCGGGCGCCCTCCCCTCAGGCGGCGGTGCGCTGGGCGGCGGACTGCCGCGCGGCGGGGCTCGCGGTGGGATGCTTCCGGCCTCCGTCAGTGCCTGATGGTGTCTCCCGGCTGCGGCTGACCGCGCGCGGCGACCTGACCGGCCGGCAGCTGGACGACGCCGTCGAGGTGATCGTCCGCACCGCACCGGCCGCCTGACCGGCCGGCTCCCTGAACCGCCCGGGAGCCGGTCAGCGGCACGCGTAGGTGAACCGGGCCGGCGCGAGATGCCGGCCGGGGGAGGTGATCTCCAGCGTCGCCTCCGCCCCGTAGCTGCCCCGGCCGCGGAACGTCCACAGCAGTGTCAGCTCCGCCTCCCGCTGCCCGCGCTCCAGTTTCTGGTGCATCGGCCCGGAGTCGGTGCCGTCGTTGCGCAGCCACCGGTAGCGCAGGCTGCCGGGTTCGCCGTTGGTCGTGACCACGGCGGTCACCTCGGTGGTGCTGTCGCAGTCCGCCGTCCCGGCCGGGGCGTCGGTGTGCACCGAAACGCCGGTGACGCTCAGCTCCGGCCCGCGCTGCTGCCACAGCAGGAACGCGGCGACGGCGAACAGGACGACGGCGGCCGGCAGGTACCTGCGCGGTGACGAGAACCGGTGCCCGCGGGTCCTCGCCGGAGGCGGCTCCGGCGGCCGCAGGTCCACCAGGGTGGCACCCGTTCCGCCTGCCGTGCCGGCAGCCCCGGGTGCCGCCGGGGCGGGTCCGCCGACGGTTGCGGGGACGCCGGGTCCGAACCGCAGCAGCGTCTCCGGCAGCGCGTCCGGCGAATCCCCGCCCGCCGGAGCGGCCACCGTCCGGTCCGGGCCGCCGTCCACCGGCTCGGCCCGGCTGTCGTCCAGGACGGTCGCGCTGCCGGGGGAGCCGTCAGGCCCGGGCTCGGGACCGTCCCCCGGCGCGTCGCCCTCCGCCTCGGACGACGCCGCCTCCGCTGCGGGGGACCGGTCGACGCGCGAAGGCCAGATCGTCTCACTGACCCGGGGATCCCGGGCAGCCGGCCCGGCCGGCTCCCCGGAGGGCTCCGGGCCGGGCGGGCTCAGTGGATCGTGCAGTACTGGGTCACGATCTGCTGCCACTGCTGCCCTCCCGCCTCTCTTCCGGCCGTCGCGGCAACCGCCCAGTAGCAGACGTTGACGTTCTCCTTCTGGAAGGTGTGCTCCACCACCACGACGTAGTGGGACTTGCCGCTCAGGGGCACATGCTCGGTGTTTCCGTCCTGCGGGCCGAGGGACCCCTCGGTCCACCCGGCGTGCCAGGAGACCGGCACGGTCACCGGGCCGGTGCCACTGGTGTGGATCTCCAGCTCCGCCGTGGCCCGGCTGCCCGACTGGACGAGGTTGCGCAGCCCGAGGGACTGCACCGTGGCGGGAGGCGCCTCGGGCGGCGGCTCGTCACCGGGCGGCGGATCCCCCGGCCCGCCGTCGGTACCGCCCGGTCTTCCCGGAGCCGGATCCCCGCCGTCGCCTGTGTCCCCCGGTGTGCCGTCTCCGGTGCCCTCGCCCGTACGGTCCCCCGTGGTCTCCTCCCCGGGGTCCTCCCCGCCGGTGTCCGAACCACCCTCCCCCTCGCCGTCGTTCTCGTCCTCGCCGGGCGCGTCGGAGGCGCCGTCGGAGTCCTCCGTGTCCGGCGGTTCCTCCACCATCTCTCCGTCCCCCCAGGGGGTGGCCTCGGTGGTGGCCTCGGCCTCGGAGGCGGCCGGTGACGCGTCGCCGTCGCTCTGGGGCACCGCGGCCAGGGCCAGCAGCCCGGCGACGACCAGCGCGCTCACCGCCGCCGGCAGCACCCGGACGCCCGGCTTGTGTCCCGGCCTGGACGGCGGAGCGGGTTGCGGCTGCTCGGCCAGCACGGTGGTGGCCCGCTGCCGGGCCGGCACCCCGGGGGAGCCAGGCACCGGTACCAGGAGCGGCAGCATGGCCACCAGGGTGGCGAGACGGCCCCGGCCGCGCTCGGCCCAGTCCTCGCCGTAGCCCTTCCGGGCGGCCTCCTCCAGTTCCCGGACGAAGGCCTCCGCGTCCGCCGGCCGGTCTTCGGGGTCCTTGGCCATGCCGTGCCGGAGCAGCCCTCGCACGGCTTCCGGCACCCGGTCCTCCGGCACGGGAGCGGTAAGGTGCTTGACGGCGAGTTCGGGGTAGCTCCCGCCGGCGTAGGGCCGCTCGCCGGTCAGGCACTCGAAGAACGTGGCGGTCGCGGCGTAGACGTCGGTGGCGGGCGACGCCGGATCGCCGTTCCACTGTTCCGGGGCCATGTAGAGCGGAGTCCCGGCCACCTGCGGCGTCGAGCCGCTGCGCGCCGCGATGCCGAAGTCCACCAGGCGTGAGACGCCCTCCGTGGTCACCAGGACGTTCGCCGGCTTGTAGTCGCGGTGGACGATACCGGCCCGGTGGGCGGTGGCCAGCCCCAGGAGCGAGCCCCGCAGGATCAGCAGTGCCGCCTCGGGGCCGGTGGGGCCCTCCTGGCGCAGCAGGGCACCCAGACTGACGCCGTGCACCGGCTCCATCACGATGGCCGCGCCCTGCGGGCCCTCGATGTACTCGTAGAGGTTGGTGATGTGCGGGGAGCGCAGCTCCCCGAGCACCCGGGCCTCCTCGCGGAAGGCATGGCGGAAGGCGCCGTCCCCGGTCAGTGAGCCTTCCAGGTACTTGACCGCCACGTGGGTGCCGGTCGGTTCGTGCACGGCGAGCACCACCCGGCCGCTCGCTCCTGTCCCCAGCTCCCGGACCTCCGTGCAGTCCGGGAGCTGCCATCTGCCGCCTGTGGTGTCCCTGCCGTCCATGTCTTCTCCCCCTGACCGCCGGGCGTTCGGACCCGGCAGTCTTCCAGACACCCCGATGCCCTGTGCCGGTTCCCCCGGGGACTGTCCGGTTCGCCGGGAAGGCGGGGGTGGGTCAGGTGCGGGAGGCGGGGGCGGGCTCGCTGCCGGCGAGGTCCTTGGGCAGCCGGTGTCCCTCGCGCAGCGGGACGAGCTCGGACTGGAGCACCAGTGCCGCCGCGCCGATCGCCGGGGCGGTGGCGGCCGACCGGGAAAGCCGGACGGTGACCGGATGCGTGGCGCGGGCGAAGAAGGCGCGGTCCAGTTCCTCCTGGACCACCGGCAGGTACACCGAGCCGGCGATCGCCAGGCTCGGGCCGGTGAGCACCAGCTGCTCCAGGTCCATGACGTTGGCGAAGGTGCGGGCGGCGACCGCGAGGTGGCGGGCCGAGTCCTCCAGCAGGGCGCGTGCCCCCTCCTGGCCCCGCCGCGCGGCGCGGGTGACGGCCGCGAAGTCCGCCGCCACCGAGGAGCGGGAGCGGTCCGCGCCGCTGTCGAGCCCCGCGGCGCGGGCGACCACCGGGTCCGCCAGGGCCGAGGCGACGACGGCTGCCGGACCGGCCAGGACCTCGGTGCAGCCGCGGGCTCCGCACCAGCACTCCGGCCCGTCGATGTCCAGGCAGATGTGGCCGATCTCGCCGGCGTTCCCGCTGGCCCCCCGGTAGGTGATGCCGTTGATGAGGAGGCCCGCTCCGATGCCGGTCCCCATGTACACGGCTGCGAAGGTGGAGGTGCCGTTGACACCTCCGGACCAGTGTTCGCCGAGCGCGGCGGCGGTGGCGTCGTTGTCCAGCACCACGGGGAGCCCGGTGGCCTCCCGCAGCGCGCCGTCCAGCGGGAAGTCCTCCCAGTGCCGCATCGCGGGCGGCGTCGGCTGCATGCCGGCGGTCGCGGTCAGCGGTCCGGGGGAGACCAGCCCCAGGCCGAGCACCAGGCTCCGGTCCACCCCGACGCCCTCGATGACGCCGTCGATCTCTTCGGCCATCCGTTCCACCACTTCGCCGGGGCCGGTGGCGCCGGCCCCGGCCCGCGACATCCGGGCGACGACCGATCCGCCGAGGTTGGTCAGGACGTAGGTGATACCGGCATGGTCCAGGTGCACCCCGATGGCGTAGCGGGAGGACTGGTTGAGGGCCAGCAGGACTCTCGGTTTCCCCCCGGTGGACTCCGCCCGTCCGGTCTCCACCACCAGCCCGTCGTCGATGAGCCGGCGCACGACGGTGGAGATGGTTGCTCCCGTGAAGCCGGTCGCCTTGATGAGCCCCACCCGGCTGATGGTGCCCGCTGCCCGGATCACGTCGAGCACGGCCGATCTGCTGCTTGCGTGGGGAGTGGCCCCCGGTCCGCCCATGGGCGCCTCCCGGTTCCGTAGGTGGGACGGGGGGCGCGAAGGCCCCTGAACGGCTGGCGCCACGGCGCCGGGCAAAGCTTAGTTCATTTGCTTGACGAACCCCTCGGAATGGCGGGACCGGCCCGTGGATGCCGCTCACCGCAAGGGGTTGACTTTCTTTCTTTGGCTGCTTAACAATCCTGAAACCCGGCGGATCCCATGAGAGGACCGGAAGATGGCCCAGCGGCGACGGCGCACGGACGCACTCAAGGCAGCTGCCGGGGTGGTGGCGGCCGCTGTGCTGGCCACCGCGTGCTCCGGGGGTTCCGGTGACGGGGCCGGCAACGGAGGCGCGACTCCGCCCGGCACCCTGGTCGCGTACACCGGGCAAGCAGGCGACTACCAGGCAAACTTCAATCCGTACTCGCCCAGCATGATCGAGGGGCCGGGCACCATCTTCGAGCCGCTGTTCTACTTCAACCAGGCGCGCGAGACGGAACCGGTGCCGAGGCTGGGCACCGGTTTCTCCTGGAACGACGAGGGCACCGAGCTGTCGGTGACCGTCCGGGACGACGTCTCCTGGACCGACGGCGAGCCCTTCTCCGCCGACGACGTGAAGTTCACCTTCGACCTCCTCCTGGAGGAGCCCGCCCTCAACACCACCGGCTTCACGGGCGAGACAGAGGTGGTCAGCGACACGGAGCTGGTGATCCGCTTCGACGAGCCGTCCTTCATGGAGGGCCCGCAGCTCCTGGGCCGGATCTGGATCGTGCCCGAGCACCTCTGGTCCCGGATCGAGGACCCGGCCAACGACACGGTCCGGGAACCGGTCGGCACCGGACCCTTCATGCTGGACGACTTCAAGGCCCAGGCGTTCACCCTGACCGCCAACCCCGGCTACCACGGGGGGAAGCCCGAGCTCGAGAAGATCCGCTTCGTGGCACTCTCCGGAAACCAGGCCGGCGCCGACGCCCTGTCGGCGGGCACCGTCGACTGGCAGACCGGACCGGTGCCGGACATCCACAACGTCGGGCAGAACTACCCCGGTTACCAGGGCATCATCGTCCCGCTGTACCAGATCGCGCTGCTCACCTGCTCGGACGCGGGTCTGGGATGCACCGGCCCGCAGATCGACCCGGCCGTCCGCCGGGCCGTGTACTACGCGATGGACCGCACCCAGCTCAACACCCTCGCCTTCGAGGGCACGGCCAGCGAGATCTCGCCCGGGTTCGCCCTGCTCGAGCGCGACGAGGCACTGCTGTCCCCCGGTCTGGAGAACACTGTCGCCCCCATGGAGCCCGATCCCGGCCGGGTGGCGCGGCTCCTGGAGGGCGCCGGCTGGGCCAAGGGCGGGGACGGCATCTACGCCAAGGACGGCGAGCGCCTGTCGATGTCCGTGAGCGTGGTCTCCGGCTGGACCGACTACATCACCGCGGTGAACACCCTCGGCCAGCAACTGAAGGCCATGGGCATCGAGATCACCGCGCAGCAGTCCTCCTGGAACGAATGGTCCGACGCCCGTGCCCGGGGCGACTACCAACTGCTCATCGACTCCCTCTACCAGGGCCCGGCCCCCGACCCCTACTACCTCTACAGCTACTTCTTCGCCTCGGAGAACACCGCGGAGGTCGGATCGAGCGCCAACCCGAACTTCGCCCGGTTCACCGACGACGAGGTGGACGCCGCCCTGGACGCCCTCAAGCGGATCGATCCGCAGGACACCGCGGCCCGCCAGGAACAGTTCGGCATCATCCAGCGCGCGGCCGAGCAGGACATGCCCTACATCCCCGTCCTGACCAGCGGGACCTCCAGCCAGTACAACGCGGCGAAGTTCACCGGCTGGCCCACCGAGGACGACCTGTACGCCTTCCCGGCTGTCTGGAGCCGGCCCGACCACTCGCAGATCCTCCTCCACCTCGCACCGGCCGGCCGCTGACTCCCCTCCGCGACCCGGGCCGAGGAGGAGATCTGGTGATCGGCGGCAACCGATGAGGTACTACGTTCGCAAGTGCGGGTTCTATCTGGTCGCCCTGTGGGCCGCCCTGACGCTCAACTTCTTCATTCCGAGGCTGATGCCGGGCAATCCGGTGGATGTTCTCCTCGCCAAGCTCCAGCAGAGAGGCGGCGTGGTGGACCCGTCGCTGCGCCGCTCCTACGAACTCCTCCTCGGCACCGACAGCGACGAGCCGCTGTGGAACCAGTACGTCGCCTACCTGGCGAACATGGCACGTGGCGACCTCGGGGTGTCGGTCAGTGTCTACCCCGCGGACGTATCCGAGGTCATCGCGCAGTCGCTGCCGTGGACGGTCGTCCTGGTGGGCATCGCGACGCTGCTGTCGTTCGTCCTCGGCATCCTGCTGGGAACCGTCGTGGGCTGGCGCCGCGGCAGCTGGACCGACACTCTGGTGCCGGCCACCACCGTGCTGTCCGCGGTGCCCTACTTCTGGCTGGCGCTGCTGCTGGTGGCGCTGTTCTCCTCGGTACTGGGCTGGTTCCCGCTCCAGGGCGGCTACGACGTCGCCCTGAATCCGGGGTGGAACGGGGAGTTCATCGCCTCCGCCGTCCACCACGGCTTCCTGCCGGCCCTGACCGTCGTCATCTCCTCCGTGGGCGGCTGGCTGCTGGGCATGCGCAACATGATGGTCTCCACCATGTCCGAGGACTACGTCCTGACCGCCCGGGCGAAAGGGCTGCGCGAGCGGCGGATCATGACCCGCTATGCGGCGCGGAACGCGATCCTGCCGTCCATGGCCGGATTCGCCATCTCCCTCGGCTTCGTGGTCGCCGGCTCCATCATCACCGAGCAGGTCTTCTCCTACCCGGGCATCGGCTCCAAGCTGCTCCAGGCAGTGCAGAACAACGACTACGCCCTGATGCAGGGGATCTTCCTCGTCATCACGGTAGCGGTGCTGGGTGCCAACCTGATCGTCGATCTGTTCCACGGCGCCATCGACCCCCGCACTCGCGTCGAGACCTGACAGCCGAGGAGCCGGCATCGTGACGGACATCAGCACCCTCACCGGGACCGCCGACGAGGAAGGCCGTTCCAGCGGCCGGCGTGCCATGCTGCCGGGCTGGTCCCCCAAGCTGGGCACCGGCCTGGCACTCGTGACCGGCATCACCCTGTTCGGCGTCGTCGGCCCGTGGCTGATGGGCGACCCGGACGCCATCAGCAGCATCGGGATGACCGCACCGGGCGGCGAGCACTGGCTGGGCACCACCCAGACCGGCCAGGACGTGCTCGCCCAGCTCGCCCACGCCACCCGGGGCTCGCTGCAGATCGGCCTGCTCGTCGGGGTCATGGCGACGCTGCTGTCGGCGTTCTTCGGCATCATCGGCGGATACCTCGGCGGCGTGGTCGACGAGGGCTTCTCGCTGTTCTCCAACGTGATGCTGGTGATTCCCGGTCTGCCGCTGGTCATCGTCATCGCCGGCTTCGTGCCCGCCTCCCGGCGCGGGGCCTGGACCATCGCTGTCGTGCTGGCCATCACCGGATGGGCGGCGTCCGCCCGGGTCCTGCGCTCCCAGACCCTGTCCCTGCGCAACCGGGACTACGTGGCCGCCGCCCGGGTCGCCGGCGAGAAGCGCTGGCGGATCGTCGCCGTGGAGATCCTGCCCAATCTCCTCCCGCTGCTGGCCTCGCAGTTCGTCTTCGCCGTCATCGCCGCGATCCTCGCCGAGGCCGGCCTGTCCTTCCTCGGGCTGGGTGCCTCCAATGCCTCCACGCTGGGCACCATGCTCTACTTCGCGCAGAACGGCTTCGCGCTCCAGTGGGGAGCCTGGTGGTGGTTCGTCCCGCCGGGCCTGGTGATCGCGCTCTTCGGCTGCGGACTGGCACTGATCAATTTCAGCATCGACGAGATCATCAACCCCAAGCTGCGCCGGCAGGGCAAGGCGCTCGTGGCGTCCGGCAGGAAAGCAGCGGTGGCAGCACCCACCGCGGACAGGGTCCCCGGGACCTGCCACGGACCGGGACACCCGCCCGCCGGGGGCGGGACCGGCGCCGGCGGAACGGCCGCGGACCCGGTCCTCACCATCGACCGGCTCCATGTGGTCTACCGGGTGGAGAACCCCGTGCACGCCGTCAAGGACGTGTCGCTCACCCTGGGCCGCGGTGAGATCCTCGGCCTGGCCGGCGAATCCGGGTGCGGCAAGACCACGCTTGCCCACGCCGTCAATCAGCTGCACCTGCCCCCGGCCGAGATCACCTCCGGGTCGGTCACCTTTCACGACCGCTCCGGCCGGGACATCGACCTGCTCGCCCTGCGCGGCGAGGAACTGCGGGCCTTTCGCTGGGCCAAGCTCTCCATGGTCTTCCAGGGGGCGATGAACTCGCTCAACCCGGTGATCTCCATCCGTTCCCAGCTGGAGGACGTCCTCACCACCCACCGGCCGGGCATGACGGGTGCGGGCCGGCGGGAGCGGTGCGCCGAGGCGCTGGAACTCGTCGGGGTCGACCCCCGACGGCTGGACTCCTTCCCGCACGAACTCTCCGGCGGGATGCGCCAGCGCGTCATGATCGCCATGGCGATGCTGCTCGACCCCCAGGTGATGATCATGGACGAGCCGACCACCGCGCTCGACGTGGTCGTCCAGCGCGGCATCCTCCAGGAGATCCTGAGGCTGCGGGACGAGATCGGCTTCGCCGTCGTCCTCATCACCCACGACCTGCCGCTGCTGCTCGAACTGAGCGACCGCATCGCCGTGATGCACGAGGGAGAGGTCGTCGAGTACGCCCCCGCCGCACAGATGTACCGCGACCCCCGGCACCCCTGCACCCGCCGGCTCCTGGCGTCCTTCCCCAGCCTGACCGGCGAGCGGGGCTCCTTCCTCCGCACCGGCGAGACCACCGGCGGCCGGTACGCCGGATCCGACCCGACCGAGAGGACCCCGGGATGACCACCCTCGCTGTCCGCGACCTGGTGAAGGACTACGCCCTTCGTTCCGGGCTGCGCCGCTCCACCCTGCGGGCCGTGGACCGGGTGTCCTTCACCCTGGAGCCGGGCCGGACCGTCGCGCTGGTCGGCGAGTCGGGGTCGGGGAAGTCCACCGTCGCCCGGATGATCGCCCGGCTGGAGAAGCCCAGCGCCGGGCGGATCACCGTCACCGCACCGGACGGACGGCCGGTACCGGACCGCCACTACCGCCACCACGTGCAGATGGTCTTCCAGGACCCCTTCGGCTCGCTCAATCCCTTCCACACCGTCGAGCACCACCTCGCCCGGCCGCTGCGTCTGCACGGCCGCGCCAGGAACCGCGAAGAGGCCCGCGCTCTGGTCGAGGAACTGCTCGAACGCGTCAATCTCGGCCCGGCGCGCACCATCGCCCGGCGCAGACCGCACGAACTGTCCGGCGGCCAGCGGCAACGGGTGGCCATCGCCAGGGCACTCGCGCCCGGTGCCACAGTGGTGATCGCCGACGAACCGGTGTCCATGCTCGATGTCTCCATCCGGCTCGGCATCCTCAACCTGCTGGCCAGGCTCCAGCGCGAGGACACGCTCGCCGTCCTCTACATCACCCACGACCTGGCCACCGCGCGGCACTTCTCCGACGACATCCTGGTGATGTACCGCGGCCGGGTCGTCGAGCGCGGCCCGGCCGACGAGGTGATCCTGCGGCCCCGGCACCCCTACACCCGGCTGCTGGCCTCGGCCGCGCCCGACCCCGGGGCCCGCGGCCGCTCGCCGGAGGCCGCGGTCGTGACCGGTGCCGCCGGGGAGCGATACGCCGCCGGCGCCGGCAGCGGCTGTGACTTCCGCGGGCGCTGCCCGCGGGCCACGGACGCCTGCTCCCGCGTCCCGGAGGACGCCGAGGTGGGCTACGACCACTACGCCAAGTGCTGGCACCCGCTGGCGGCGACGACCGGGCCGGACACCGCGGCGGACAGCGGGGAGCGGCGGGCCGGCTGACCCGGCCGCCGGGGCGGGGGACGGGCGCCTCGTCGGCGCGGGGGTCTCCCCGCGGAATTCCCGGGAGCCCGGAGGAGGTCAGAGATACCGCCAACTGGTTTGGTACCGCAGTCTGTTGGGGACCGGATCACCGGTCGCAGACCGCACCTCCAGCACCGGCAGCAGCACCGCGCCGCCCCCCCACGCGAGGAGTCCCCGATGTCCCGTTCCCTGGTCACCTGGTCCGGCAGCGAGGTGACGCTGCACTTCGCCATCGGCGGGAACCTGCCCGTCAGCCTCCTCTCCCTGCGGCCCGCCGGCTCCCCGTACACCCCGCCCGCGGAGCTGGACGGCGCCCCGCTGGTGGAGGTCCAGGCGCTGGGACACGGCCGCTCTCCCGGCAGTCACCGGTACGCCGGCACCGTCACCGGATCGCGCCTGCGCTACGCCCGGCACACCACGGCCCGGAAGGAGGCCGAGGCCGCCGACGAACTCCGAGTGGAGCAGAGCGACCCGGTGACCGGCCTGATGGTCACCAGCGTCTTCCAGGCCAGTGACGGGGTGCCGGCCGTGCGCACCTGGACCGAGGTCCGCGCCGAGCCCGATGATCCGGGCGAGCCGGCCCGGACCCTGCGGCTCCAGGCCGTCACCTCACTGGTCACCGGGGCGTTCCTCGACGACGCGGGCTGCCGGCCGGAGGAACTGGACCTGCTGCACGGGGACAGCGACTGGGCGGCCGAGTCCCGCTGGCACCGCATCCCGCTGCGCGGGGCCGGGCCGGCGGACCGCGACCCGGCTCTCCACCCTCACGCGCCGCGCGGCCGGTTCGCCCTGACCTCCCGCAGCTCCTGGTCCACCGGCGAGCATCTGCCCACCGGGGCGCTGCTGGCCCGCGACGGTTCCTGGGCGCTCTCCTGGCAGATCGAGCACAACGGTGCCTGGCACTGGGAGGTGGGGGAGCGGAAACGGGGCGCCTATCTGGCGCTGCTGGGACCGACCGACGCCGAACACCAGTGGAGCCGTACCGTCACCGCTCAGCGGGGTTTCAGCACGGTGCCGGTGTCGCTGGCGGTCGCCGCGGGCGGCCTCGACGAGGCACTCGGTGCGCTGACCCGGCAGCGGCGGGCGCTGCACCGGGGACGGCCGGGCGCCGGTCTTCCGGTCGTCTTCCACGACTGGGGGAGCACCCGGGGGGAAGACCCCACCGCCGCCCGGCTGAGGCCGCTGGTGGACGCCGCGGCACGGGCGGGGGCCGACTGCTTCTGCCTCGACGCGGGCTGGTGCGACGAGGACGGCCGCTGGTGGGACATCGTGGAGGAGTGGCAGCCCTCCCGCAGCCGCTTCCCCGCCGGGCTGGAGGAGGTGGTGGACCGCATACGCGGCCACGGCATGGTTCCGGGGATCCGGCTCGAACCGGAGGCGGTCGGCGTCCGCTCGCCGGTCGCGCGGCGGCTGCCCGACGAGGCGTTCTTCCTGCGCGACGGGCAGCGCGTCGTGGAGCACGGCCGGTATCACCTGGACCTGCGGCACCCCCGGGCCCGGGGGCATCTGAACGAGGTGATCGACCGGCTCGTCACCGACCTGGACATCGGCTGCTTCACGTTCGACTACGGCATCATGCCCGGCCCGGGGACAGACCGGGACGGAGCGGCACCCGGGGACGGGCTGCTGGCCCACAACCGGGCCCATCTGGCCTGGCTGGACACACTCCTGAGCCGCTATCCGGACCTGCTCGTCGAGAACCGCGCCTCCGGGGCGATGCGGATGGACTACGCCATGCTCTCCCGGCTGCACCTCCAGTCCGTCTCGAATCAGCGGAACCCGCTGTTCTGTCCGCCGATCGTGGCCGCGGCCCCGGCCTCCGTGCTGCCCGAGCAGGCGGGCAACCGGGCGTCCCCGCGGCCCGGAACGGACACCGAGGAGACCACCTTCACCCTGGCCGGCGGCATCCTGGGGCGGTTGTGCCTGTCCGGCCCGCTGGACGGCATGACCCCAGGTCAGACGGAGCTGATCCGTGAGGCCGTCACGGTCCACAAGCAGCTGCGGTCCTGGATCGCCCGGTCGCTGCCGCTGTGGCCGCTGGGCCTGGCGGGACCGTCCACGCCCTGGGTCGTGCAAGGACTGCGCTCCCCGGAGGCGAGGGGTGACTGCGCCCTGACCGTGTGGCGGCGGCCGGGAGCCCCCGCCGAGCTGGAGGTGCCGGTGGCGCACCTGCGGGGCGCGGCGGCCGAGCCGCAGATCCTCTTCCCGGCCAAGGCCGGGCCATGGGACCTGCGATGGGACGCCGGGGGCGGTGTCCTGCGGATCGCCGTTCCCGCCGACGGCCCGGTTGCCGCCGCCCGGGTGATTCGCCTGAGCCCGTCCTGAGCCGTGCCGTGCCCGGGCCGGTCAGGCCCGTCCCGGGCGCCCGGCGGTCACTGACGAGTCGCCCGCAGCAGGGCCAGGCGCTCCGGGAAGAGCACCGGGGCCTGCAGCCCGGGGCCGCCCAGGACCCGGCCGGGAAGCCGGACGCCCCGCGGGCTCCACCAGGGGAGTTCCGCGCCCCACCGGTGGGCGTTGCCGTCGGGGACGTCCCCCGGAGGCTGGGGCCGTACGTGGTAGACGGCATCCGGGGCCAGGCCGGGCAGCGTGACCGGACCCGGCGGGTACAGCTCGGAACTGGCCGTGGCGACCAGCGCGTACAGAGCCTCGGACCGGTCGGCCGCGACCACACCGTGCAGCCGGTAGGCGGGGTCGGGGTGGTCGGTGTGGACCGAGGTGCCGGTGTGCAGCAGCCCGCGCAGTTCCTTGTAGAGGCGGACCCAGGCGGCGAGCCGTTCCCGCTCGCCCTCGCCGGCCGCGGTGAGGTCCCATTCGATGCCGAAGTGGCCGAACAGCGCCGTCCCGGCCCGGAAGTCCAGCGGATGACGGCGGTCGGTGGTGTGCGCCAGACCCGAACCCACGTGGGTGCCCATGAGTTCCAGGGGGACGAGCAGATTGGTCCAGCGCTGGATCCCGCCGCGCTCCAGGGCGTCGATGCAGTCCGAGACCCACACCCGGTCGGTGCGTTCCAGGATCTCCAGGTCGACGCGGGCGCCGCCGGAGGAGCAGGACTCGATCTCCACCGACGGGTGGCGGCTCCGCAGCTCGTCGATCAGCCGGTAGGCGGCCAGCGTCTGGTCGTGCACACCGGCCCGGCCCGCGGGCTGGTGGCCGGCCTCGACGAGGTCCCGGTTGTGGTCCCACTTGAGGAAGGAGACCGGGTACTCGGTCAACAGGGCGTCCAGGCGCCCCAGCACATGGGCGAACGCGGCGGGCCGGGAGAGGTCGAGGACCTGCTGGGAGCGGGCGGCACCGGGCAGCCGGTTCCCGGTGGCCATGATCCAGTCCGGGTGGGCACGGGCCAGGCCGGAGTCCTCGCTGATCATCTCCGGCTCGACCCAGAGTCCGAACTCCATGCCCAGGCCGGTGACATGGTCGGTCAGCGGACGCAGCCCGCCGGGCCAGACCTCGTCGGAGACGTACCAGTCGCCCAGGGCGCGGCGGTCGTCGCGTCGGGCGCCGAACCACCCGTCGTCGAGGACGAAGCGTTCGGCGCCCACCGCCGCCGCGGCGTCGGCCAGCGCGCACAGCCGGTCCAGGTCGTGGTCGAAGTAGACGGCCTCCCAGGTGTTGACCACGACGGGCCGGGGACCGATGGGGTGGTGCGGACGGGAGCGCAGGTGCCGGTGGAAACGGGCGGAGAGCCCGTCGAGCCCTTCACCGTGTGCGCCGTACTGCCAGGGCGAGGTGTACGAACCCTCCGGCGGCAGGATCACCTCCCCGGACAGCAGCAGTTCCCCGGAGCCCAGCAGGGAGACGGAGTGGAAGGTCCGCTCGGCGAACGTGCGGTGGTTCCCGGACCAGGCGGTGTGCACGGCCCAGATCTCGCCGGAGCGGTTGCCGAAGCCGGCGGTGCCCGCGGCCAGCAGGTAGGCGGCGTCGTAGCCGGTGCGGCCGGTGCGGTTCTCCCGCACCCGCAGCCCTTGGGTGAAGGCGGTGCGCTGCGGACTGCGCTCGCGCAGGTGATGCCCGGTGAAGTCGAGCAGTTCGGTGGCGGCGGGCGGGACGGGGAGGGTCAGCTGGAGGGCGTCCAGCGCGAAGGGGGTGTCCCCGAGGTTGGTGAGCGTCGCGCGCTGACGGACCAGCCCGGCCGGCGTGAGCTCGACGGTCAGGCCGAGGCCGAGGGCGGCGGTCTCGTCCCGGGCCCGGACGGTCAGCCCGCCGCCCTCCCGCGAGTCGCCGGCGGCGGGGAGGGGAAGGACCTCGTGGACCAGGAAGGCCGTGGAGAAGTCGGCCCCGCCGCGGTTGCCGGTGAGGCCGGGGGTCCCCAGCCAGCCCGCCGACTGCTCCGGCAGCACCGAGATCTCGACCGGTTCGTCCACCGAGAAGCCGATCGGCTGCGGGCGCCGGGCCAGCTCCAGGTCCCGCAGGGCGGCCGGGTCCAGGGGGCCGAGATCGCCGCCCCAGTGCACGACGCGCGGCAGGGTGCCCCCGGACAGCGCCAGCACCAGGCTGACCCCTGCCGCCCGCAGGTGCGTCAGCCCGTCGCAGCCGGCGCCGGGTGTGCCGCCCGCCGGGGGAGGGTGTGGTGCCACGGTGCCCCGCCTTCCTGTTCCGCCTGTCCGAGTGGTCCGGTCTTCATTGACTTACTTTGTTCACTGGCGTAAGAATCCCGGATGATACCCGGTGGGCGGCTGACTGAGGAGAGTGCCGACGATGATGCGCCAGACCCTGCACGACGGTTGGCATCTGACGGCGGTGGCCGGCCCGGTCCCCGGGAACATCGCCGGTGCCCGCGTCCCGGCCTCCGTGCCCGGCAGCGCTCACCTCGACCTGCTGGCCGCCGGCCTGATCCCCGATCCCTACCTTGACCGCAACGAGGAGAAACTGGCCTGGGCCCACCGCACGGACTGGCGGTACCGGCGGACCCTCCGGGCCGGCCCGCCCGCCCCCGGCGAACGGGTCGACCTGGTCTTCGAGGGGCTGGACACCGTGGCGGAGGTGGAGCTCGGCGGACACCTGCTGGGCAGCACCGCCAACATGCACCGCGGGTACCGCTTCGACGCCGGCGGCCTGCTCACCGGAGGTGACCAGGAGCTGGTGGTCACCTTCCGGTCCGCCCTGGAGTACGCCGAGAGGATCCGGAAGGAACTCGGGGAGCGCCCGCGCGCCTACCCCCACCCGTTCAACATGGTCCGCAAGATGGCCTGCAGCTTCGGCTGGGACTGGGGCCCCGACCTGCAGACGGCCGGCATCTGGAAGCCCGTCCGCCTCGAACGATGGCGCACCGCCCGCATCGCCCGGCTGCGCCCGCTGGTGACGGTGACCCCCGACGGCACCGGACGTGCCGAGATCCACCTGGACATCGAACGCTGCGAGGGTGCCGAGGACACCGGACTGGTGGTGACCGCGGACGTGGACGGCCACGCCGCACGCTGCCCGGTACCGCCCGGTGCGGACACCGCCACCGTCACCGTGGAGGTTCCCGGTGCCCGGCTGTGGTGGCCGGCCGGCTACGGCGGCCAGCCGCTGTACGGGCTGCGGGTCACCCTGGGCCTGCCCGGCACGGACGAGCCGCTGGAGACAGCCCGCCGCCGCATCGGCTTCCGCACCATCACCGTGGACACCGTGCCGGACGACATCGGCACCCCGTTCACCGTGGTCGTCAACGGCGAGCCGGTGTTCGCCAAGGGAGCCAACTGGATCCCGGACGACCACTTCCTCACCCGGGTCACCCGGGAGCGCCTGGAGCGCCGGGTGGGCCAGGCCGTGGACGCGCACATGAACATGCTGCGGGTCTGGGGCGGCGGGATCTACGAGACCGAGGACTTCTACGACGTGTGTGACGAGCGGGGCATGCTCGTCTGGCAGGACTTCCCCTTCGCCTGTGCCGCCTACCCGGAGGAGGAACCGCTGCGCGGCGAGGTCGAGGCCGAGGCCAGGGAGAACGTCGCCCGCCTGACCTCGCACCCCTCGCTCGCCCTGTGGTGCGGGGGCAACGAGAACCTGTGGGGCTTCCGTGACTGGGGGTGGCGCGAGGAACTGGCCGGCCGCACCTGGGGCCTGGGCTACTGCACCGGCGTGCTGCCCTCGGTCGTCGCCGAACTCGATCCCACCCGCTTCTACGCCGAGGGCAGCCCCTTCAGTCCCGGTGCCGGGATCGACGAGGTGCACCCCAACGACCAGGACCACGGCTGCCGCCACGAGTGGGAGGTGTGGAACCGGTTGGACTACACCGAGTACCGCGCTCATGTACCGAGGTTCTGCTCGGAGTTCGGCTTCCAGGGGCCACCGGCCTGGTCGACGCTGATCCGCTCCGTGCACGACGAGCCGCTGACCCCGCACGCCCCGGGCTTCCTGCTGCACCAGAAGGCGGAGGACGGCAACGGCAAGCTGGAGCGCGGCCTGGCCCCCCATCTTCCGGTGCCCGCGGACTTCGCCGACTGGCACTGGGCCACCCAGCTCAACCAGGCCCGGGCCGTCGCCTTCGGCATCGAGCACTTCCGGTCCTGGTGGCCCCGGACCGCCGGCGCGCTGGTCTGGCAGCTCAACGACTGCTGGCCGGTCACCTCCTGGGCGGCCGTCGACGGCGACGAGCGGCGCAAGCCCCTGTGGTACGCGCTGCGCCACGCCTACGCCCCGCGTCTGCTGACCTTCCAGCCCCGCGACGGAGCACTCGCACTGGTGGCCGTGAACGACACCGCCCTCCCCTGGGAGGGCGAGGTGCGCCTGGAGCGGCAGACCTTCGCGGGCACCGGGCGGGCGGCGGCTAGGATCCCTCTGGACGTGCCCGCCCGGTCGGCCGTCGTGCTCGACCCGGGCGGGGAAGTGGTGGCGGCCGGCCGGCCGGAGGAGGAGGTCCTGGTGGCGACGGCGGACGACATCCGGGCCGTCCACCTCTTCGGCGAGGACGCCGATCTCGCCTACGCCCCCGACTCGCTGCGTGCCGAGGCGGTGGCCGTCGAGGGCGGCTACCGGGTGGACGTGCGGGCGGTGTCCTTCACCCGGGACGTCGCCCTCCTCGCCGACCGGCTCGCCCCCGACGCGGAGGTGGACGAGATGCTGGTGCCGATGCTGGCCGGGGAGGCACGCTCGTTCACCGTGCGCACCGCCGCCCGGCTCACCGCCGCGGAGCTGACCGGGCCCGCGGTGCTCCGCTCGGCGGGCAGCCTGTGCGCCGCCCGGACGGCACGGTCCTGAGGTGGCGCGGGACTCAGGGACCCCGGAGGCGGCGGCCGTCGGCCTGGTGCTGGCCCGGCCCGCGCGGCTGCTGGGCATCGAGCCGTTCTTCATGGAGTTCATCGCCGGGATCGAGGAGCGGCTGGCCGAACGCGAGCTGTCGGTGCTGCTCCACGTGGTGCCCACGCACGACGCGGAGATCGCCGCCTACCGCCGGTGGGCCGCGCGGGGTCTGGTCGACGCGGTCGTGGTGGTCAACCTCGCCGCCGGTGACACCAGACCCGGGGTGCTGCGCGAGCTGGGCATGCCCGCGGTGGTCGTCGGCAACCGGGAGGGCGAGCCGGGCATGCCGTCGGTCCGCACCGACGACACCGGCCCCGTGCACGAGGCGCTGGCCCATCTCCTGGCGCTCGGACACCGCCGGATCGCCCGGGTCAGCGGCCCGGCGGAGCTGCTGCACACCCGGGCCCGCGGTGCGGCCATGGCAGGCCGGCTGCGCGATGAGGGCCTGGAGGCGGTGACCGTGGAGGGGGACTACTCCGAGGAGTCCGGAGCCCGGCTCACCGAGCAGTTGCTGCGGCGCCCGGAGCCGCCCACCGCGATCCTCTACGACAACGACGTGATGGCAGTGGCGGGCCTCGGAGCCGCGAAGGGCCTGGGCGTGGACGTCCCCGGGCAGCTCTCGCTGGTCGCCTGGGACGACTCGACGATGTGCCGGCTGGCCACACCCGCGCTCACCACCATGAGTGTGGACGTGCACCGGTTCGGGATGTCCGTCGCCGAATCGGTGCTGGAGCTGATCGACGGCCGTCCCGTCGCCGACCGGGCATCGCCCACCGCCCACTGCGTGCCGCGCGGCTCCACCGCTGTCCGCGCCTGCCCGGCCACCGTCTGAACGCGGTGGGGGTGGGCCCGGCCGGGCCCACCCCCATTCGATCCCGCTGCTCAGACCACGCCCTGGGCGATCATGGCGTCGGCCACCGTCTCGAAACCGGCGATGTTCGCGCCCGCCACGTAGTTCCCCGGCCGCCCGTAGCGCTCGGCCGTCCCGTGGCAGGTGTCGTGGATGTGCTTCATGATCTCGGCCAGCCGGTCCTCGGTGTGCTCGAAGGTCCACGAGTCACGGGAGGCGTTCTGCTGCATCTCCAGCGCGCTGGTGGCCACCCCGCCGGCATTGGCCGCCTTGCCCGGGGCGAACGCCACCCCCGCTTCCTGCAGCACCCGCACCCCGTCGGGGTCGGTCGGCATGTTCGCGCCCTCGGCGACCACCTTGACGCCGTTGCGCACCAGCGCCGCCGCGTCCCGGCCGGACAGCTCGTTCTGCGTGGCACACGGCAGCGCCACGTCGCAGGGCACCTCCCAGATGCCGGAGCCGCTCACGAACCGGGCGCCGCGCAGTTCGGCGTACTCGGCGACCCGGCCCCGCCGCTTCTCCTTGATCTCCTTCAGCAGCTCCAGGTCGAGACCCTTCTCCTCCACCACGAAGCCGTCGGAGTCGGAGCAGGCCACGACCGTGGCGCCCAGCTGCTGGGCCTTCTCCGCCGCGTACAGGGCGACGTTGCCGGAGCCGGAGACCACCACGCGACGGCCGTCGAGCTGCTCCCCGCGGGCGCGCAGCACCTCGGAGGTGAACAGCACCAGGCCGTAGCCGGTGGCCTCGGTACGGACATGGGCGCCGCCCCAGCCGATGCCCTTGCCGGTCAGGACACCCGACTCGTACCGGTTCGTGATCCGCTTGTACTGGCCGAACAGATAGCCGATCTCACGGGTGCTGACTCCGGTGTCGCCGGCCGGCACGTCGGTGTACTCGCCCAGGTGCCGGTAGAGCTCGGTCATGAACGACTGGCAGAACCGCATGACCTCCGCGTCCGACTTCCCCCGGGGGTCGAAGTCGCTGCCGCCCTTGCCGCCGCCGATCGGCATGCCGGTGAGGGCGTTTTTGAAGATCTGCTCGAAGCCGAGGAACTTCACGATCCCGAGATTGACCGAGGGGTGAAACCGCAGGCCGCCCTTGTAGGGCCCCAGCGCACTGTTGAACTCGACCCGGAAGCCGCGGTTGACATGGCTGTGACCGGCGTCGTCGGTCCACGGGACCCGGAAGATCAGCTGCCGCTCCGGCTCGCAGAGCCGCTCGATGAGCGAGGCCTCGGTGAGGGCAGGCCGGGCCAGGAGCACCGGCGTCAGCGACTCCAGCACCTCCCGGACGGCCTGGTGGAACTCCTGCTCACCCGGGTTGCGCCGGAGGATCTGACCGTATATGCGCTCGAGAAGGCGGTCGTGGTCGGCGTTGAGATCGTGCTCTGCGGGCATCCGGTGAGGCTCCTGGTGCGAATGGCGGTCCCCGTACCGCGGTGGGTGGCGCGGTGCTCGCGGGAGGGTGCGGGCGCGGGGAAGTCTAGTCTGCCGCCCCGCACCCTCAGCGGTCCGGCACGCCTCAGCGCCGGGAGCGCCGGTTCGCCCAGGCGTGCAGGGCATCCAGACGGCCGGCCTCGTCGAGGTTCATCGCCGCCTCGATCAGGGCCAGATGAGTGAACGCCTGCGGGTAGTTGCCCAGGAATGTCCCGTCGCCGGTCATCTCCTCTGAGAAGAGGTCGAAGGGCCCCGACCGGGCGCACAGGGACGCGAAGCGTTCCCTGGCCTCCTCGGGACGCCCGGCCAGTACCAGGGCCGACACCATGTCGAAGGAACACATCAGGAACGCCCCCTCGCCGTGACCGATGCCGTCTCCGGTGGCCTCGGGGTCGTAGCGGTGGATGAGGTCGGGTCCCCCGCCCAGCTCCTGCGCGATCGCGTCGATCGTGGACGTCACTCTCGGGTCGTCCCCGTCGAGCAGCCCCAGCAGCGGCAGCTGCAGCAGAGCCGCGTCGACGTTGCGTGCCCCGTAGGACTGCACGAACGCGCCCTTCTCCTCGTCGTAGCCCTGTTCCAGCAGTTCCTGGCGCACGGCCTCGCGCTCCCGGCGCCAGTGGTCCAGCGGGGCATCCGCGTCCTCGGCCAGTTCGGCCAGCTTGATGCCGCGGTCCAGGCAGACCCAGGCGTACAGCTTGGAGTACGTCCAGTGACGGGGTTCCCCGCGGACCTCCCACACGCCGTGGTCCTTCTCCCGCCGGCGCCGGGCGCAGGTGTCCACCAGCCGGCGCACCTCGGCGATCTCCTCCGGGGTGAGACCACCGGTGACCTCCTGGAAGACGTAGGCCGCGTCCAGGACGTGTCCGTAGCTGTCGATCTGGTGCTGCCCGTACGCCTCGTTGCCGACCCGCACGGGCCGGGATGCGGCATACCCCTGGAGGTGGTCCAGTTCGCTCTCCTCGATGCCGGTACCGCCGTCCAGGTCGAGCATCGGCTCCAGGCGGTGCTCGCGGTCCGCGCAGCCGTCCAGCATGAAACGGAGGTACCGGCCGGCCTCGTCCTCGTGGCCGAGCCGCAGCAGCACCAGCACCACCAGGGCCGCGTCCCGGTGCCACACGTAGCGGTAGTCCCAGTTGCGTTCCCCGCCGGTCCATTCGGGCAGCGAGGTGGTGGGCGCGGCCAGCAGCCCTCCGGTCTCGTCCGAGAGCAGCCCGCGCAGCACCAGCACGCTGCGCCGCACGTGCTCGGCGCCCACTCCGTCGTACGAGGCCCGGTCCGACCAGGTCTGCCAGGCGTCCACGGCGTCGGCCCGCAGCCGTTCCGCGGTGGCGCGGTCGACCCGGCGTGCCTGGTCCCCGCGGTATCCCAGAGCCAGTACCGCGGCGTCGCCCGCGCCCAGCCCGGTCACGGACTCGACGGCCCCCTTGGCGTCGATCCGCGGTCCGGGCTCGCCGCCCAGCCACAGCGGGGCGTTCTCGCACAGCAGCACTTCCCCGGTGTGCGACCAGCGCGCCGCCGTGCGTCCGTAGTCCGGCCGCGCGGTCACCCGGGACCGCACCGTGGCGTGTCCCGACTCGCAGTAGACCAGGCGCACCAGCATTCCCTCGGCGACGATGCCCCGCCCGGCCGCGGAGCCGGGGGCCTTCACCGCCAGGAAGTCGTGGGCCGCGACGGTGCCGTGCGGGGCCCGCCAGCGACTCTCGAGTACCAGGCTGTCCCGCAGGTAGCGGCGCTCCGGCGGACCGGCGCCGTCCACGGTGAGCTCCCAGGCGCCGCCGACGGAGCGGTCCAGCAGCCGGCCGAACACGCTGGGCCCGTCGAAGCGGGGTGCGCACAGCCATTCCACCGAGCCGTCCGGGCCGGCCAGGGCAGCGGTGTGGCAGTCCGACAGGAAGGCGTACTCGCCGATCGGAGGGAAGTCCCCGGTGCTCATGAGGTCACCTCCGGCAGCACGTGCTCCCCGAAGGCCTCGACGAATTCCACCTGGCCGGGGCCGACCTGGTGCAGCATCACCCGGTCGAAGCCCTCCGCGGCCCCGGCCAGCCAGTCCGCGTGCTCGGCGAGGTCCGCCGACACATGTACGTAGGGCTCCACGTCCCCGGGCGAGACGAACCGCGCGGCCTGCTCGAAGTGGTCCGGCCGCGCGATCTCCCAGCCCACATCGCTGCCCAGCGCCGCCTCCTTCCACTGGTCGTGAGCGGCGGCCAGTGCCGCCTCACGGCTGCGGTCCCAGGACAGATGGACCTGGAGCAGCGAGGGGCCCCGGCCGCCCGCGTTCCGGTAGGCGGCCAGCGTGTCGCGCTGGGCGTGACCGGGCTGGTTGATGGTGATCAGGCCGTCGGCCCACCCGGCGATCTCACCGGCGGTCCGCGGGGTCACGGCTGCCCCGATCAGGGCGGGCGGCTGGTCGGGACGGGTCCACAGCCGGCCGTGCTCCACCCGGACCGGTTCCTGGCGGGTCACGGTCTCCCCGGCGAACAGCGCCCGCATGATCTCCACGGAGGCGGTGAGCCGCCGCATGCGCTCCGGCTTGGGGGGCCAGTGCGCTCCGGTGACCCGCTCGTTGAGCGCCTGGCCGGTCCCCAGCGCCACCCAGCAGCGTCCCGGGTACATCTGGGCCAGGGTCCCGGCTGCCTGGGCCAGGACCGCCGGGTGGTAGCGGACGCCGGGGGAGGTGACGACACCCATCGGCAGTGAGGTCGCCTCCAGCGCGGCGCCCAGCCAGGTCCAGGCGTGACCGGAGTGCCCCTGCCGGGAACTCCACGGCGCGAAGTGGTCGGAGCACATCCCCGAGGTGAAACCGGACGACTCGGCCGCGCGGAGGGCATCCAGCAGGGCACGGGGGGTGAACTGTTCGTGCGAGGCGTGAAATCCGTACGTGGTCATCGGCCGGCTCCTTGACGCAGCAGTGCTCGGGCGGGGGCGCCGTCCCCGTCGGGGAGCTACCAGATCGGTCATGACCTCCGGGTTCTCCGGCCGGTGATCCGCCAAACCCGGGCCCGCCGGCTCACAGCGAGCGGAGCGCCGGAAGCAGCTCGTCCTCGGCCCAGGAGAGGAACCGGTCCTGGTGGGCGCCGCCGATCTGGATGAGGCCGATCTCGGAGAAGCCGGCGTCCAGGAAGGGCCTGATCTTCCGCACGTGCTCCTCGACGTCGGGCCCGCAGGGCAGCTGCCGTGCCACGTCCTCCTCGGTGACGTAGGAGGTGGCGGCCTCGAAGGCCTGGGGGCCCGGCAGGTCGGCGTTGACCTTCCAGCCCAGGCCGAACCAGCGGAACTGCTCGTGGGCCCGGCGTACCGCCGCGTCGCGGTCCGGGTCGTAGCACACGGCGATCTGGCCGATCCGGGGCTTGCCGGTGCCTCCCGCGGCGTCGAACATCCCACCCAGTTCCGGCTTCGGCTCGACGGCGATCATGATGTCGGCCTTGCGGCCGGCCAGCCGGCAGGACTCCGGGCCGGAGACCGCCATGCCGATGGGCACCCTGGCGTCGGGGAGGTCCCACAGCCTGGCGGACTCCACGTCGTAGTACTCGCCGCGGTAGCTCACGGTCCCCCCGTCGAACAGCCGGGAGATGATGTCCAGTGCCTCGCCGAGCATGCCATGGCGGACCCCGACGGCCGGCCAGGCACTGCCGGCCACTCCCTCGTTGAGGTTCTCCCCGGCCCCGATCCCCAGCCGGAACCGTCCCTGCGAGAGGATCTGCACGGTGGCGGCCTTCTGTGCGACGACCGCGGGGTGGTAGCGGATCGTCGGACAGGTCACGAAGGTCATGAGAGGAATCCGCTCGGTGGCCTGAGCCGCGGCGCCCAGCACCGACCAGGCGTACCCGGAGTGCCCCTGCTCGGTGAGCCAGGGCTGGTAGTGGTCGCTGATGAGAGCGAAGTCGAAGCCCGCCTCCTCGGCCGCGCGCACATCCCGGACCAGCTGGTCGGGGGGCGCCTGCTCGCACAGCATGGTGTATCCGAACGCGGTCATGAAGATCGTTCCTCGCTTTCCACCGTGGAACTCCCGGAAAGCAAGCGTATGACCGTATTTTTCCTCTGTCATGCGGCCACGCGGGCCGCGCCGGCGTCGTCGCCGCGGCCCGCGTGGATGTCCGAAGAGGCGTCCGGGGTCAGCCGAACCGGCGCTCGACCGCCGCCCGCTCCTGGGCGTTGGGGTAGCGGTTGGTGCAGGAGACCCCGGCGCTGGAGCCGGACATGAGGCTGGAGCACGGCCCGGGCTTCACGTCGGGGAGCCCGAGCAGGTGCCCGAACTCGTGGGCCGCGATCCGGATGGTGTCGTAGCCCTCGTTGACGGCCTGGCGGCCCATGTACCAGTAGCCGTTGCCCAGCCGGGAGGTGTAGGCGCGCGGCCAGCCGTTGTCCGCGTAGACGCGGATGTTCGCCTGCTGGCCGGACTGGACGGGGCGCAGTTCCACGTTGGACACGCTGGCGTTCCATACCTGGGCCCCGGCGTGCACGGCGGAGGTGAACTCGGCCGCTCCGCTGGCGTCGTAGGTGAGGACGACGGCTGCCGTCGAGGGGGCCTCCGGGGCCGGGGCGGCGGTTGCCGCCGGGGCTCCCGCGAGGGCGAGCGTCACCAGCAGCAGCGCGCCGAGTACGGCGCGTCCGAGTTTGCCGAGGAACATGGTCGGTCTCCTTGTGGGGGTGGCGTGAAGTAGTCATGGACATGACATAACTGCGGGGCGGGGGTGGTGCCCGGAGGCTGTCATCTCCCGCCGCCACTCTGCCCCGGCGGCACTCCTCTCAACCCTTCGCCGTACGGCAACCGGAGGACATACCGTCAGAATGTCCGGGTACGCAGGCAGCCGCCCCTTACGAGGTGCCGACATGGACGCCGCGCACGGAAGGTCCCCCTGTGACGACCCTGGCCATGCTCACCGTGGTGGTGGGCTCCACGTGCCGCTCTTCCTGCTGACCGGTGAGGCAGGCCACCGCCATTCCGGTGATCCTGCTCGCCTTCGTCGCCGCCGCGCTGCTGCGCGTCTGCCTGGGCTCCGGCACGGTCGCTACGGTGACCGCTGCCGCCGTCGTCGCCCGGACCGTGGAGGCCGGGGACCCCCGGCAGTGATGCTCGCCGCCGTTGTCGTCGCCATCGGCGCCGGTGCTGTCCCATGTGAACGAATCCGGCCTCTGGCTGGTCAACCGCTTTCTCGGGCTCACCGGGAAACAGACGCCGCAGACCTGGACCGTCATGCAGACGATCATGGGGACGGCGGCCTTCGCCGCGGTCCTCCTGCTGAGCCTGTTCGTGCAGCGGCCGGTCTCCGTCCGGCGAACGGACGGAAAGGAGAGAACCACGGTGCCCGAGGAATTCGTCAACTGGTCCGGAAGCCTGCGCTTCACACCGGGGGAGCGCAGCGCGCCCCGCACCGAGGAGGAGGTGGCGGCCGAGGTGCGTCGGGCGGCCGAGCGCGGCCTGACCGTCCGGCCCGTCGGGTCCGGGCACTCCTCGGTGCCGCTCATGGCCACCGACGACGTGCTGATGTCCCTGGACGCCCTGACCGGCCTGGTCCGCCACGACACCGCCGCCCGCCGGGGGGCCGTGCTGCCCGGCACCGGTCTGGCCGACGCGGGACGGCTGTTCGCCGAGGCCGGTCTGGGCATGGAGAACCTGGGCGATGTCGACTACCAGGCCATCGCCGGGGCGATCGGCACCGGTACCCACGGCACCGGGCTGGCCCTGGGCAACCTGTCCTCCACCCTGGTGGGCGGCCGGCTGGTCACCGGTACCGGCGAGATCTTCCCGTTCGGGGAGGACGCCGGGGAGGACGCCGGGGAGGACCTGGTCCGGGCGGCCCAGGTGTCGCTGGGGAGTCTGGGAGTCCTCACCTCGCTCACGCTCCGCCTGGTTCCCGCCTACGGTCTGCACCGGCTCAACTGGTGCACCCACATCGACTGGGTCCTGGACCACTTCGGGGAGCTGGCCCGCGCCAACCGCCACTTCGACTTCTACTGGTACCCGCGCAGCGACGACGCCCAGGTGCGCACCCTGAACGAGCCCGGCCGCGAACCCGCGCTCGTCCCCCCGGGGGCCCGGCTCCACGCCGACGAGACCGGGCCGGGCCACGAGATCATCCCCAACTCCCGCGATCTCCGTTTCGACGAGATGGAGTACATGCTGCCGCTGGAGGACGGCCTGGACTGCTTCCGCGAGGTCCGCAAGCGGATCAAGGAACGCCACCGGCAGAACGTGGGCTGGCGGGTCCTGGTGCGCACCGTCGCCGCCGACGAGGCGATGCTCAGCAACTGCACCGGCCGCCCGACCATGACCATCGCGCTCCTGCAGAACAACGAACTGCCCCACGAGGAGTACTTCGCCGACCTCGAACCGCTGTTCCTCGAGTGGGGCGGCCGTCCCCACTGGGGGAAGAAGCACACCCTGACCGCTGCGGGGCTCCGCCCCCTGTACCCGGAGTGGGACGCCTTCCAGGACATCCGGCGCCGCCTGGACCCGCAGGGCGTCTTCCTCAACGACTACCTGCGCCGGCTGCTGGAGGAGACATGAGCACACTCGGACCGCTGGGCCGCACCACCTGGGTCTTTCCCGGCGGACACATCCCCGCCGCCGGCACCGGTGCCGAGCCGGAGTTCACCAGCCGCGACGAACTGTGCCTGCTCAACAGCGGTGGCGACGACGCCCAGGTCGAGCTGACCGTCCTGTACCAGGACCGCGAGCCGGTGGGTCCCTACCGGGTGAGGGTCGGTGCCCGCCGGGTCCGCCACGTGCGCGTCAACGACCTCATCGACCCGCAGGCCGTGCCGCTCGGCGTGCCCTACGGTGCGGTGGTCCGCTCCGACGTTCCCGTGGTCGCCCAGCTCACCCGCGTCGACACCCGCCGGGGCAAGCTCAGCACCTCGGTGGCGGCGGGATACCCCGCGGAGGTCTGAGTGGGCCGCACCCGCTTCGCGGGACCGGCCGGCCGGCTGCGCCGGGCGGGTGACCGCCTGCGCCGGCACGCCCTGTCCGTGCTGCTGGCCGGTGTCGCGGCCGGGCTGGCGTTCGCCCTGGCCAGCGCGTTCTTCGGCACGCAGGAGGCGTTCTTCGCGCCGATCGCCGCCGTGGTCTGCGTGGGCATCACCGCCGGGCAGCGCATCCGGCGCGCCGCGGAGATCGCCGTCGGGGTGGCCGTCGGGCTCACGGCCGCCGACCTGCTGGTCCGGCTGACCGGGGCCGGCCCTCTGCAGCTCGGTGCCGCCGTGGTCCTCGCCATGGCCCTGGCCGTGTCGCTGGGCACCGGCAGCGTCCTGGTCAACCAGGCAGGGGTGGCAGCGATCCTGGTGGTCGCCCTGGCACCGGAGGGAGACGCCAACCCTCTGGTGCGGCTGGGTGACGCGCTCATCGGCGGTGGCGTCGCGCTGGTGCTCAACGCCGTGGTGGCCCCGGACCCGCAGCGCGCGGTGCGGCGGGCCGAGGAGCAGGTGATGGAGACGTTCACCGGTACCCTCCGGCAGGTCGTGACGGCGCTCGAGGACGGCGACCTGGAGCGCGCCGAACGGGCTCAGCGGGAGATCGCACGGCTGGAGGACCGGCTGGCCGTCCTGGACCACTCGCTCGCCGCCGCCCGGGAGAGTGCCCGGCTGGGCCGCCGCCGCTCGCTGCGCCCGCTCGGGCCGCTGCTGCTGGCCCGTTCCCGGATGGACACGCTGGCCGTCACGGTCCGCTCCCTCACCCGGGGGGCCGCCAACGCCGTGCGGCACGGACGCCCGGTCGATCCGAGGGTGGTGGCCGGGGTCGGTCATCTCGCGGTTGCGGTGACGGAGCTCCAGTGCTGGGTCGAGGGCCGGAGCGACGAGGAGGACGTGCACCACGCCGCCCTGCGGGCCGCCGGCACCGCGTCCGGGAGTCTGGGCGAGGTGCGCGGGCTGACGGCCCATGTGCTCATCGGGCAGCTGCGCTCGGGCGCGATCGATGTGCTGCGGGCCACCGGGCTCGACCAGGCCGGCGCCGTGCTCGCGCTGGAGGAGGCGGCCGGCCGGGCCGACGAGCAGCGCTGAGCCGTCCGGGTGCCGTGGTCAGGGCCAGGTGTAGAAACCCTGCCCGGTCTTCCGGCCCAGCTCGCCCCGCGCCACCATGTCGTGCAGCAACTGCGGGGGAGTGAAGCGATCGCCCAGGGCGTCGCGCAGGTGCTCGGCGATCGCCAGCCGGACGTCCAGGCCGACGAGGTCCGTGAGCCGCAGCGGGCCCATCGGGTGGCGGTAGCCCAGCGTCATGGCGTTGTCGATCGCGGCCGGCTCGGCCACGCCCTCCTCCACCATCCGGATCGCCTCCAGGCCGAGGGTCACACCGAGCCGGCTGGTGGCGAAGCCGGGGGAGTCCTTGACGATCACGTCCTGCTTGCCGAGCGCGTGTGCCCAGTCCACCGCGGCCTGCACGGTGTCTCCGCCGGTGTCCGGGGCGACGATGATCTCCACCAGGGAGGACGCGGGCACCGGGTTGAAGAAGTGCATGCCGAGGAACCGTCCGGGACGGGTCAGTACCGCCGCCAACTCGGTCACGGAAAGTGAGCTGGTGTTGGTGGCCAGCACGGCCTCCGGGTTCACCACCCGCTCGGCCGCGGCCAGCAGGGTGGCCTTGAGCTCGGCGCTCTCCGGCACCGCCTCGATCACCAGGTCGACGGCCGGGGGCAGCAGATCGACCGAGGTGACCGTGCCCACCCGGTCGAGCACCTCACCGGCCGGCTCGGTGAGTTTGCCCCGCTCGACGGCGCGCTGCAGGCCGGTGGCCACCCGCTCGTGGGCGGCCACCGCGGCCTGCCGGTCGCTCTCGGCCACCACGACGGAGGAGCCCGCGGTGGCGAAGGACTGGGCGATCCCGGCGCCCATCCGGCCGCCACCGATCACTGCGACGGTGCGGGGTGCCTGAGTCATGGACGAAACCCTCCTCGGAAGCTCCGGTGCGGGGACCATACCGTAGCGCTGACCGAATGCTTGGTCGGCCTCGGCTCCGAGGTGAGGGTGTCGGTCTGGAGTTCCCGGCAGTAATCCGCAGCCCGCGCACTGGGCGTCGACACGGGCGACGGTGCCGATCGTCAGCCTGTCCAGGCCGTAGATCTCCGCTCCGTGGTTGGCCGGGAGCGTGGTAAGCGCTTGCCGATCTGCGGCGAGTATGACAACGGACCCCGGGAGCGTCAAGAGCCCCGTCCGCCGCGGCGGTTGCGCGGCAGACGGGGCCGGTACGGGGACGCGCGGACCGCGCTCGGCGGAGCTAGACCTGGGCCGGGAAGCGGTCCCAGACCCGGTGTTCGGTGAGCAGCTGACCCACATCGTTCAGCGTGCCGACCGCGGTGTCGCCCAGGACCACACCGGGCGCCGACGGTGAGCAGCCGGCTGCCTCCAGGGCCCGCTCCGCGCCCCCCCAGCCGCCGATGGCCTTGGCGTGCCGGAACGCCTCGCCCACCAGCAGCAGCACCCGCGGGTCGGGGGCCGCGCCACCGGGGGTCTCGTCCCCCGCCTTGGCGTCCCGGGCACCGACCGCGTCCGCCGCCGCGGAGGGGGTGCCGGCCAGCAGGACCGCGTCGAATTCCACTGAACGGGCGGCGGCGAACGTCCGCTGGACCGTGACGGGATCACCGCCCGCCGTCCCGAGTTTTTTGCCGGAGGGCGCGATGACCAGCGGGACCATGCCGCGCTCGGTGACCGCGTCGCGCACCGCCCGCACGCTGTCCAGGTCACTGCTGTCGTCGGCGACGATGCCCACGATCCTGCCGGTCACCGGCCAGCTCCCGCCCACCTGGGAGAGCGCGGGGCTCGCCTCGTGCTCGGTCAGCGGCTCGGAGGGGGAGGGCGCGGGCAGGCCGATGCCCTCGGCGACCTTCTCGCACAGCACGGGGTCGATGTTGGCGAGCGTCCGCAGTACGCGTTCCTTGATGTGCTGCTCGTAGCACTTGCCCAGTTCGAAGGTGTAGGCGCCGATGATGTGCTCCCGCTCGACGGGGGACATGCTCAGCCAGAACAGGCGGGGCTGGCTGAAGTGGTCGGCGAACGACGCGGGCGCCTCGCGGACCTTGCGGCTCTCCGGCACGGTGACCGGGGTCTCCACATAGCCGCCGGCGTCCGCTCCGGCGAGGAACGGGCAGCCGCCGTCGAGGGAGTTGGGGTGATAGGGGGCCACTCCGGTGTGCACCGCCTGCTGGTGCATGCCGTCCCGCAGCATGTCGTTGACCGGGGCGTGCGTGCGGTTGATGGGGATCTGGCCGAACTTGGGGCCGCCCAGCCGGGTGATCTGGGTGTCGATGTAGGAGAACAGCCGCCCGGCCAGCAGGGCGTCATCCGTGATGTCGATGCCCGGCACCAGGTGGCCCGGGTGGAAGGCGACCTGCTCGGTCTCCGCGAAGAAGTCCGACGGGTTCGCGTTCAGCGTCAGCAGGCCGACCGGCTGCACCGGTGCCAGCTCCTCCGGCACGATCTTCGTCGGGTCCAGCAGATCGATGCCCTCGAAGGTCTGCTCAGGGGTGTCCGGGAAGGTCTGGATGCCCAGCTCCCACTGGGGGTGGGCGCCCGCCTCGATGGCATCCGCCAGGTCGCGCCGGTGGAAGTCCGGGTCCACGCCGTTGGCCAGCTGGGCCTCCTCCCACACGAGGGAGTGGACACCCGCCCTCGGCTTCCAGTGGAACTTCACCAGGGTGGTGCCGCCGGCGGCGTCGACCATGCGGAAGGTGTGGACGCCGAAGCCCTCCATCATCCGGTAGGAGCGCGGGATGCCCCGGTCCGACATGTTCCAGAGTGTGTGGAACGTCGCCTCGGTGTGCAGGGAGACGAAGTCCCAGAAGGTGTCGTGTGCGCTCTGTGCCTGCGGGATCTCCCGGTCCGGGTGCGGCTTGCCGGCGTGGATGATGTCCGGGAACTTGATCGCGTCCTGGATGAAGAACACCGGGATGTTGTTGCCCACCAGATCGAAGACACCCTCGGAGGTGTAGAACTTGGTGGCGAATCCGCGGGTGTCCCGCACCGTGTCGGCCGATCCGCGTGACCCCAGCACGGTGGAGAACCGCACGAACACCGGGGTCTCCACGTCCTTCGCCAGGAAAGCCGCTCTGCTGACGTTCGAAGCGGTGCCGTAGCCGCGGAACACCCCGTGGGCCGCCGCTCCCCGGGCGTGCACCACCCGTTCCGGGATCCGCTCGTGGTCGAAGTGGGTGATCTTCTCCCGGAGATGATGGTCCTGCAGCAGGACCGGCCCTCGCGGGCCGGCCTTGAGCGAGTGGTCGGTCTCCGGCAGTCGCAGCCCCTGCGCGGTGGTCAGCCGGGCACCGGTCTGGGCGCGGACAGTGGGGTGCGCACCGGTGTGCCGCCCGGTGGGCGAGACGGGCTCCGGGCCGGTCTGGTCCGGCTTGGGGGGCAGCGGCTCCCGGGGCTCGGTGGGCTCCTCCAGCGGAGGGGTCGCGCTGCTGGGGCGCCCGGGAATCTCGCCTTTCGGACGGTCCTCGCGGTTCTCCGGGGTGACGGGCCTGTGGTCTTCCACCGTTCCTCCGAGCTGTTCTGACCTGGTGCCGGCGTGCTGTCCTTCCGCCTCCGGGTTACCGGGGAACCGCCCGTCAGTCCTCACCACCGGGCATTTCGGCCGGATGGCCGTGTCCGGCCTCGGCCAGACGCGCGACGACGGTGCGGTTCGCCGCCTCCACCAGGTTCCGCAGCCGTTCCCCGTGCGCACCCCGCCAGAACACCCGGCCGCAGGAGGCGCACCGGCTGAAAGCGTCGTAGGTGCGCCGGGTGCCGGGCCGCAGCAGCCGTTCGACCTCGGACCTGTCCGCGGCCTCCAGCAGGCCGTTGCACGCCGGGCACCGTGTCCACGGCGCCAGGGGCGGCGCGAACCGGTCCAGTACATCGGTCAGCTGGTCGTCCGGGCGGTCTCCCCGGACAAAGGCACCGCGCCACAGCCGACGGCGCATCAGCACCCCCCGGTCCCTGGTGAGCAGTATCCGCCGCTCGGCACCCGCCCGGGCCACGAGCGCGGCGTCACCGGCGTCCGGCGGGCACTCGGTGTCCAGGCCGACCAGCCGCAGCCTCCGGGCCAGCGCGCCGAGGTGGACGTCCAGCAGGAAACGCGGCGGGCCCGGTGGCAGCCGCTCCGGACGGCGCACGGCCTCGATACTCACCCGTTCGCCGGGAACCGGCCGGTGGGATGCGGCCAGCGGCCGGTCACCGGAGGTCAGCGCGCCCACCTCGGACAGCGGGATGCCCACGGACTGCACCACGTGTCCCAGCGAGGACGTCCCGTCGTCCGGCACCGCGAGCTCCGGCACCGCCCGGAGCCGGGCCGGGAGGAAGAACCGCAGCCGTGGGTCGGGGCGCAGGAGCAGCGTGCCCGGCGGACCCCCGCCCAGGGTGGTCACGTCCGTGGGGCGGGCCGCACGTCGAAGCCGGTCAGGCCCTCCGGCTCCTCGGGGTGAACGGCCACCTCCTCCACGACCGCCGCGGCCGGCCCTCGCCGCGCCCAGGTCACCAGCCGTGCGACATCCTCCTCCGTGCCCTCGAAGACCGCCTCCACCCGCCCGTCGGGGAGGTTGCGGACCCAGCCGCACACGCCGTGCTCCCGGGCCGTGCGACGGCAGCTGTCACGGAAGAAGACGCCCTGCACGGTTCCCGAGACGACGATCCTGCTGCGCCTCATGCTCCGGCACCTCCCATACGCTTCGCCCGCGGCCCCGCAGGGCGGGGCCGGGCTTCCTCCGGCGGGAGCCGTGGCTTCCCGCCCTGCCCGCTGCCCCCGCCGCTCAGTGTTCCGGACGCGCCCGGCTGGGCTGGACCCGCTTGGGCTCGCCGGCCGCCTTCGGATGGTCCGGGGGATAGGGGAGGTCTCCCAGCCGGTGCTCGCGTTCGTCCCGCTCGGCCAGCTCCAGAGCGGGCTCCAGGCGTCCGGGACGCTCCGTCATGTCCGCGTGCACATCGCCCACCTCGGCGTACCGGCGCCCCATGGTGACCAGGTCGAAGTCCTCCGGGCGGGCGTCCTCCAGCTCCTCCCAGCGCAGCGGGGCGGAGACCGGTGCCCGGGGACGCGGGCGCACCGAATAGGCGCTGGCGACGGTACGGTCCCGGGCCGTCTGGTTGTAGTCCACGAACACCTTCTCGCCCCGCTCCTCCTTCCACCAGGCGGTGGTGATCCGCCCGGGCGCGCGCCGCTCCAGTTCCCGCGCGATCGCGATGGCGGCGCGCCGCACCTGGGTGAACGTCCACTCCGGCTCGATCGGGACGAAGACGTGCAGCCCGCGGCCACCGGAGGTCTTGGGCCATCCGGGCAGCCCCAGCTCCCCGAGCAGGGGACGCAGTTCCCGGGCCGCGAAGAGCGCGTCCGTGTAGTCCGTGCCCGGCTGCGGGTCCAGATCGATCCGCAGCTCGTCCGGGTGCTCGGTGTCCTGCCGGCGCACCGGCCACGGGTGGAACGTCAGACAGCCCAGGTTCGCCGCCCACAGCACGGCGGCGGGCTCGGTGGGGCAGATCTCGTCCGCGTACCGCCCGCTGGGGAAGGAGATGCGGCCGGTGGGGATCCACGACGGCAGGTTCTTCGGTGCGCGTTTCTGGAAGAAGGACCCGCCCTCCACCCCGTCGGGGTAGCGCTCCAGGGTGGTGGGCCGGTCCCGCAGCGCGCGCACGATGCCCTCGCCGACCGTGAGGTAGTAGCGGGCCACGTCCAGCTTGGTGAACCCGCGCTCGGGGAAGTACACCTTGTCAGGGTTGGACAGCCGCACCGTTCGCTCACCGGCCGTCAGTTCCAGCACCTCACCCATGACCCCACGGTAGGACGTGCGGCGCCCCGCCGCCTTCCGGCGCGCGCGAGCCCGCCCGGGGACGCACAATCGCCCCATGGACCTTCCGGTGATGCCGCCCGTCAGGCCGATGCTGGCCAAGCCGGTGGACGCCATCCCGCCCGGCATGTGGTACGAGGCCAAGTGGGACGGCTTCCGCGCCGTTGTCTTCCGGGACGGCGACGAAGTGGTGCTCGGCAGCCGCTCGGGCCGGCCCCTGACCCGGTACTTCCCCGAACTCGCCGACGCCCTGCGCGGCGGGCTCCCGGAGCGTTGCGTCGTGGACGGGGAGATCGTCGTCGTCCGGGAGGGCCGGCTGGACTTCGACGCGCTGCAGATGCGCATCCACCCCGCCGGCTCGCGGGTGCGGCTGCTGGCCGGGGAGTACCCCGCCTCCTTCATCGCGTTCGACCTGCTGGCGCTGGGCGGTGAACGGCTGCTGGAGGCCCCGCTGGACCGGCGCCGCGCCCTGCTGGCCGAGGCACTGCGCGACGCGGTGCCGCCCCTCCACCTCGCCCCCGCCACCACGGACCGCGCGGTGGCCGAGGAATGGTTCGACATCTACGAGGGTGCCGGCCTCGACGGGGTGATCGCCAAGCGCCGCGACCTTCCCTACCGGCCGGGTGAGCGCGTGATGTTCAAGATCAAGCACGAGCGGACGGCCGACTGCGTCGTCGCCGGAATGCGCCACCACAAGAGCGGCCCGGTTGTCGGCTCGCTGCTGCTCGGCCTCTACGACGACGCCGGCGGGCTCCAGCACGTGGGGGTCTGCTCGGCGTTCCCCATGCGGCGCCGCCGGGAGCTGGCCGAGGAGCTGCGGCCGCTGGTCATGGACAGTGCCGAGGGCCATCCGTGGGCCGAGTGGGGGCGCGAGGAGGCGCATGAGAGCGCCCGGATGCCCGGAGGGCCCAGCAGATGGTCCGGGGGCAAGGACCTCTCCTGGGTGCCGCTGCGCCCCGAGCGGGTGTGCGAGGTGGCCTACGACCATCTCCAGGGGGACCGCTTCCGGCACATCGCGGCCTTCCGTCGCTGGCGCCCGGACCGGGAGCCGCGTGAGTGCACCTACGCGCAGCTCCAGGCGCCGGCCCGTTACGACCTGGCCGAGGTGCTGGCCCCGCCTCAGGCGTGATCGACCAGGTTCTGGTGGCCCTGCACCCGGGCGCAGTGCGCGCAGCAGAAGAACTGTCCGTCGGACTGCAGGCCGTGTCCCAGGATCCGGCACTGGCAGTTCTCGCAGATCGGCGCCATCTTCGTGGCCGCGCACTCCAGGCTGTCGAACACGTGCACCGCCCCCGCGGCCCGGACCTCGAATGCCATCTCGTAGTCGTTGCTGCACACCTCGCACACGGCCATGGGTGTCTCACTCCTCGTTGCCTGCTCGGCTCGTCCGGCGGCGTTCCCGGCCGGACAGGTGCGGGCCGGCTCTCCGGTCCCGCGTCCGCAGTCAGCATGCTGCCCGGAACTGCCGGCACCCGGAGCGACGCGGGAGGGCGGACTCGACCGGAGCACACCGGTCACCCGTCCGGTCCAGGCGGGGAGTCCAGCGCCGCGCGCACCCGGGCCGCGGCCCGCCTGGCGTGCTCCTCGTCCGGGTACGGGTGACGTGGCCAGAAGAACCCCCGCAGCCCGTCGCGCCGCTCGCGCGGCACGATGTGCACGTGCAGATGGGGAACCGACTGGCTGACCCGGTTGTTCACCGCCACGAAGGTGCCGGCCGCGGCCATGCCGCGCTCCACCGCGCCCGCCAGCCGTCTCACCCGCAGGAAGAACGGCCCGGTCTCCTGGGCCGTCAGGTCGGTGAGGGTCTGCGCGTGCCGCCGGGGGATCACCAGGACGTGGCCGGGGAACAGCGGCCTGCGGTCCAGGAAGGCCACCACCTCCCCGTCCTCCATCACCCGGAGGCAGGGCTGCCGGCCGGCCACGATCGCGCAGAAGGGGCACTCCATGGGGCCGGGGTACCCACCGGGGTCCGGCCCATGGCGTCCGGGCGGGAAGCCGTGAGGCCCGGCCGGCGTTGCCGGTGGGACGAGCGCCGTCGCCGAACGAGGTCAGGGTCGTGGGTGCCTGCCGGGCGGTGTGCCGGTGCCCGGGGACCTGGCCCGTTCGCGAGCCGGAGGGTTTCCGGCGCTGCGGGCCCTTGAGCTGTGATCAAGGAGGAAACATGAGCGATGCAGGCCCCGGCCACCGTGCCGTCGCCGTCGCGGGCACCGGGCGGGTCCGGGTCACGATCCGGGGGCGGCTGGTGGCCGACTCCCGGCGGTCGGTACTGGTCCACGAGTCCGGGCTGCCGGTCCGTTACTACCTGCCGCCGCAGGACGTGGACCATTCGGCCTTCGTCCCGACGCCCACCCGCACGTACTGCCCGTTCAAGGGGGAGGCCGTCTACTGGGCCTACCGGGGCGCGGGGGAGGGGGTGCCGGAGGTGCCGGACGTGATGTGGTCGTATCCCGACCCCCTGGCTCCCCTGGCCGCCATCGCCGGGCATCTGTCCTTCTACGGCCATCTGGCCGATGTGGTGGCCGAGGAGTTCCCCGGGGCCGGGTGACCAGCCTCCCGGTCAGTCCGGGCGGTCGGATGTCTTGACGGGCCACCGTCATGGCTACAGGATGCAGTGGGAGCGCTCCCACTGCCCGGGGGGACGCGCGGGCCCGTGCTGCCCCGCGTCCCTCACGTCCGTCCACCAGCCGGAAGGACCGAGCTGTGCCTCAACGCCCCACCCCGACCTCCCCCGACCCGGGTCGCCCGCGCCGCGGCAGACGCCGCGCGCTCGGCGCCGCCCTGGCCTCCGCCGGGCTGCTCGGCGGCGTCCTCGCCGTGCCCGCAAGCGGCGCCGAGACGGCAGACGAGGGTCCGGAACTGATCGTCAACGGAGACTTCTCCGACGGCACCACCGGCTGGTGGTGGACGGAGAACTCGCCGGGTGCCGTCGACGACGGCAAGCTGTGCGTCGAGGTGCCGGGCGGCACCGTCGAACCCTGGGACGCCATCGTCGGACAGGACGGCATCCCGCTCCAGGAGGGGGAGAGCTACACGCTGAGCTTCACCGCCACCTCCACCGTCCCCATCGTGGCGCGCACCAACGTGCAGATGGCGACCGAGCCGTGGGACCAGGAACACTCCTCGGCCGATGTCATCGACGACAGCGGTGAGCAGGTGACGCACGTCTTCACCGCCGCCGCCGACCACGAGGCGGCCCAGCTCGCGTACCAGATCGGCGGCAGCGCGGAGCCGTTCACGTTCTGTCTGGAGCAGGTCTCGCTGCGCGGTGGCGCCGAACCGCCCGTCTACGAACCCGACACCGGTTCTCCGGTGCGCGTCAACCAGGTGGGCTACCTCACCGACGGACCCAAGCGGGGAACCTTCGTCACCACTGCCACCTCCCCGCTGAACTGGAGCCTGCGGGACGCCGGCGGGACCGAGCGGGCGTCGGGCAGCACCTCCCCGGCAGGCGTGGACCCCACCTCACGGGAGAACGTCCACACCTTCGACTTCAGCGAGGTGACAGAGCCCGGCGAGGGCTGGACGGTCACCATCGACGGTGAGACGAGTGACCCGTTCGCCATTGGCGACGACCTCTATTCCTCGCTGCGCACCGACGCGCTGGCGTACTTCTACCACAACCGCAGCGGCATCGAGATCGACGCCGACCTGGTCGGCGAGGAGTACGCCCGCCCGGCCGGGCACGTGGACGTGGCGCCGAACCAGGGCGACGGCGACGTGCCCTGCCAGCCCGGTGTCTGCGACTACCGGCTGGACGTCACCGGCGGCTGGTACGACGCGGGCGACCACGGCAAGTACGTCGTCAACGGCGGCATATCCGTGGCCCAGGTGATGTCCGCCTACGAGCGGACCCTGGTCGTCGACGGAGCCGACGGCGACGCGCTGGGCGACGGCAGCCTGCGGGTGCCCGAACGCGGCAACGGCGTGCCGGACATCCTGGACGAGGCCCGCTGGCAGCTGGACTTCCTGATGCGCATGCAGGTCCCGGCCGGAGAGCCGCTGGCCGGCATGGCGCACCACAAGATGCACGACCGGGCCTGGACCGGGCTGCCGCTGCTGCCGCACCAGGACCCGCAGCCGCGAGAGCTGCACCCGCCGTCCACCGCCGCGACGCTCAACCTGGCGGCCGCGGCGGCGCAGTGCGCCCGGCTCTTCGAGCCCTACGACGCGGACTTCGCCGGCCAGTGCCTGGAGAGCGCCCGCACCGCCTGGGACGCGGCCCGCGCCAACCCGGCACGGTACGCCGACCCCAACGACGGCCAGGGCGGTGGCGCCTACAGCGACAACGACGTGACCGACGAGTTCTACTGGGCCGCGGCGGAACTGTTCATCACCACCGGCGAGGACACCTACCGGCAGGCACTGCTCGGCTCCCCGCTGCACGGTGACACCGACGCCGTCTTCCCGCGCGGCGGCATGTCCTGGGCGCAGACCGCGGGAGTGGGCGCGCTGAACCTGGCCACCGTGGACAACGGCCTGACGGCCGCGCAACTCGCTCAGGTGCGCCGCATGGTCACCGAGGCGGCCGACGGCTACGCCGCCGACGCGGCCTCCGCCGCCTACGGGGTGCCCTACGCCCCGGAGAACGGGGAGTATGTGTGGGGTTCCAACAGCCAGGTGCTGAACAACATGGTGGTGCTGGCCACGGCCCACGACCTGACCGGTGACGCCTCCTACCGTGACGCGGTGCTCAGCGGCCTCGACTACCTGCTGGGCCGCAACCCGCTGAACCTGTCCTACGTGACCGGTTACGGTGAGCGCTACTCGAAGAACCAGCACCACCGCCACTGGGCCAATCAGCTGAACCCGGACCTGCCCAACCCTGCTCCCGGCTCGGTCGCGGGCGGTCCGAACAGCTCGCTGCAAGACCCGATCGCCCAGCGCTACCTCCAGGGCTGTGCTCCGGCCATGTGCTACATCGACCACATCGAGTCCTGGGCCACCAACGAGATCACCATCAACTGGAACGCCCCGCTGGCCTGGATCGCCTCCTACACCGACGACCTCGGCCGCGGTGACGACGGCGGTGACGACGGCGGTGACGACGGCGGTACGAACGGCCAGTGCGAGGTGACCTACTCCGCCCACCGCTGGGACAGCGGCTTCACCGGCCAGGTCTCGGTGCGCAACACCGGGTCCTCCCCGGTCAGCCCCTGGGAGCTGCGCTGGTCCTTCCCCGATGACCAGCGCATCACCCAGGCGTGGAACGCCGAGGTGACGCAGACCGGGCGGGACGTCGTGGCCCGGCCGCTGAGCTGGAACGGCACCATCGAGCCGGGAGGCACCGTGAGCTTCGGCTTCAACGGCAGCTCCGGCGCCCAGGCGGCGGACCCGGCCGCCTTCACCCTGAACGCCGGGGCCTGCCAGGTGCGGTGACCCGGTGGCCGGCTGAACCCCCTCCTGGCGCAGCCGGCGGCCGGGGCGCCCCGCACGGGCGCCCCGGCCATCCGCGCCGGCGGTCCCGCTCCCCGTGCCCGCCCGCACGGCGGAGCAGGACACCGGCGCGCCGGTGTCCCCCTGCGGGGCGCCGCGTCCGCGCCGCGCGCTGATCCACCGGGGACGGCGGGGCAGCACCTAGGCTTGATCCACACACAGCCGGGTCCCGCGGAGGTATCAGTGAATGTCCGCCTGCTGCGCATGGTGGGGGTCGCCACGGCGCTCTACGGAGTGGCCGTCACCCTGAGGCCCGGCCTGCTGGCCAGGCCGTCGGGCCTGACGGACGAGGACGGGCGGACGGCACCGCACACCGCCATCTCGCTGCGCCCGCTGGCCTGGCGCGACGCCGCGAGCGGACTCGCCATGGCACTGGCCCCCGAGGGCCCGGCGCTGCGGGCTGTCGCCATGGCGCGCGTCGCGTCCGACTTCGGGGACGCCGTGCTGCTCGGCGCCACCATGCCCGACCCGGTCACCCGGGCCAAGGCGGTGGCGATCTCGGTCGGCTGGGGGGCGCTGTCCCTGGCCGGACTCACCGGCCCTGGCGGGCGACGCGGCGAGTCCGGGCCGAGGCCCGGACCCGGGCGCCGGCGCGAGAGCACGGACACGTGACCGAGGGGCCGCTGTGCCTGGTCACCGGGGCCAGCGGGTACATCGGCGGCCGTCTCGTTCCGCAGCTGCTCGCCGCCGGGTTCCGCGTCCGCTGCCTGGCCCGCACGCCCGGCAAGCTGCGCGACCATCCCTGGGCGGGGGAGGTGGAGACGGTCCGCGGGGATGTCACCGACCCGGACTCCCTGCGGGACGCCATGCGCGGGGCCGCCGTCGCCTACTACCTGGTCCACGCACTGGGCAGCGGCAGCGACTTCGAGGAGACCGACCGCCTGGCCGCCCGGGTGTTCGGGGAACAGGCGCGGGCCGCCGGGGTGGGCAGAATCGTCTACCTGGGCGGTCTCACCCCCGCCGGGGTGGACGAGAGCACGCTGTCCGCGCATCTGCGGTCCCGCTCCGAGGTGGGCCGCATCCTCCTGGACTCGGGGGTTCCCACGGCGGTTCTGCGGGCCGCGGTGGTCATCGGCTCCGGTTCCGCCTCGTTCGAGATCCTGCGGTATCTCACCGAGCGCCTGCCGGTGATGGTGACGCCGAGCTGGGTGCGCACCCGGCTGCAGCCCATCGCGGTCCGCGACGTGCTGCGGTATCTGGTGGGCTGCGCGCGGCTGCCCGCGGAGGTGAGCCGTACCTTCGACATCGGAGGGCCGGACGTGCTCACCTACCGGGAGATGATGCAGCGGTACGCGTCGGTCGCCGGTCTGCGCCGGCGCCTGATCGTGTCCGTGCCGGTACTCACACCCACTCTCTCCAGTCACTGGATCGGACTGATCACCCCGGTGCCGGCGGGTCTGGCCCGGCCGCTGGCGGAGTCGCTGCGCCACGAAGTGGTGTGCACCGAGCAGGACATCCTGCGGTACGTCCCGGATCCGCCGGACGGCCGCATCGGTTTCGACCTGGCGCTGCGCCTGGCGCTCAAGCGGGTCCGGGAGGCCGACGTGGCCACCAGGTGGTCCTCGGCGTCGGTGCCCGGGGCCCCCAGCGATCCCCTGCCCACCGACCCGGGGTGGGCCGGCGGAAGCCTCTACACCGACTGCCGTGCCCGGCGGGTGAATGCCCCGCCGCAGGATCTGTGGCGGGTGATCGAGGCCATCGGCGGCGAGAACGGCTGGTACTCCTTCCCGCCGGCCTGGTCGGTGCGCGGCTGGCTGGACCGGCTCACCGGCGGAGTGGGACTGCGTCGCGGGCGGCGTGACGCACACCGTCTGCGGGCCGGTGACTCGCTCGACTTCTGGCGGGTGGAGGAGATCGAGCCCGGACATCTGCTCCGTCTGAGGGCGGAGATGCGGCTTCCGGGACTTGCCTGGCTGGAGCTGACGGTGGGCCGGGGCAGGGACGGAGTCACCGTCTACCGGCAGCGGGCCCTGTTCCACCCGCGAGGACTGGCCGGTCATCTGTACTGGCGGGGAATCTCGCCTTTTCACGCCCTGGTGTTCGGCGGGATGGCACGCAACATCGCCAAAGTGGCGGAGAAGCGGGAGCGGCGGACGGCGATGGCCGGCCGCCCCGGTTCCTGACCGGGCGGCCGGCCACCGTCGCCGTGTCCGCGTGCTCCGCGGCGCCCGCGCCGTGCGGCCCAGGGGGATCAGAGTTCGCCGCGCCAGGCGCCGGTCTCCGCGCCCCGCTTCTCGATGAACTCCTTGAAGTTCTCCAGGTCGGGGGTGGCCTTCCGGCGCACGAACCCCAGCTTGTCGCCGATGGCGTCCGTGAGGAGTTCCGGGGCGTACTCCAGCTGGAGCATGATCTTGCAGTGCTGGCCGTCCAGGCGGTGGAATGTCACCACACCGGCCTGCTTGGGGCCCTTGCGGCTCACCCACGCGATCCGCTCGTCGGGCAGCTGCTCGGTGATCTCCGCGTCGAACTCCCGCTCCACACCGGCGATCTCGGTGACCCAGTGGGTGAGGCCGTCGCTGATCTGGTCCACCCGCTCGACCCCGGACATGAACTCCGGGAACTCGGTGAACTGTGTCCACTGGTTGTAGGCCCGGGAGACGGGCACGGCCACCTCGATGGATTCCTCGATGTGCGACATGAGGTGATCTTTCCTCCTTCCGGACGGTTTCGGTACGCCGGACGGAGTACCCCTCGGGCCGGCCGGGAAGCGGAGCCGTCCACGCCGGACGCCGGCTGGGCCCTCACTGCCTGCGCGGAGACGCGCAGATGACGGTCCGTCCGGGGACGGGCGGGCTTCTGGAGGTCTGGACCGGCCCCGGACGTGGAAGTCGTGCCGTCATGGATATCTCACCTGCGGACGATGCCCGGCCCGCCGGTCACCGCCGGCCGCCCGGACTGGACGACACCACGGTTGAGGCGCTCGGCGCGCTCTCCGAAGCGCTGGAGACGACGGAGCGGGCCCGTGGACATCTCTACTCCTTCCACCAGCTGACCGGAGGGGCAGACCTGCGTCTGGACCGCGCGGTGGAACTGCTGCGGGAAGCCGGGCATCAGGACGCGGCTGCCCTGGTGGAACAGGAGATCCTGGGACGCAACGTGATCCCGGGGCACTGGACCTTCCAGATCGTGGAGCGCTACGACGACACGTACTACCGCCCGTTCGCGGAGGTCGAGCAGCGGCTGCGGGACGAGCTCGCCCAGGGGCGGCGTCACCTGTTCGAGGCGGAGATGAAGGAGGCGCGGCGCACCAGGGGGCACCCGGACCACACGGCTCGCCCGCCCGGCTGAGACCGCCGACGGTCCGATCCGGCGTTTTCCCTGTGTCGGGCCGGCCGGGGGCCCGGCGCGGAGCGCGGTGCCGCCGCCTCAGCCCGTCCGGCGTCCGTGCCAGTCCATGCAGACGACCAGTGCGTCGTCCTCCTGTTCCACCTCCCCGCGGAAGCCGGCCAGCTCGGTGAGCATGGCGCGGGGCACCTGTGCGGGTGGCAGCAGCCGGGTGCTGGTCAGTGCCCGGGCCAGCGCCTTGTCGCCGTAGTGGTCCCCGGCCGGGGAGCTGACGTGGTAGACGCCGTCGCTCACAAACGCCATCCGGTCGCCGGGCAGTACCCGGAAGGGCTGGCTGACGTAGACGGTGTCCTCGAACATGCCCAGGGGCAGCTGGGCCTCCGGCTCCAGGCGCTCGACCGACCCGTTGCGCATGCGCCAGATGCGGGGGGAACCGGCGTCGACGATCTCCATGAGGCCGGTCGCCAGGTGAAAACGCAGCAGCAGAACGGAGACGTGGGCGGCGCCACGGTGCTGCTGGTACAGGGCCTGGTCCGCCAGATATGCCTGGTCCTGCAGGTCAAGACCTGCCCGGCGGGCATTGCGCAGCGCGTTGACCGCGAGGTTGGTGAGCAGTGCGGCCTCTATGCCCTCGCCCATTCCGTTGGTCACGGTCAGCGTGAGGTGATCGCCGTCGGTCGACCAGTCGAAGTTGTCGCCGTGGATGGCGTAGGCGGGCTCCAGTTGGGCGCCCAGCTCGAATTCCGGGCGGGTGAGGGACCGGCCGGGCAGCAGCTGCCACTGCATCTCGGCCGCGAGCGTGAGCCGTTCGGCTCGCCGGGCCTGAAGGTAGACGTCGGTGTCGCGTTCCGCAATGACGATCTCGTGTCCGAGGATTTCCGCGAGATTCCCGAGTTCGTCGAGGACCTCCGGTGAGTAATGTTCTCCCGGAACACGCAGGGAGAGTACGCCGATCCGGTCACCGCGCACGCTCACCGGCAGATGGAGGGAGACCTCCTGGGAATCACCGGCGACGCGGATGTAGGGTTGCTGCGACCCGAACGTCCGGCCCGGTGCGCTGGTGTGGATGGACACGGGGTCCGCGGTGTACGGCGGGGTGCCGACCGGATGGAGTGTGCTCATCCCGTAGTCCGCGACCAGCAGTTCCACGGCGGTCACCGAGTAATGCCGCCGCAGTGCCGCCCGGGCCGTGGTGAGCAGGTCATGAGGGGCTGCACCGCGCAGTGCGCGTTCCACAGCCATGAATCTGTCCACGGTGTGACAACCACCTTCGGAAAGAAATGCCGGATAGGAGAAGGAACGTGCCGTTCAGGCATCAGGGGTGACAAGGCCGACTCGGAGTGTCAAAGTTGAGCGCGTGAAACCAGCACCGTCCCAGCCCCGGTCTCGCGATGCGGCACATGCGGCATCGGAGGTCATTGAGCTGCTGGAGATGCTATGGGAGCGGGGCCGGGACGCCGCGTCCTCGGCGCCGGTGTCGTCCTCCCAGTTGCGTGTGCTGTACATCCTGGAGCGTGACGAGGGCATCAATCTACGGACCCTCGGCGAGTTGCTGGGCTCCGCCCCGTCCTCGGTCAGCAGATTGTGCGACCGGCTCCAGGCCGTGGGTTTCGTCGAGCGGGTGCCCAGCCCGGCCAGCCGCCGCGAGCTGGAGTTGTGGCTCACCGGGCGAGGCCGGGCGTACCTGCGTGATCTGCGAGCACGCCGTGAGGAGACGCTGCTCGCCGCCATCTCGGCCATGCCGCCCGGCTCCCGCAAGGCGCTCGTGGAAGGGCTGGCGGGCTTTCACGCCGCTGTGGAGAAGACGGCGCCCGCCCATGCCAAGCGGTCCGGGGGCCGGGCCGCCCGCTCGGCGTAGCCGGGTTTCCGTGCCTTCGCCCACGATCGCTCGCATGCCGCTCCTTGCCTCGCCGGTCTCGGCCCACGTCCGCAGCCTGTTCGCCCGAGGCTGCTGAGGACACCGGGCCGGAGGCCACGGCAGGGCAAAGACTGTTGCGTTGTCGATACAGTTGTCAAATGGCAACTGTTTGGCTCCGGCCGGTGGGCCGCGCCCTCACACCCGCCGTGGGTGCGCTCCCAGTTCCTCCTCGAGGGCGAGCCGGAGATCGTCCAGCGCCTCGGTGAGGGAGATGTCCGCCACACCGCCGGTGTTCTCCAGCAGCGAGTGCACGGTCCGTCTCTGCCGTTCCCGGGTCTCACGCAGCGTCTTCCGGCCCGCGGGAGTGAGGACCAGGTGCCGCGTGCGGCGGTCGCGTGCGGCGGGCTCGCGGTCCAGCAGGCCGCCTGCTTCCATTCGGGCGCACAGCCGGCTGGCCGCCGACGGCGTCAGACCCAGTTGCCTGCCCAGGCCCCCGCAGGTCATGCGGTCCCCGGCGGCCACCACCCCGAGCGCCCTGAGCTGGGCCCGGGGCATCACGTCGCTCTGCCGGGCCCTGGTGCGCTCCCACAGGCCGACGACGGCGGCGGCCACCCGGCTCTCGCTCGCGGGCTGCGTCGCCTCTCCCGCCGGCGCAGGGGGTGAAGAGCCGGCTGCGGGGTGAAAGGGGTCGGGGTGCACTGCCACCGTGACTGCTCCGATTCCTGCTCGCGGGTGGCGGACCGAGGTGTGCACTGGGGCCTGCCCGGGTCTGCGAGGGTTATGTGTCACATGCCCGGGCTTTCCGCGTGGACCGCCTCTCGCTTACATTTGCCGTACGGCAACAAAGCGCCTGCGTCCTCCGCACCGTCCACCGGTCGCGGGAGTCCCGGACCGCCGCCGGCCGGGCCGTCCGGTGAGACGGCCGACTACTGCGAGAGGTTTCATCTGTGAGTGTCAGCGAGGCCGCTGTGCGAGAGCGCCTGAGAACGGTGCTCACCGAACGCGACGAGGAAATCGCGGACCGGTGGGTGCACCTGCAGCTCGAGCAGGGAGCGTTCGGGTCGAGCATCAGCGAGATGGAGCTGCGTGGTGAGGCGGACGCCCTCATCGCGGCTCTGCGCGCCGGTCTGGAGAGCAGCCTTCCGGTGGACCGGGTGGTGATGTCCCACGCGGATCTGCGCAGTGCCGTGACCGAGTTCTCCATGCAGCGGGCCCGCAACGGCGCGGCACCCACCGTGACGTCCCTGGCCGTGCTCTCCCTGAAGGAGGCACTGCTGGAGGCAGTGCAGCGCGGAGTGCAGGACACCTCGGAGCTCCTGGCCGCTGCGCTGATGATCAACAGGCTCCTGGACGCCGCCGGCGCACTGTCCTTCGACATCTACGTCGCCGGGCGTGAGGAGATCATCAGCCGCCAGAGCAGACAGCTGATGGAGCTGTCCACCCCCGTCGTGCGGCTGTGGCGGCACGTCCTCGCGGTCCCGCTCATCGGAACCCTGGACACCGCCCGCACCCAGGTCGTCATGGAGAACCTGCTGCAGGCCATCCAGGACCACGAGGCCCGGGTGGCCATCGTCGACATCACCGGTGTGGCGGCCGTGGACACCTCCGTCGCCCAGCACTTGATGCAGACCGTGAACGCCGTGCGGCTGATGGGCGCGGACTGCGTGATCAGCGGCATCCGCCCGGCCATCGCGCAGACCATCGCCCAGCTCGGGATCGACCTGTCCACGATCCTGACCAAGGCCACCCTGGCCGACGCACTGGCCGCGGCGGTCCGCATCACGGACCAGCCCGAGGTCTCCGGCGACGAGACGGCGGCGCGATGACGAGCCGTACCCCCGCGGGGGTGCCCATTCTCCGGCTGGGGAACGTCCTGGTGACCGGTGTGCTCGACGAACTGGACGACCGGGCGGCGCAGGCGTTCACCGAAGAGCTCACCGAGCGGATCGCGGCCGAGTCCGTCCACGGGGTGCTCATCGACATCTCCCGTCTGGAACTCATCGACTCCTTCGTGGCCCGGACACTGAGCGAGCTCACCACCACCGCCCGGCTGCTCGGCGCGCGGGTCGTGGTGGCGGGCATGCGGCCGGCGGTGGCCATCACGCTGGTCGAACTCGGCCTGGAGCTCGACGGGGTGGAGACCGCGCTCAACGCGGAACAGGGAATGGCCGCACTGGGCTGGTACCACACCCCGCGGCCCCCGGCGGAGGGACCCCGGTGAAGATGTCCGACGAGGCCCTGACCGGCCCGGCCGGTGCCCTGCAGGCCGGCACCGGCAGGGACGAGGAGCACGGGCCGGTCACCTACGAGGTCCGCACGGAGGAGCATTTGCTGACGGTGCGCCACGCCGTCCGTGCCGCGACCCTGAAGTGCGGTTTCGGTCTCGTCGACCAGACGCGGGTGGTCACCGCGGCCAGCGAACTGGCCCGCAACGCCTACATCCACGGCGGGGGCGGCACGCTGACCCTCGAACAGCTGGGGCAGCACGGCCGGACCGGCCTGCGGCTGACCGTCAGTGACGACGGGCCGGGGATACCGGATGTCGAGAGGGCGCTGGCCGACGGTTTCACCACCGGCGCGGGCCTCGGCCACGGCCTCGGCGGCGCCCGCCGCCTGATGCACGACTTCCGGATCCGCACCGCCCCCGGCGCCGGAACCACGGTCAGTGTGGTCCGCTGGACGGAGCGGTAATCCCCGTGCACCCGGCCCCCACCCGGAGCTTCCGGATCGACCACGACAGCGCCGTGCATCTGGCCGCCGCCGGCGCGCGGACCCTCGCCCAGCGGTGCGGGCTGCGCGGCGCGATGCCCGAACGCGCCGCGGTCGTCGCCAGCGAACTGGGCAGCAACCTCGCCAAGCACGCCGCGGGCGGCATCCTCTATCTGCAGCCGGCACCACTCGGCGGCGGCATCGAGATCGCCGCCGCCGACCGCGGGCCCGGCATGGCGGAACTGGAGCGCTGCCTGCGCGACGGCTACTCCACCACCGGCACCCTGGGCAGCGGCCTGGGGGCCGTCCGCCGGATCGCCACCGACTTCACGATCCGCACCGAGCGGGGCACCGGAACTCTCGCCTGTGCCCGGCTCCTGGCACCCGGACACCCCGCCGCGCGGCTCGACGTGGGGACGGTGTGCCTGGCCGCCGACGGAGAGACGCAATGCGGGGACACCTGCGCCGTGGCCGACACCGGTGCGAGCCGCACCGCTGTCGTCATCGACGCCCTCGGCCACGGCGCGCACGCGGAGGAGGTGGCCCGCAGCGGACTGACGGCGTTCCGGCGGGACCCTTCCATGCCCTTGCCGGAACTGCTGTCCGCGCTGCACAAGGCGCTGCGCCGCAGCCGGGGGGCGGCCGTCCTGCTCATGCGGGTCCACGAGGGCAGCGCCGAGTTCTGCGGTGCGGGCAATGTCCGATGCCAGATCGTTTCACCCGATCGGGTGACTCACGGGCCGTCCGGCCCTCCAGGTATCGTCGGCTGGAAGATGCCCCTGCCGAAGGTCCACCGCGTGCCGCTCACTCCCGGTTCCGTCGCCGTCGTCCACACCGACGGCATCGACCCGCGGTGGCCCGGCGCCCGCAGGCCCTTCCTGCACCGCCTTCCCCCACCCCTGCTCGCCCTCGCGCTCGCCCACGGCCACCGGCTCTCCCGGGACGACGCCACGGTGCTGACCGCCACCGCGCTGCGAAGGACCCATGACCACTGACAGCAGCCGCTACCGGGCGCTTCCCCAGCTGCGCCGGGCGGTCCGCCGGCTTGCCCATACCCACCGCCTCCCGGTGGAGCTGCGGGCACGCCTGGTGGTGTCCGTCACCGCCGTCGCCCGGCCGGAGCTCGCCGCAGGCCGCTACGTGTCCCTGGAGAGCTCGGTGGAGAACCGGAGCGAGGACCGCCCCGGTCTCCTCGTCGTCGCCTGCCGCAGCCCTCAGCGGGAGGAGGCCCTGCGGGCCACCGGGCTGCCGCTGCCCGCCGAGGTGCTCGCCGACGGTGCCGCCGTCTGGCGAGCCCCCCTCCCGCGCCGCCCCACGGCGCTCCCGGCCGGCCCGTCGGCCCGTCGGGCCACCGCCACCGGTGCCCTGGACCGGCCGGGCGGTAACGGCTCACCGGTCACCGGACAGCCGCCGGAGGCGGACGCGGTCGAGGAGGAACTGCTGGAGGTGATGGCCCGCGCCGACACCCTCGCCTCCGAGCACCGCCGCCTGGAGCGCGAGCTGGCCGAGACCAACCGGGGCGTGCTGGCCCTCTACGTCCAGCTGGAGGAGCGCGACGAGAAGCTCCGCAAGGCTCACGGCAAGACGCTCCGCGAACTGGAGGACGCGCTGCGACCCCCGCCTCTGCACATCGACGGTGTGGAGCTGGCCGTTCACTACGAGCCGGCCGGCACGGACGCTCCCACCGGCGGCGACCTCTACGACTGGTTCGTCCTGCCCGACGGCACGGTCCACATCACCGTCGTGGACGCCCTGGGCCACGGTGTCACCAGCACCCGAAGCGCTCTCAACGTCACCCACGCCGTGCGCACTCTCGCCCTGGAGGGCCATCCGCTGGAGTCGATCGTCGGCCGCACCGACGAGATCCTGCTGCCCTTCGACCGTGACCTGATGGCCACCGTGCTGCTCGCCCGGCTGGACCCCGCCACCGGCGTCCTCCTGCTGGCCAACGGCAGCCACCCGCCGGCGCTGCTGCTGCGCGCGGACGGCTCCGCGGAGTACCTGGAGCTGCCCGGGCGCGGCATCGGCTTCCCGCTGTCGGGCAGCGAACGCCTGCTGCGCACCGAACTGGGGCCCGACGACCTGCTGGTGCTCTACACCGACGGGCTGACCGAGAGCCGCCGCGACCCGCGCGAGGGCGAGGCCCGCCTGGTGGAAACGGCCCTGCGCCACGCCGCCCTTCCGCTGGCAGAGATCCCCGGAGCCATCGCCGAGGACATGCACACGGTGATCCTGCATCCGGACGACACCCTCGCCATGGCGGTCCGGATGCCCCACGCCCCCCGCCCCTGACGCCGGGGCCGTCCCGGCCCCCGCCGCCCGCCGGTGGCTCTGGCGTGCGGAGACGATCCGCGGGGAGGACGAGGCCGAAGGTGTCACCGGGGCCGACCGGGTAACGGGACGGGGGCCGAATGGTCCTCGGCGTGGCCCCCTCCGGCTCCTGGGAGCCGGCGCGGGTGCGAGGGACGCTCGGGGGAGAAGCCGAGAAAGCCGAGCACCGTCCACAAGACCCGCGGGGGGCGCACGACGCCCCGGGCCGCAGATGTGAGGGGCAGTCATGCCGAAGTACGTGTACGACTTCGCCGAAGGCGGCAGGGAGATGGCCGGCCTGCTGGGAGGAAAGGGCGCCAACCTCGCGGAGATGACCCGGATGGGACTCCCCGTTCCGCCCGGGTTCACCGTCACGACCGAGGCGTGCCGCGCGTTTCTGGCCGTGGGCACCGAACCGGACGGTCTGCGCGAAGAGGTCGCCGAGCACCTGGCGCGCCTCGAACAGGCCACCGGCCGCAGGCTGGGCCGGCCGGAGGACCCGCTGCTGGTGTCGGTGCGCTCCGGCGGCCGTTTCTCCATGCCGGGGATGATGGACACCGTTCTCGACATCGGCCTGAACGACGAGTCCGTGCTCGGTCTGGCCCGTATCTCCGGGCAGGAGCGCTTCGCCTGGGACTCCTACCGCCGGCTGATCCAGATGTTCGGCAGGACCGTCATGGGCGTGGACGGTGAGCAGTTCGAGGACGCTCTGGCCAAGGCGAAGGCGGCGAGCGGGGCCGTGCTGGACACGGAGCTCGGCACGGACGGGCTGAGGCGGCTCGTGGAGTCCTACAAGCAACTGATCCGCACCGAGACCGGGGAGGAGTTCCCGCAGGACCCGGTCGAGCAGCTCCACCGCTCGATCGGTGCCGTGTTCTCCTCCTGGAACGGGGAGCGTGCCCGCGTCTACCGCAAGCGCGAGCACATCTCCGAGAGCCTGGGTACCGCCGTCAACGTCCAGACCATGGTCTTCGGCAACCTGGGAAGCGACTCGGGGACCGGGGTCGCCTTCACCCGGGACCCGGCCACCGGACAGCCCGGTGTCTACGGCGACTACCTGTCGAACGCGCAGGGCGAGGACGTCGTCGCGGGCATCCGCAACACCGTGCCGCTCCAGGATCTGGAGCGGATCGACCCGGCGTCCTACCGGCGCCTGGGGGAGTGCGTGCGGCTGCTGGAGGACCGCTACCGGGACCTGTGCGACGTGGAATTCACCATCGAGCGCGGCAAGCTGTGGATGCTGCAGACCCGGGTCGGCAAGCGCACCGCCGAGGCCGCCTTCCGTATCGCGGCGGAACTGACCGACGAGGGGATGATCTCCCCGGACGAGGCGCTGGGCCGGGTCAGCGGCGACGAGCTCGTCCGCCTGATGTTCCCCCGGATCGACGGCACGGCCGCCGGAGCGCCGCTCGCCCGCGGCATCGCGGCCTCGCCCGGGGCGGCCGTCGGGGCGGCCGTCTTCGACTCGGCGGAGGCCGTGCGCCGCGCGGCCGCCGGCCAGAAGGTCGTCCTGGTGCGCCGGGAGACCAACCCGGACGACCTGCCCGGCATGGTGGCGGCCCAGGCGGTTCTCACCAGCCGCGGCGGCAAGACCAGCCACGCGGCGGTGGTCGCCCGCGGCATGGGCCGGGTCTGCGTGTGCGGGGCGGAGGAGCTGACCGTGGACGTCGAGGCGCGGATGTTCACCGCCTCCGACGGGACGGTGGTCACCGAGGGCACCGTCATCTCGGTGGACGGCTCCTCGGGAACCGTCTACCTCGGGGAGGCCCCGCTGGAGGACTCCGCGGTGCTGCGCTACCTGGAGACCGGCGTCGCCGGCCCGGGCACGGTCGAGTCGGTGGACCGCGCGCTGCGGCACGCCGACGGCATCCGGCGGCTTGAGGTGCGGGCCAACGCGGACACCCCGGAGGACGCCGTACGCGCCCGCCGCTTCGGGGCCCAGGGCATCGGGCTGTGCCGCACCGAGCACATGTTCCTCGGGGAGCGCCGCCGCCTGGTCGAGGACATGATCCTGGCCGCGGACGACACCGGACGCGAGGCGGCCCTGGACGCCCTGCTCCCGCTGCAGCGGGAGGACTTCACGGGGATCCTGGAGGCCATGGACGGGCTCCCGGTGACCATCCGTCTCCTCGACCCGCCGCTGCACGAGTTCCTGCCCGACCGCACCGAACTGGCCGTCCGCATCGCGACCTCCGAGGCATCCGGCGGTGTCACCGACGCCTACGACGTCCAGTTGCTGGAGGCCGTGGAGCGGATGCACGAGCAGAACCCGATGCTCGGCCTGCGCGGAGTACGCCTGGGCCTTCTGGTCCCCGGACTGGTGGCGATGCAGGTGCGCGCGATCGGCGAGGCGGTGGCGGCCCGGGTGCTGGCCGGCGGCGACCCGCGCGCGGAGATCATGGTCCCGCTCATCGACACCGTCGAGGAACTGCGCCTGGTGCGCGACGAGGTGGAAGAGGTCCTCGCCGAGGTGTCCGCGCGGACCGGGGTGCCGGTCGACTGCCCCGTCGGCACCATGATCGAGCTGCCCAGGGCGGCACTCACCGCGGGAGAGATCGCGAAGTCGGCGGACTTCTTCTCCTTCGGCACCAACGACCTGACCCAGACCACCTGGGGCTTCTCACGGGACGACGTGGAGGCCGAGTTCTTCTCCGCCTACCTGGAGAAGGGCATCTTCAAGGTCTCCCCGTTCGAGACGATCGACCTCGACGGGGTCGGCCGCCTGGTCGGGATCGCGGTGCGGGAGGGCCGGGAGACCGCCCCCGGGCTGAAGATCGGAGTCTGCGGGGAGCACGGAGGAGACCCGGCGTCGGTCCACTTCTTCCACGCCACCGGCCTCGACTACGTCTCCTGCTCACCGTTCCGCGTCCCCGTCGCCCGCCTCGAGGCCGGCCGCGCCGCTCTCCCCGACCACGAGCGCAGCGACAGCAGGTGACCCGCGCGCCCTGACGGGCCGCCGTCCAGGAGAGGAGCCCCGCTCACCGCTCGCATCCACCCGGCCCGACGNCCCGCCCGGCCACCGGCACCCGCCGCCCCCGCGCAGCCCCCGAAGCACCGCGGGGGCGGCGGCGCGCCCCGCGCCGTCCTTCCCCAGCGGCGGCACTCCGGTCACGTCGCGGCTCGGCTGCCGAACGCCGGCGCGCCGGACGGGCGGGCTGTGTGATCGTGGGAGCGGTACCGCGAGCCGACTCGCACGGGAGAGAGAAGAAGATCATGGAACAGCGGACATTCGGCAGGACCGGCCGGCAGGTCTCCGTCGTCGGACTGGGAACCTGGCAGCTCGGCGCCGACTGGGGGGAGGTGCGCGAGAAGGACGCGATGGCCGTGCTGGACGCCGCGGCCGAGTCGGGAGTCACCTTCTTCGACACCGCCGACGTCTACGGCGACGGCCGCAGCGAACAGCTGATCGGCGAGTACCTGCGCCGTCGGCCCGGCACGGAACCCCTGGTCGCCACGAAGATGGGCCGACGGGTGGACCAGCTCCCGGAGAACTACGTGCTGGACAACTTCCGGGCCTGGACCGACCGCTCCCGGAGCAACCTCGGCGTGGACACCCTCGACCTCGTCCAGCTGCACTGCCCGCCCACCGCCGTCTACTCCTCCGACGAGGTCTTCGACGCCCTGGACACCCTGGTCTCCGAAGAGCGGACCGCCGCCTGCGGAGTGAGCGTCGAGACCTGCGAGCAGGCTCTCACCGCCATTGAGCGGCCCGGCGTGGTGAGTGTCCAGATCATCCTCAACGCCTTCCGGCAGAAGCCGCTGGAGAAGGTGCTGCCCGCTGCCCGGGAAGCGGGAGTGGCCGTCATCGCCCGTGTCCCGCTGGCCTCCGGCCTGCTGTCCGGCCGGTACACGGCGGGCACGGTCTTCGCGCCGGACGACCACCGCACCTACAACCGGGAGGGGCAGGCGTTCGACCGGGGCGAGACATTCTCCGGTGTCGACTACGCCACCGGTGTCGAGGCGGCGGCCGAGTTCTCCGCACTGGCACCCGAGGGGGCGACGCCGGCCCAGGCCGCGCTGCGCTGGATCATCGACCTCCCCGGTGTGACGTCGGTGATCCCCGGGGCGCGCTCGCCGGAACAGGCCCGGGCCAATGCCGCTGCCGCCGGCCTGCCGCCGTTGCCCCCGGCCACCGCGGAGCAGGTGCGCGACCTGTACGACCGGCGGATCCGGGCCCTGGTCCACGACCGCTGGTGAGCCGGGCCGAGCCACCTCACACCGTCGCCGGGCCCGTTGAACCCGCCGACCTCATCAGACCGGGAGCACAGATGCCGACATCCGCAGCCGCCGCGCCGAAGAACTGGGCGGGCAACATCACCTTTGCCCCGGCCCGGGTGCACCGGCCCGCGGCCGTCGGGGAGCTCCAGGAGATCGTCGCCGGTGCGGAGCGGGTACGCGCGCTGGGCACCGGGCATTCCTTCAACCGGGTAGCCGACACCGAAGGTGACCTGGTGCGTCTGGACGGGCTGCCGCACCGCTTCGAGCCCGACCCCGCCTCCGCCACCGTCACCGTTGCCGCCGGCATGCGCTATGCCGAGGTGGCCGGGCTGCTGCACGCCGAGGGTTTCGCCCTGGCGAACCTCGCCTCGCTGCCGCACATCTCGGTGGCGGGTGCCTGCGCCACCGGCACACACGGCTCGGGCGACACCCAGCAGAGCCTGGCCGGGGCCGTCGCGGCTCTCGACATCGTCGGGCCCGGGGGAGAGATCCGCAGGCTCAGCCGGGAGGAGGACGCCGACCGTCTGCTCGGCGCGGCGGTCTCGCTCGGGGCCCTGGGCGTCGTCGTCGGGGTCACCCTGGACATCGAGCCCGCCTACGAGGTGGCGCAGTGGGTCTACACCGGGCTTCCGCTGGACGCTCTCGCCGACGGCTTCGGGGAACTGTTCTCCGCCGCCTACAGCGTCAGCGTGTTCACCGACTGGCGGGAGGAGGGCATGGTCTGGCTCAAACGCAGGACGGACCGGGAGGGCCCCGGGCACCCGGGGGACCGGTGGCTGGGCGCCCGGAGGGCTGTCCGCCCTCACCACCCGGTGCCCGGCATGCCGCCGGAGTACTGCACCCGGCAGGGCGGCGTCCCCGGGCCGTGGCACGAGCGGCTGCCGCACTTCCGGCCGGACTTCACCCCCAGCCGGGGCGAGGAACTGCAGTCGGAGCTGCTGCTGCCCCGTGACGCGGCCGCGGAGGCGAGCCGCGCACTGCGGGGCCTCGGCGACCGTATCGCCCCCGTGCTGCAGGTCTCCGAGGTCCGGACGGTGGCCGCGGACGGCCCCTGGCTGAGCCCTGCCCACGGACGTGACAGCGTCGCGTTCCACTTCACCTGGCTCCCGGATGCGGTCGCCGTGCTGCCCGTGATCGCCGAGGTGGAGGCGGCGCTGACGCCGCTGGGGGCCCGGCCGCACTGGGGAAAGCTCACCGCCGCGGACCCGCGGACCCTGCCGCACCGCTACGGCCGGGCCGAGGATTTCCGGCGCCTGATGCGGGAGTGCGACCCGGCGGGGGTGTTCCGCAACGCCTTCCTCGACGGGCTGTGGCCGACGGGCTGAGAGCCCGGCCGCTCGGTGCGCCGCCGCGGGGCAGGCCCGGGACCTCCGCCCTCGCGGTGGCCCCGGGCCTGCCGCCGTCACGACAGTGCCCGGCAGTGCGCCGGCGTCATCTCACTGTGCAGGGGGTGCCGTTGAGACGGGCCCCGGCCGGTGCGGTGAACCCCGCTCCGCTGGAGGTGCCCTGGAAACCGAAGGACTGGGTCCCGCCGTTGGCCGCGATCCGGCCGTTGGAACCGGTGCTGCGCGCCGTGACCGCGCCCGAGGCGGGGCTGATCAGCGCGTTCCAGGCGCTGGTGACCGTGTGACCGGCGGGGAGAGTGAAGTCCAGTTCCCAGCCGTCGATGGGAGTGGAGCCGGTGTTGGTGATGGTGGTGTCGACGGTGAAGCCGCCGGGCCAGGTGTGGGTGCTGTAGGAGACCTGGCAGGCCGCCGGCGTCCCCGGAGTGCCGCCGTTCCCGCCCCCGGCGTTCACCGCGGAGGAGAACGAGTTCACGGCCAGACCGGTGCCGCCCTCCCACGGCTCGAAGCCCGCCTGGATGCTGGTGAGGTACCAGTCCGGGGTGGCCAGACCGTGGCTGACGGCCTGGTCGATGAAGTCCTTGACGTCGAAGCTCCAGCTGCTGATCGCGGAGGGCGCCAGGAAGGAGATCACGTCGTTCGAACCGTTGCTCCCGGTCCACACCTCCCAGCTGCGGCCGCCGACGTGGGCCGTGCCGACCGGCGAACCGATGGGCTGGACCGGGCCGACCCGGTTGAACCAGATCATGATCTCGGTCCGGTTCACCCCGTTGGTGCGGGGTGTCGGGTCCAGCCAGATGTCGTACGCGGCGTTGTAGACCCCGTTGCCGGTGTAGCGGTAGGAGACGCTGCTGGGCGCGCTGCCGATCGAGCTGATCCGCATGGGCAGCGTCGTGCGGGGCGCGCAGTTGCCGTAGTGGCAGCCGTCGTAGACCGAGGGGTAGGACTTCGGGGCGCCGTTGGTCGGCACCGAACCGTCGGCCTGGGTGATCTCGAAACCGTTGCCGGTCACATTGATGCACTGGGTGGCGCCGGTGCCCCAGCGGTTGTTCTGCACCACGTACCGGTCCTGGATTGTGGTGGTGCCGTAGCGGTCGCAGATCTGCTGGTTCGCTTGGGCGGGAGCCGCTGCGGTGAGCAGCGCGCCGAGCGAGGCCAGAACGACGAGGACGGTCATCGTCGCGGAGCGGGGATGGGATCTCATGGTGTCCCTTCAGCAGGAGCGGTGCGGACTCTGGGAGCGCTCCCATGCACTGCCGTGCCGGACTGTAGGGCGAGACCGGGCCCATGACAAGACGGGCGGCGGCATCTGTGCTTCTCCGTGCCCCGGCCGGCGTCCCGCTCCGGGGCCGCCTCACAGGAGGAACAGCACCGCCGCACCCCACAGGACGCCGGCCGCCACGGCGGCCGGGCCCAGCGGCATGCCCTGCTGGGCCGGGTCCGCCTCCTGAGCGGGACGCAGCTCCGGGTAGTGGATCAGGGCCCGGATCTCCTCCACGGCCCGGTCCGAGACCGCCCGGCCGCGCGTCTTCCGCTCCAGCCAGCCCCACCCGAGAGGGCCGAGACGGATCTGCCTGTGCCGTCCCACGATGGTCAGCGCGTCCTCGTGGCCGCGCACCCCGGTGAGCTCTTCCCACCGCACCTGCCGCACCCGCCACGGACCGGCCACCCACAACCCGTTCCGGTCGGCGGTCACCCGCCAGTTGGCCGCGGTGGCCACCGACGTGGCCAGCACCGGCAGGCCGGCCACCGCCAGCAGGGCCGACCAGCCGAACCCGTCCGAGGTCACGGCCCAGATGAACCCCACGTTCACCAGCAGCAGGAACGCCGCCACCCCGCGCGAGGCCGCCCCCGCCGACCAGCTCAGCGGACGCTCCGACGGCGTCATCCCGGCGGCCACCTCGGCCGCCGGGCGGGAACGGGGCCGCTCCCGGCGTGCGCCGCCCCCGCGCCCGCCATCCCGGCCCTCGCCGTGCCCGGCGGCACCGGCTGCCCGCTGCCGGCCGGCACGGCCGGACGCCGGGCGCACCGGGGTGACGCCGAACTCCAGGACCGGCTCCTCGTCGCCGGCCTCCGGCATGGCCAGGAACGCGATGTCGGCCCCGGAGCCGGGGGCGCCGTACAGCACCGCCTCGCGCAACGGGGGCTCGGTGTCACTGCCCCGGAGCACCTCCCGCATCACCTGCCGTGCCTCCTCGGCAGCAGCCGCCGTGGCCTCCGGGTCGTCGGGGATCTCGTCGGAGTCCACCGGCAGGGCGTGGACGAGCAGGGCCGGCTCACTTCCCGCCGGGTCATCGGCCGCGAAGACCCGGATGCGGCTGTCCCCGGGCCCTTCACGGACGAGCACCCGCAGGGCCGGCTGCGGCTGCGAGCGCAGGCGCAGCCCTCGTCGCCGGCCGTCCACGCCGTTGACCAGCGCGGCAATCCCCGGCACACCCGTGGCCAGCAGCAGCATCTGCCAGCCGAACGCGTCGTACGGCTCGGAGACCAGCCGTGCCCAGGAACCGTCGACCAGCACGGCGGTCCGCTCGCCCACCGGATGGTTCTCCGGATAGAGGGCCTCCAGCGTCCGCTCGCCCCCGGGCAGGGCCACCGTGACGCTGTCCTCGTCCCGACCGGTGACCTCCGCCTCGATCCGGTCGGCGCGGGCCGCGCGACCCTCGTCCCCTGCGACGCCGGCAAGGCCTTTCCACAGCGCGAAACCGGCCACCGCCAGCAGCGCGGAGGCCAGGACGAAGGCGATGCGGCCGCGCCGGAACGCCGCCGCCTGCGCGGGAAGCGGATGACGGGCACTGCCCGCGGTCCGCTCGGCGAGCTGTCGCTGCCGTGCCCCTGCGGCCAGCCGTTCCAGCAGGGCGGCAACGGTGAAGGCGGCGGCGGCGAGGAAGGGAAGGTTCCCGGTGAACGGTGCCTCGCCCATCATGTCGTCGGTCAGCAGCATCAGCACGGTGAGCGGTCCGAGCACCAGCAGGGCGAGCCGGGGCTGCCGCGCCACCCAGTACAACTCCAGCAATGCCACACCGGCCAAGGTCATGCCCCACCACTGAGGCCCGCAGGGGGAGTTGACCGTGCACACCGGCTCGTCGATGCTGATCACGGCCCACACCGAGGCCAGCACGAGCGCGGTGCAGGACCACAGCGGGTTCGTCCACCGGGCGGGAGAGGCGGCGAGCCAGCGGCGGACATCCTCCGACCGCCACGAAGGTGTCCCGGCGGGCAGATGCTCCGGCGGGAGAGGTACGAGAGGCGTGGTCACGGCAGCATTATGCGACGCGCGTTCCCCGCCGCTCACCCTGGTTCCGGCGACTCCCGGCGAGGTTCGGAGCTTCCACCGGCGGGGGAGAGGCCGGGGCGTGCCCGGCCGGGACGCAGAATGGAGGCATGGCACGACGCGCACCGCGCCCCCGGCGCACCCGCCCCGTCCCCGCGACCTGCCCCTGCGGGCTGCCGGGCGGACTGGACGGCTGCTGCGGACGGCTGCACCGCGGCGAGGAGCGGGCGGCGACGGCGGAACAGCTGATGCGCTCCCGCTTCAGCGCCTTCGCGGTCGGGGACGAGAACTACCTGCGGCGCAGCTGGCATCCGCGCACCCGCCCGGCCTCCGTCGGCCTCGACCCCGCGACGCGCTGGACACGGCTGGAGATCCTCGCGGTCGCCGGCGGCAGTGCCTTCCACACGGAAGGCACCGTCGAGTTCCGCGCGCACTACCGGCTGCGGGGGGAGCGGGGCGAACTCACCGAGCGCAGCCGGTTCGTGAGACACGGCGGGGACTGGGTCTATCTGGACGGCGAAACGAGCACCTGACCCGACGGCCGGCGGGACGGCCCCTGCCGCACCGGGCGGCGCGGGAGCCGGGCTCCGTGTTGACCCGAAGGGGTGGCCCGCGCGGCGGGCGCGCATATCCGGCCTGCCCGGAAGGTAGTTACCCCGGTCTGTTCGAGATCCTCCCGGCTACCGTGACTATTCGCAGTGCACCGGGGCTTCAGCCCGGTGGTGAAGCGAATCTGAGAGTTGCCCTGACCTGAGCTGTGTGCATGGATTCGCACTGTTCACCTCAGTCCAGGTCCAAGCGGTCGGTTCTGCTGTTCGATGTACTGTTTGACGGTGCTGAGCGGTGCGCCGCCAAAGCGGTACCGGCGAAGTACGAGCCGGACCAGAGTCGTTGTGCCCGCCAGTAGTGGGGGGCGAGGTCGGGGAACTCCTGGCGCAGCCGTCGGGATGAGACGCCCTTGAGGCTGTTGACCAGTTTGGACACGGCGACCTTCGGCGGGAAGTGCACGAGCAGGTGGACGTGGGTGTTCTCGCCGTTGAACTCGACCGGCTCGGCCTCGAAGTCCTCGCACAGCGGTCGCCGTGGAGGACCTGGCGGCCATCCGCACACGCGGGACGGCCGCAGACTGGACCCATGGAACTCCAGATAACGGCGACCGCACCCGAGCATCCGGCCTCCCTGCTCGACCTGCCCTGGGACGTCCCGCTGGAGAAGTGGCCCGACGAGTACCTCGTCGCCCTGCCGCGCGGCATCTCCCGGCACGTCGTCCGGTTCGCCAGGGCGGGGGACGAGATCATCGCCGTCAAGGAGGTGGGGGAGTGGGCGGCGGTCCGGGAGTACGGGCTGCTGAAGGACCTGGACAAGCTGGCCGTCCCGGCCGTCGACCCGGTGGCGGTGGTCACCGGCCGGTCGGACGCCGGCGGTGAGCCGCTGGAGCCGGTGCTCATCACCCGCCTGCTGAAGGGCTCGCTGCCCTACCGGGCCATGTTCGAGACGACGATGCGCCCCGGCACGGTCCGGCGGCTGCTCGACGCCCTGGCGGTGCTGCTGGTCCGGTTGCACCTGAGCGGCTTCGCCTGGGGCGACTGCTCGCTGTCGAACACCCTCTTCCGCCGGGACGCGGGCGCGTTCGCCGCCTACCTGGTGGACGCCGAGACGGGCCAGCTCCAGCCCGAACTCACCCGCGGCCAGCGTGACTACGACCTGGAGATCGCCCGGGTGAACATCGCCGGGGAGCTGATGGACCTGGAGGCCGGCGGTTCCCTGCACCCGTCGGTGGACCCGGTCTCCTTCGGAGAGGAGATCGTCGAGCGGTACGGGGAGCTGTGGCACGAGCTGACGCGCACCTCGGTCTACCCGCGCGACAAGCGCCATTACATCGACCGCCGGATCCGGCGGCTGAACGACCTGGGCTTCGACGTCGCCGAGATGCAGATCCAGCGCTCGCCCGACGGCGATGCCGTCACCTTCCTGCCGAAGGTCGTCGACGCGGGCCACCACCAGCGACAGCTGCTGCGGCTGACCGGCCTGGACACGGAGGAGAACCAGGCCCGCAGTCTGCTGAACGACCTGGAGACGTGGATGACCACCCAGGACGACTACGCACCGGGCGACCCCCTGGGGGCACGGCCCGAGGTGCTCGCCCACCGCTGGGTCCGGGACGTCTTCCGGCCCGCGGTGCGGGCGGTGCCGCGGGAGCTGCGGGAGGGGGCGGACACCGCGCAGATCTACCACGAGCTGATGGAGCACCGCTGGCTGCTGTGCGAGGAGGCCGGACACGACGTCGGGCTCCAGGCCACGGTCGAGGACTACGTGCGCAGGGCCCGCGAGCGCCGCGCCTGACCGGCCGCGGGCCGGAGGATCCCGGACGGCCCGCGGTCCGGCTCGCGCCGGGCCCGGATGTCAGGAGGGCCGGGCCTCGGCGTAGGAGCGGGCGATGCCCGCCGCGGTGGCCCGCAGAGGTCCGGTGAGACGCGGCAGTTCGCGGGCCCGGCGGGAGGCCACCACGATGCCGACGGCGGCGACGGCCCGGCCGTCGACGATCACCGGTGCGGCGGCCGAGCAGGAGCCCAGGGTCATCTCCTGCGAGGTGAGGGCGTACCCCTGGGCGCGCACGGCGGCCAGCTCGCGCCCCAGCCTGCCGGGCTCGGTGATCGTGTAGGGGGTGGGCCGCTCCAGCGGCCGCGACAGATAGGAGCTGACGAACCACTCCTCCTCGAAGGCGAGCAGCACTTTGCCGACCCCGGTGGGATGCATGGGCAGGCGCCCTCCGACCCGCGAGACGATGGGGACCGCGCGCCGGCCGTAGACCTTGTCGGCGTAGAGCACCTCGGTGCCGTCCCGCACAGCGAGGTGCACGTTCTCCCGCGTCTCGGCGAACAGCTCCTGCATCCAGGGGCGGGCCAGGTCGGGCAGCAGGTTCTCCGCGAGCCGGCCCAGTTCCCACATCCGCGTGCCGATCCGCAGCCGCCCGTCGGAGCACCGCACCAGGACCCGGGCCTGCCGCAGCTCCCCTGCTATCCGGTGCACCGTGGTCAGCGGCAGATCGCTGCGCCGGGCGATGCCGGTCAGGGTCAGCCGGGGATGGAGCTCGTCGAACGCGCCCAGGACGGCCAGTACCTTCGAGGTGACCGACCGCCCCGCTTCCCTCCCACCGCCTGCCATGGGATCCAGTATTCCACTGAGCGGAAGAACGCTCTGGGCCCGCGAGACGGGCTCCTCCAGGCTGCTGCCATGCAGACACAGGTCGCCATCATCGGAGCCGGCCCCGCCGGACTCCTGCTCTCCCACCTGCTCCACCTGCGCGGCATCTCCTCGGTCGTCGTCGAACGACGCAGCCGGGACTACGTGGAGCAGCGGGTACGGGCGGGGGTGCTGGAGCAGGGCACGGTGGACATGCTCGTCGAGTCGGGGGTGGGCAGCCGCCTCCTGAAGGAGGGGCTCAGGCACGAGGGCATCGAGCTCAGATACGGTGACCGGGCCCACCGCGTCGCCTTCGAGGACCTGGTGCCGGGCCGGGCCATCACCGTCTACGGCCAGCAGGAAGTGGTCAAGGACCTGATCGCCGCCCGGCTGGAGGCCGGGGGCGACATCCGCTTCGGGGTCCAGGACGTGGCCCTGCACGGCATCGACGGCGAACGGCCGTACGTCACCTTCGGCGGCGAGCGGCTGGACTGCGAGGTGATAGCCGGCTGCGACGGCTTCCACGGGATCTCCCGGCCGTCCGTGCCCGAGGGGGTGCTCACCGCCTACGAGCGCGAGTACCCCTTCGCCTGGCTGGGCGTTCTCGCTCGCGTCGAGCCGTCGGCCGACGAGCTCATCTACGCCTTCACCGAGCGGGGCTTCGCCCTGCACAGCATGCGCTCGCCCACGGTCAGCAGGTTCTACCTGCAGGTTCCCGTCGGCACCCGCGTCGAGGAGTGGCCGGACGAGCGGATCTGGTCGGAGCTGAGGACGCGCCTGGAGACGGTGGAGGGTTTCACTCTGGCCACCGGTGAGATCTTCGAGCGGGGCCTCACCCCGATGCGGAGCTTCGTCGTCGAGCCGATGCAGTACGGCCGGCTGTACCTGGCCGGGGACGCCGCGCACATCGTGCCGCCGACCGGTGCCAAGGGGATGAACCTGGCGGTGGCCGATGTGCGGGTGCTGGACCGTGCCCTGGGCGCGTTCTTCGAGGACGGCTCCACCGCTCTGCTCAACGGTTACTCCGAGGCGTGCCTGAAGCGGGTGTGGAGGGCCCAGCACTTCTCGTGGTGGATGACCACGTTGCTGCACACCTTCGACTCGGACGACGCCTACGGCCGGCGGCTGCAGCTGTCCCATCTCGACTACGTCGCGTCCTCACGGGCCGCGGCCACCACCTTGGCCGAGAACTACGTGGGCCTGCCCTGGTGACGATTGTCACCGGCCGGGCCCTCCCGTTCGGCCGGAAGGGTCCGTACGCTCGGTCGCCGGGCTCGTCCCGGCCGCCGGCGGGGTGAGGGGTCCCGGCGCCGGCCGGTCACCGGGGTGTCGCGGCACCGACGCCGTGTGTCCGCCCGCCCGTTGAGTCCGTCCCGCATTCTCGGGGCAGTTCCCTGCCGGCCGGGCGAAAGGCGACAGCATGCAGATCCCTTCCCCGCGCAGGGCCCCGGCCGTCGCGGGCGCGGTGGCCGCCTGCGTCCTGGCCGTGTCCCTGGCCACCGCCGTGACGGGCCGGGCGGCCGACGGCCGGGCCCGGGCCGCGGAGGGTGCCGTGCCGGGGGCCGCAGCCGTGCACCGGGCGCAGGAGGCGGACGCGCTCTCCGGGCGCCTGCCGCTGGGGCCGCCCGGCCTGGAGGAGACGCGCACCGTGCGCGAGATAGCTCCGGGGCTGACGCATGTCGCCATCGAGCGGGGCCGGGCCTCGGCGGACGACTTCTGGACGGTCACCGTCGGAGTGGCCACCACCGAGGGCGACGCGGCGGAGCTGGAGGAGGCGGTCCGCGCCGCCGGGTACGAGCCGCGCCGCGACCACACGGCCGGTCCGGACCCGGCGGATCCGGACGGCCCGCCGCTGGGCTGGCTGGTGCGGACGGGCCGGTACCCCGACGAGGCCGCCGCCCGCACGGTCCGGAACGACCTGGCGGTCCGGGTGCCGGCCGCCCGGGTGCACGCCACCGCCGAGGACGGCAACGGCACCAGCGGTCCGTGGTCCCTCGACATCCTGGTCGTGGACCCCGGTCTCTTCGAGGGAAGCATTGGCTCCCGGCTGGCGCGGGGGACGGTGAGCGGGCGGGAGACCACCGGATCGATCGCGGCCCGCGCCGGCGCCCTGGCCGCCGTCAACGGGGGGTACTTCGTCGTCGGGGACGCCCCGCCGGTGCCCGGCCCGCGGGCCGCGGGCACCGAAGGCGACCCGGGCGGCATAGCGGTGATCCGCGGGGATCTGGTCTCCGAGGCGGTCGACGGCCGGCCCGCATTGCTCGTTCCGGACGGCCCCGGGCGGGGTGCCTCGGTGCGGCGGCTGCGCACCGAGATCACGGCCGTCGCCTCCGGCGGGGCCCGGCGAGAGGTCACCGGCCTCAACCGGCAGGCCGGGCTGGTCCTCAACTGCGGCGGAGTGGGGAACGCGAGGCCCTTCACCCGGCCCGCCCACGACTACACCTGCGGGAACGACGACGAGCTGATCGCCGTCACACCGGTCTTCGGGGACACGGCACCTCAGGGACCCGGCCACCAGGTCACCCTGGACTCCGCCGGCCGGGTCACCGGCGTGCGGCAGGAGCGCGGAGGCCCGGTGCCGCCGGACGGTGTACTGCTGCAGGGGACCGGAGCGGGGGCGGTGTGGCTGCGGGAGAACGCCGTCGCCGGTGCCGCCGTCCGGCTGGAGAGTTCCGTGCTGGACGCGGAGCTGGGAGTGCAGCCGGCGCGGATCGGGCGGTCGTCCGTCGTCAACGGCGGACCGCTGCTCCTGCGGGACGGTCTGGTGGTGCTCGACCCGGTCCGGGACGGCTGGTCCCCCGAGGCGATCGAGGGGCACGACCGCGCGGCCTTCTACAACGGCTGGTACCAGAGGCGCAATCCGCGCACCGCGGCCGGGGTCACCGAGGACGGACGGATCATTCTGCTGACCGCCGACGGCCGCCGTCCCGGGCACAGCGTCGGCCTGAGCATCCCGGAGACGGCCGAGGTCATGCGTGGCCTGGGCGCCGTCGACGCGGTCAATCTGGACGGCGGCGGCTCGACCGCGATGGTCGTGCACGGCGAACTGCAGGGACTGCCCGGCGACCCGGCGGGGGAGCGCCCCGTCGGCGACGCCCTGGTGCTGCTCCCCGACGGAGGGGGATGACCTCGGGCCGGGCCCCGTCCGGATTCAGGCGTCGCTGATCTGCAGGTACCGCCCCGCCGGGTGCAGGTCGGCCTCGATGGCGGAGGCCGTCTCGCGCAGGGCGGGCAGCAGGTCGTTCCGGGCCTGGTCCACGGTGCGGCGGCTGGCGTGCATGGAGACGTTGACGGCGGCGACGACCCGGCCGGTGTGGTCGCGGACCGGCACGGCCAGGGACCGCAGCCCTTCTTCGAGTTCCTCGTTGACCAGGGCGTGTCCGGTGCGGGCGGTTTCCTCCAGGATCTCCATGAGACGGGCGGGCGCGGTCGCGGTGTGCCGGGTGAGGGGCTCCAGCGTCGCCCCGGCCAGCAAGGCGGAACGCTCCTCGGGGGGCAGGCCGGCGAGCAGCACCCGCCCCATCGCGGTGGCGTACGCCGGGAAGCGGGTGCCGAGGGTGATGTTCACCGCCATGATGCGGACGGTGGGGACCCTGGCCACGTACCGGATGTCGGTGCCCGCGAGAACCGCCATGGAGGCGGAGTCCTGGGCCCGCTTGACCAGGTTCACCAGGTGCGGCTCCGCGATCTGTGTCAGCGTCAGCTGGGACAGGGGGCCGAAGCCCAGGTTCAGCACCCGGGGGGTGATCCGGTACTTCCGTTCCCCGACGGCGACGTGTCCCAGGTGTTCCAGGGTGATCAGGGCCCGCCGGGCGGTGGCCCGGGCCAGGCCGGTGGCCTCCGCGACCGAGGAGAGGCCGAGAGCGGCCCGTCCGGGACCGAAGGCGGTCAGGACGCCGAGGCCCCGGGCGAGGGATTCCACGTACTCGGGGCCGAGCTCCTGCTTGGCCCTCCGGGGGGCCGGTACCGGCCGGGCGGCGGCCGTGGGCGCCGCGGGCGGGGAGGCCAGGGCCTTCTCCATCTCCGCGGCCGTCCCGAGCAGCCGGGGGAGCACCGACTCGCGCAGGGACCGGGCGCTGTGCCGGCTGGTGTGGCTGACGACGCTCAGCGCGCACACCGCATGCCCCTCCGGGGCACGGACGGGCACGGCGACGGCGATCAGCCCGGGTTCGACCAGTTGGTCGTCGGCCGCCCAGCCCGCACGGGCCGCGGCGGCCACCCGCTCGCGGAACGCGGCTTCGGCGTCCGTTCCCGAGTCCGCCCGGCTCCGGCGCCAGTGCGCCCAGTCCTCCGGGCTCCAGCCGGAGGCGAACAGCACTCCCGGTGCCGCACCGTCGGCGGGCAGCGGGTCGCCGATCCGGAAGGTCAGCGACATGGCGCGGCGCCTGGTCCGCTGGCGCACCAGGCGTATGCTCTCGCGGTCCGGCACGGCCAGGGAGACCGACTCGTCGAGATCGTCGGCGAGCGCGTCGATGACGGGGCCGAAGAGGGCGGGCATCCCGCAGGCTCCCAGGTAGGCGTTGCCCAGTTCCATCAGACGCGGAGTGAGCACGGCGTCCCGGCCCTCCAGGCGTGCGTAGCCCAGGTGCTCCAGGGTGCTCAGGACCCGGTCGACGGTGGAACGAGCCAGGCCGACGGCCTTGGTCAGTTCACTGACCGGCCGGCGGCCGTCCGCGGCGGCGAGCTTCTCGATCACGGCCAGGCCGCGCAGCAGTGGGCCGACCGCCTCCCCGGGCGGGGAAGCATCGCCGGTGCCGGTCGTCATGAAGGCTCTCCTGAGAGGTGAGGGACGGGGGGCGGCCGGAGGAGACCGTACCTGCCTTCCGGCATTGACACAGCAGGCCCGGCCGGTTCACACTCTGCCCGCACACAGGGAATGAACACAAGTTCACTGTGCGAACGAATCTCGGAAAGGAGGGCGGATGGCCGAGATCCTCAGCCTGCGGGAAGCCGTGGCCGAGCTGATCCACGAAGGCGATACCGTCGCCATGGAGGGTTTCACCCATCTCATCCCGTTCGCGGCGGCGCACGAGGTGATCCGGCAGGGCATCGGCGGCCTCACGCTCGTCCGCATGACGCCGGACGTGGTCTACGACCAGCTCATCGGCGCCGGCCTGGCGAAGAAGCTGATCTTCTCCTGGGGAGGAAACCCCGGGGTCGGCTCGCTGCATCGCTTCCGCGACGCGGTGGAGAACGGCTGGCCCCGTCCGCTGGAGGTCGAGGAGCACAGCCACGCCGGCATGGCCGTCCGCTACACGGCCGGAGCCTCCGGCCTTCCCTTCGGAGTACTGAAGGGCTACCGCGGCACCGGTCTCCTGGACCGGACTCCCACGGTCTCGATGATCAGCTGTCCCTTCACCGGTGAGGAGGTGGCGGCCGTGGCCGCCCTCACCCCCGACGTCACCGTCATCCACGCCCAGCAGGCCGACCGTGACGGGAACGTGCAGCTGTGGGGCCTCACCGGCGTCCAGAAGGAAGCGGCACTGGCCGCCCGGCGTGTCCTGGTCACCGTCGAGGAGATCGTCGACAGGCTGGAACCCCGGTCCGGTGGCGTGGTGCTGCCGGCCTGGACGCTGACCGCGGTCGCCGAGGTGCCCGGCGGCGCCCATCCCTCCTACGCGGCCGGCTACTCCGTCCGCGACAACGACTTCTACCAGGAGTGGGACACCGTCTCCAGGGACCGGGAACGGTTCACCGCCTGGATCGACGAGCACGTCACGCAGCACCGGAAGGCAGCACGATGAGCGGGTCCGCACCGAGCACCACCGCCGCCGCCACACCCGCCGGTGAGTGGACGTCCGACGAACTGATGGAGATCAACGCCGCCCGGGCGCTGGCCGGGGCCCGCACCTGCTTCGTCGGCATCGGCCTGCCCAGCACCGCGGCCAACCTCGCCCGTGCCACCACCAACCCCGGTCTCGTCCTCATCTACGAGGCGGGAGCCATCGGGGCCAAGCCCACCCGGCTCCCGCTGTCCATCGGCGACGGGGAACTCGCCGACACCGCCGACGCGGTCGTGCCGGTGCCCGAGCTGTTCGCCTACTGGCTGCAGGCGGGCCGGATCGACGTCGGGTTTCTCGGCGCCGCCCAGCTCGACCGCTACGCCAACATCAATACCACGCTGGTCGGCCGGGGCCCGGGCAGGCCCGACATCCGTCTGCCGGGCGCGGGCGGAGCCCCCGAGATCGCCGCCCACTGCGGTGAGGTCCTCATCGTCCTGCGCCAGCGGCCGCGGGGATTCGTCCGCGAACTCGACACGGTCACCTCCGTCGGGCACGGTACCGGCCCCGGCAGCCGTCAGCGCCTCGGCCTGCCCGGCAAGGGCCCCACCGCGGTCATCACCGACCTCGGCATACTGCGGCCCGATCCGGACACCGCCGAACTCGTTCTCACCGAACTCCATCCCGGCGTTACCGTCGAACAGGTACGCGACGCCACCGGCTGGGACCTGAGGACCGCCGATGTGCCCGGTGTCACCGCCGAGCCCACCACCGAAGAACTCACCGCACTCCGTTCTCTCAAGGCCGCAGGAAAGGCCGGTACTCCATGAGCGCATCCGCGCCGCAGCTCACCCAGAGCGACATCAGCGCCGAGATCGACGCGGCACACGCCGCCTACACCGACGCCGTCGCCGGGGGAGAGCCGCCCCGCCACCACCCCGCCCGTGACTACGCCCCTTACCGCAGCAGTGCCCTGCGGCACCCCAAGCAGCCGCTGGTTCCCCTGCTGGACCCGGAGGCGGCCGAACTCTCCGGCCCCGTCTTCGGCCATACCGACATCACCCCCCTCGACCAGGACCTGACCCGCCGGCACACCGGTGAGCCGCTGGGCGAGCGCATCACGGTCACCGGCAGGGTCCTGGACCGCGACGGCCGTCCGGTCCGCGGCCAGCTGGTGGAGATCTGGCAGGCAAACTCCTCCGGCCGCTACGCCCACCAGCTCGACGACCACCCCGCGCCGCTCGACCCGAACTTCACCGGCGTCGGCCGCTGCCTCACCGACGACGAGGGCCGCTACTCCTTCACCAGCATCAGGCCCGGGCCCTACCCCTGGCGCAACCACCTCAACGCCTGGCGGCCCGCACACATCCACTTCTCGCTCTTCGGTTCCGCCTTCACCCAGCGCCTGGTCACCCAGATGTACTTCCCGGGCGACCCGCTGATGCCCTACGACCCCATCATCCAGGCCGTTACCGACGACGCCGCCCGGCAGCGCCTGGTCGCCGCCTACGACCACGACCTGTCGGTCCCCGAGTGGTCCCTGGGCTACCGCTGGGACATCGTCCTCGACGGCCCGTCCGCCACCTGGATCGAGGAAGGACGCTGATGACCGGTCCGACCCCCGCCCCGCCCCCCACCGCCTCCCAGACCGTGGGCCCCTTCTACGGCTACGCCCTTCCCTTCCCCGGCGGACCGGACGCGGCCCCCGCCGGACACCCCGGCACCGTGACCGTCCACGGCTGTGTCCACGACGGCGCCGGAGAGCCCATACCGGACGCCCTGCTGGAGTTCTGGCAGCCCGCCCCCGACGGATCGCGCCGCGGTGCGCCGGGCTCGATGCGCCGCGACCGGGTCACCGGTGGCTTCCCCGGCCGCGACGGCGTGCGCTTCACCGGCTTCGGCCGGGTGGCCACCGACGCGGACGGGCACTACGCGCTGCGCACCCTGCCGCCCGGTGGCGTCCCCTATCTGTCGCTGATCGTCTTCGCCCGCGGGCTGCTCCACCACCTGTACACCCGGATCTACCTGCCCGACCGCACCGACGCCGCCGCCGACCCGCTGCTCGCCTCCCTGGAGCCGCGGCGCCGCGCCACCCTGCTGGCCGTGGAGGAGCCCGGCGGGGCACCGGCGACCTACCGCTTCGACATCCGCCTGCAGGGCGACGGCACCCATGAGGAGACGGTCTTCCTTGAGTTCACCGAGCCGGCCTGACGGCGACCCGGCGGCGGATCCCCTGCCCGAGGACGGAGGCCTGCTGGCCCCCGTCCGGGCCGGGTCGGCGGCCGAGGAGGCCACCGCGGACACGTCCTGGCTGGGAGCCATGCTGGACGCCGAGGCGGCGCTGACCCGGGCCCAGGCGGACCTCGGGCTCGCCCCGGTGGCCGCGGCCGACGCGGTCGCCGAGGCGGCGGCCGCCCATCCTCGGGACGGCGCCGCCGTGCGCGCGCTCGCGCTGCGCGCCCGCTCCGGCGGGAACCCGGTCATCCCCCTGGTGGCATCCCTGGCCGAGGCCGTCTCCGGCCGGGACCCGGAGGCGGCCGCCTGGGTGCACCGCGGCGCGACCAGTCAGGACATCATGGACACCGCCGCGATGCTCGTCGCCTCCCGCGCCCTGGAGCCGGCCCTGGCCGACCTGTCGGTCACGGCCGGGATCCTGGGCCGGCTGGCCGCCGCACACCGCGACATCCCGATGCCCGGCCGCACCCTGACCCAGCACGCGGTGCCCACCACCTTCGGCCTGAAGGCAGCCGGCTGGCGCAGCCTGGTGCTCGACGCCCACGACCGTCTCGCCGCGGTCCGCTCCGCCCTGCCCGTACAGCTGGGCGGCGCGGCGGGGACCCTGGCGGCCTTCCACACCCTGGCCGCGCAGAGCCCCGCTCCCGGTCCGCGGGCAGCCACCGCGGGCCCCTCGCCGGATGCCCCGGCCACCGGCGCCGACCCCGGGACCGCGTTGCTCGCCGCCTACGCCGCCCGGACCGGGCTGGCCGAACCGGTCCTGCCCTGGCACACCCTGCGCACCCCGGTCGCCGATCTCGCCGGCGCGCTCGCCTTCACCGCCGGGGCGCTCGGCAAGTTCGCCGCGGACGTCCTGGTGCTGACCCGCACCGAGACCGGGGAGGTCACCGAAGGAGCGGGCGGAGGCTCGTCGGCGATGCCGCACAAGTCCAATCCTGTCCGCGCCACCCTGATCGCGGCCACCGCCCGCCAGGTCCCGGCTCTGGCCGCCGTGCTCTACGGCTCCCTCGCCGCCGAGGACGAACGGCCGGCCGGGGCCTGGCACGCCGAGTGGCAGCCGCTGCGGGAGGCCCTGCGGCTGGTCGGGGGAGCGGCGCGGGACGCGGCCGGGCTCGCCGGCGGCCTGCGTGTCCACCCGGAACGGATGCGGGCGAACCTCGCTGTCACCGGCGGGCTGGTCACCTCGGAACGTCTCGTCGCGGCCCTCACGCCCCTGACCGGCCGCGGCGAGGCCAGGGCTGCCGTGACCAGGGCGGCGCGCCGGGCAGCCGAGGAGGGAACCGGCCTGGCCGAGGCCCTCGGCGCCGAGCCGGCACTCGACGGCCTGATGTCCCCCGAACGCCTGGCCGCCCTCCTGGACCCCGCCGGCTACCGGGGCTCCGCGGGCGCCCTGACCGACCGAGCCCTGCGCCGCCCGGTGCCCTCCGCCCAGAACTCCACGACCAGCGAAGAGGAGACGCCTCGATGAGCGGCAGCACGCCCGGCTCCCTGAACTACCGGACCGACGGGGACCCCGCCGCGCCCCCGCTGATCCTCGGCCCGTCGCTGGGCACCTCCCTCGCCGTGTGGGACCGGCAGACCGTCGCACTCGCCCGCACCCACCGGGTGATCCGCTGGGATCTCCCGGGCCACGGCGGCTCGCCCGCCGGGCTGCTGCCCGCCGGACCGGCCGTCGCCGACCTGGGACGGCTGGTCCTGCGCCTGGCGGACGAGGTGGGAGCGGACCGTTTCGGCTACGCCGGTGTCTCGCTGGGCGGGGCCGTCGGCGCCTGGCTCGCACTCCACCACCCCGAACGCGTGAGCGCACTGGCCCTGGTCTGTTCCTCCGCCCGGTTCGGTGAGCCGGGGCCCTGGCGGGAGCGGGCCGCGCTGGTGCGGGGCGCTGCCGGAACCGGCCCGGTGGCGGACACCGCACCGGCACGCTGGTTCACGCCCTCCTTCGCGGACAGCCCTCAGGCCCTGGCGCTGCTGGCCGACCTGCGCGCCACCGACCCGGAGTCCTACGCGGCCTGCTGCGAGGCGATCGCCGCCTACGACCTGCGGGAGGCGCTGCCGGACATCACCGTTCCCACCCTGGTCGTCGCCGGACGGCAGGATCCGGCCACCCCGCCCTCCCACGCCCGGGAACTGGCCGACGGGATTCCGGGCGCGGGACTCACCGAGGTGGCCGGTGCCGCTCATCTGGCCGGGGTCGAACGCCCCGGCCCGGTCACCGCGGCTCTGCTCGGCCACTTCGCGGACCCCGCCGGGTCGGGACAGCCGCCCTGCGGCGACGCCGCCCGGCACGAGGCCGGGATGACGGTGCGGCGCGCGGTGCTGGGGGACGCGCACGTCGACCGGGCGGTCGCCGGTACGACTCCGTTCACCGCGGACTTCCAGGACTTCATCACCCGCTACGCGTGGGGGGAGATCTGGACACGTCCCGGGCTCGGCAGGGAAACCCGCAGCTGCGTCACCCTCACCGCGCTGACCGCGCTCGGTCATCATGAGGAACTCGCCATGCATGTACGGGCCGCGCTGCGCAACGGCCTCACTCCGCAGGAGATCGGGGAGGTGCTGCTCCAGACCGCCGTCTACTGCGGTGTCCCGGCGGCCAACGCCGCCTTCGCGGTGGCCCGGCGGGTCCTGGAGGAGGAGTCCTCGGGTGGCTGAGAGCGTCACGTCCGCGCGCCGCCGGGCGGCCCCACTCCGCCGGCGGCGCGCGGACGCGTCCCCCTTCCCCCGGGCCCGCAGGGTCACGCCGGGGCGAGGACCCTGCCGGGCCGCGGACCGGCCGCCGCCGGTTCCGCCGCCGGAGCCATGACGCCGCCCGCCGCACCGGCAGGCGTCCGCGACTCCGGCAGGCGCGCCAGCACCTCGAAGGCCTCTGCCAGGCCGGCGAGACGCAGAACGCGCAGGACGAACGGGCTGCTGATGACCAGCCGAAGCCGGCCACCGCGGTTCAGCGCCCGCATGCGGGCCCGGACCAGCAGCGACAGCCCGCCGCAGTCGATGAACGTGACCTGCCGCAGGTCGAGAACCAGGTCGGGGCGGAATCCGGCGGTCAGGACGTCGAGGGTGGCCGAGAGCGGCTGCCCGGTCTGAATGTCGACCTCTCCTGCCGGCGCGACCAGGACGGTGCTGCCGTCCGTGCGGATGCTGTGCTGGAGGGGGAGCGGTGCTGAGTCATCGGCCATGCCCCAAGCAAAGCCTGTGGAGCCGGCATCAGACAGGGACCGATGGTCCCGGGGTCCCGGGCCGGTCAGTACAAGGTGACGACCCGTCGGGGAGGGACTGTCGGCCCCGGTGGCCGCTCCGGCGCCGTTCCTCAGGCTCGCCCGGAGGCGCCGGCGGTGACGGAGGACTGCGCACCGGACAGCGGGATCCGGCCGGCGGACAGATCGGCCTCGATCCGGGCGGCGGTGGCCAGAAGCGGAGGGAGCAGCGTGTGCCGGTTGGACTCCACGGAGGTCCGGCTCGCGTGCGTGGAGACGTTGACGGCGGCCACCACGTTCCCGGAGCCGTCCCGGACGGGGGCGGCCAGGGACCGCAGGCCCTCCTCCAGTTCCTGGTCGACCATGGCCCAGCCCTGTGCCCTCACCTTCTCCAGGGCCCCGCGGAGCTGGGGGACCGAGGTCACCGTGCGCGGGGTGTACCGGGTGAGCTCCGCCCGCGTGAGGTGGTCCTCCAGCGCGCCGGGCGGCAGCCAGGCCAGCAGTACCCGGCCCATGGAGGTGGCGTACGCGGGGAACCGGGTGCCGATGGTGATGGAGACCCGCATGATCCGGGACGTCGCGACACGGGCCACGTAGACCACGTCCGTTCCGTCGAGCACCGCGAGGGAGGCGGACTCCTGGACCTCTGCCACCAGGCGCTTCAGGTGGGGCTGGACCAGTTCGGGGAGCGAGAGGCTGGACAGATACGCGTACCCCAGTTCCAGGACACGGGGGGTGAGCGCGAACAGACGTCCGTTGCTGTGCACGTAGCCCAGGTCGGCCAGTGTCAGCAGGAACCGGCGCGCGGCGGCCCTGGTGAGACCGGTGGCCTCGGCGACCTCGCTGAGAGTGAGCTCCGGGTGGTCGGCGTCGAACGCGCGGATCACCGACAGCCCTCTGGCGAGGGACTGCACATGCTCGGATCGTTCCGTCAACGGAACCCCTTTCCCGGATGGCCGTCTGTTCGCGATCAGAACCTTCGACCGCAGAACGAACCTAGGGTGGAAGCTTTTCGGCGTCAACGGGTTGACGTGCGGGTTGATAGTCCCTAGCGTCACGGCATCGCACGTCATGCGAATAATCGTTCGCACTGCGAACATCTGGAGATGTCCCGCTGTCGGTCGCCGGATCCCGACCGCCGCCCCCTCTCCGCACCCGCACGGGCGCCCCGCCGCCCGCCCCCTCCGTACGCACTTCAGGAGATACACCAGTGAACAGACGCATATCGGCTGTCGGCGCGCTCGTCGCGGCGGGCCTCCTCGCCGCCGGCTGCTCCGCGGAGAGCGGCTCCGGTTCCTCGAACGGTTCGGACGCCGGATCCGGCACCTTCCCCAGCGGCACGGTCCACATCGTGGTGGGCTCCGGCCCTGGCTCCACCATGGACATGCTCGCCCGCGGCCTGGCGCCGCGCCTCCAGGCGCTGTGGGGAGAGTCCGTCGTCGTCGACAACGTCCCCGGTGCCAACCAGTCCGCCGCCTACCACGAGGCCGCCGGGGCCGACCCCGACGGACACACGCTGTTCCTCGGCGTGCACGGCACCATGGGCATCCACGACCAGCTGGGCACCATCGACCCGGGCTGGCAGGAGTTCGAGTGGTTCGGCACCATCCTCGAGGAGCCCTGGACTCTCTACACCGCTGCCGACGGCGACATCAAGGACCTGGACGACCTGCTGGCCCAGGACCTGATCCGGTACGGCGACAGCGGCTACGAGAGCCCCATCAACCCTGTGGCGCTCACCTTCTTCGAGGCGTTCGACAAGGACTTCGTGTTCACCCCCGGCTACGACCCGGGAGCCGCCCAGCAGAGCGTGCTCACCGGGGAGCAGCACATCGTCGGGCGTGACGCCGCCCAGATGCTGCGCAGCGGCACCGACGAGGACTTCCGCGCGCTGCTGGTGTTCTCGGAGGAGCCCAGCCCGTTCCAGCCGGACGCCAAGACCCTCAAGGACCTGCGCGACGACTACGGCGTGGACATCCCGGAGCAGGAGATCTTCCAGCTCGGCTTCCCCATCGGCACCACCCCGGGCACCCCGGAGGAGATCGTCGACGCCCTGGCCGACGCCATCATCACACTGCTCGAGGAGGACGAGGAGTTCCAGCAGTGGCTGCGTGACAACCACATGGCGGACAGCGTGCTCGCCGAACGGATCGGGCGCGAGGTGACCCGCGAGCACGTGGACGCGGTGACCGAGCAGTACGCCGAGTTCGGCGTCAAGGACATCCAGAAGCGGCTGGAGTCCGGCTCGGCCAACTGACGCACCGACCCACCGACGGAATCACGGACCACGGAAACAGGAGTCGCACCCGTGCTGTCTGCCTTGATGGAGGCCTTCTCCCTCATCCTCACGCCAGTGGGGATACTCACCCTGATCGCCGGGACGATTGTCGGCCTGACGTTCGGGATGCTGCCCGGTCTCGGGGCCAGTCAGGCGATGATCCTGCTGCTCCCGTTCACCTACGGAGCCGACCCGCACTACGCCATCCTGCTTTTCGTGGCCGTGATGTCCTCGGCGTCCTTCGGGGGCTCGCTGCCGGCGATCCTCATCAACACCCCCGGCACGCCGGCAAACGTCTGTACGACCTTCGACGGCTATCCCATGGCCCGCCGCGGCGAGGCCGCCAGGGCCATCGTCATCTCCGGGATGGCCTGCCTGGTCGGCAGCACCGTCGGAGCGGCGGCGCTGTTCACGATGATCCCGGTCATCTCCAGGATCATCACCGCCTTCGGCGCCAAGGAGACCTTCTGGCTCGTCGTCTTCGGCATCGCCATGATCTCCCTGTCGGCGAAGGGCAACACCCTCAAGGGCCTGGTCGCCGGTGGCTTCGGCCTGCTGATCGCGTTCATCGGCCGCAACTACGTGTTCCCCGGAGAGCGCTACACCGGAGGGCTCAGCTTCCTCTACGACGGCGTGCCGATGGCCGCCCTGCTGGTGGGCATGTTCGCCGTGGTGCCCATGATCTTCCTCGGTGCCAAGCGCACCGTCGTGGAGGGCGTGGGAACCGGCCCGGCCACCACGGCACTGACCGGGTTCCGGCAGCAGTCCCGGCAGGGTCTCCTCGACGTCTGGCGGTACCGCTGGGGGGCTCTGCGGGGCTCGGTGCTGGGCGTGCTGCTCGGCATCATCCCGGCGGTCGGCGGCGCGACCGCGAGTTTCGTGAACTACCTCACTTCCAAGCAGCTCTCCCGCAACGGGGACGAGTTCGGCAAGGGAAGCCCCGAAGGGCTCATCGCCTCCGAGGCCGCCAACGACGCCAAGGACGGTGGTGCGCTGATGCCCACCCTGGCCTTCGGCATCCCCGGCGACCCCAATACCGCCGTGCTGCTGGGCGCGCTGCTGATGCACGGCGTGGCACTGGGCAGGCCGCTGTTCTCGCACGAGCTGTCCATGGTCGTGATCATCGTCCTGGGGCTGCTGCTCGGCCAGCTTCTCGTCTCGGTCCTCGGCATGCTGACCGGACCCTTCATCGCCCGGATCACCACCGTCCCGAGCTTCACCCTGGTGCCTGTGGTGGTGATGTGCGCCCTGGTCGGCTCCTACCTCTACCGGCACAACGTGTGGGACACCGTGATCGTGGTGATCGCCGCGATGATCGGCTACGCCTTCACCCAGTTCAACTACCCGGTGATCAGCCTGGTGCTGGGATTCCTGCTCGGCGCGGAAGCCGAGCGGGCCCTCATCCAGACGCTGATCATGTCCCAGGGCAGCTACACCGGCCTGTTCCAGGGCGGCATCGTGTGGACCATCATCGTGATCATGCTCCTGTCCTTCGCCGGGTCGTATCTGCTCAACAAGCGCCGGTCCCGCAACCGTGCGGCTGTGCCGGCCATGGCCGGCACGAACGGCCCGGACGCGGGGCACGGCCCCGCCGGCGGGGCGGCGGACACGCCCGGGCCGGGACACCCCGCCGGCGCACCGGCCGACGACGCAGGGGAAGCACGCCGGGAACGCGTCCTGGGAACGGCATTCGCCCTCGTGATGCTCGCCTGCAGCCTCGCCTTCCTCATCGGTGCGATCGGCTACGAGGGCAACATGGGGCTCTTCCCGACCGGCGTGGCCACCGTGGTGACCGCACTGCTGGTGCTGGTCGTGGCCGCTGAGCTGTCCCCCCGGCTGAACGCCGTCCTGGCGAAGATGGACGGCGGTGCGGACGTCTTCAAGGACAAGGGCGGCAGCGAGCTCTCGGCGCAGAGCATGCGCAGCCACGGCCGGATCCTCGGCTGGGTGGCGGGCTTCACCACGGCGATGCTGATCTTCGGATTCCTGGCCCTGCCCGTCATGATCTCCGCGTTCGTCTGGCGCTCCGACCGGCAGCGGCTGCGCACCGCCCTGGTGCTCGGCGGAATCGCCGCGGCCCTTCTGATCGGACTGGGGGCCGCCTCGCCCACGATGTTCTGGCCGGGCGTGCTGCCGCCGTACTTCCCCGGCTTCCTGGGCGGCGGACGGGTTCCCGCGCTCTTCTGACGATTCCGGTCACCGGCCACCCGCCGGCCTCCACGGCTTCTGCCCGGAGGCCGGCGGGTGGCCCGTTCCGGCGCCGGAACGGGTCAGCGCCGGGTGTCGGCGGGGGGTTCGGCGCCGCCGGAGTCCTCTCCCCCCGGTTTTTCCTCGAATCCCTCCGGCTCCTCCTCGATGACGTGTACTGCGGCCTCCTCCGCACCGGCCGCGCCACCGTCGATCCCGACATCCCTGGCGTGCACGTCGTCGGTCCGCCCCGGGAACCCCTCGTCCGGAGCGACGATCCGTCCCGCGCGTTCGGTACCGGCCTCCTTGTCCACCGGCTCACCGGCCATGCCCGGCTGGTCGCCGATGCCGTTCCCCTCCGGCACGCCGACGTCCGGTTCCTCCTCGCGGAGCCGCTCGTCCAGGGACTCACCCTCCCGCTGCTCGCGCGCCGTGATTCCGTGACGGGTGACGCCCAGTGGCTTCTCCGGCGGGGAGTAGCCCTCGTCCAGCGTTTCGTCCAGCCCCTTCTCGTCGAGCGAGTTCTCCAGGTCCAGGTCACCGGAGAGCTGCTGCCGGTCGGTGCCGGTGGGCTGGTAGACCTCGTCGCCCATCTCTTCGTCGGGCATGCTGTACCTTCCTCTGTCCCCTGTGCGGACTTCTGACCGGGAGCTTCACGGGTTCCCGGTGCGGTCGCCGGAAAACCGCGCGGCGACGAGGAGGCTCCGCGGGCACCGGGCACACGTCACCGGGTGCCGGTGACGGAGAGCAGGGGAACGGTTCCGCTGCGGCGTGTGCAGGCGCGGGCGGACCGCCTTGTCAGTGCTCCCGGCGGCCGGCGTTCTCCCGGCCGGTCTCGTCATGGCCGGCTTCCTCGCGGGTGACCAGGTCGCGGAACCAGGCGACCGGCGGGAGATCGAGGTCGGCCAGGCTCACCCGCTCCGCGCCCTGACGGGCCTGGACCTGGGCGAGCACGAGATCGGCGTGCACCACAGCCACCTCGTCCAGTCCCAGCGGACCGTTGTCGGAGTACCAGTAGGCGACGCCCGTGCACATCTCGAGCAGGGCGAGCCGGGCCACCCGGGTGTCGGGCACCGACATGGTGTGGCTGGCGGTGCCCTCGGCGAGCTGCCGGGCCCACAGCTCCTCGTACTCGTCCCGCAGCGCCACCACGGCCGCGCGGTTCTCCTCGTCCAGGGAACGCAACTCCCTGTCCACCACGACGGTTTCGGTCCGGCGCAGACCGTGGGCGAGCACATGCAGCAAGGTCAGCGCGGCCAGTCGCTGCACCGGCGAACCGACCTGGGCCAGCACCAGCCGGGCGTCGGTGTTCAGCCGCACCAGGGACTCGCGCATCAGCCGGACCAGCAGATCCTCCTTGCGGTCCATGTAGTGATAGAGCGTCGCCAGCGAAAGGCCCGCACCGGCCGCGAGATCCCGGATGCCGGTGGCCTGGAAACCGCGGGAGGCGAACAGCTCCAGGGCACTGGAACGCAGCCGTGCGTATGAGGACATAAGGCCAACCCTAGGTCAGTATGCCGAGGTCATGGACGGCGATTCCGCCCACCGCTGTCGCCAGCACCCGCAGCCCGGGCAGCTCGTCGGCGTCCACCCGGGTCGGGTCGCGGTCCAGCACCGTGAAGTCGGCCAGCAGGCCCGGCGCGATCCGGCCGCGGGAGCGCTCGGCGTGCGCGGCGTAAGCGGAACCGGCCGTGTAACTGCCCAGCGCGGTCTCCACGTCGACCCGCTCGTCCGGGGCGAGCACCAGGCCGCCGAGCGTGCGGCGGGTCACCAGGGAGTGGATGTTCGCCAGCGGGGCGCCGGTCACCACCGGTCGGTCCGAACTGCCGGGAACCACCACCCCGCGGTCGGTGAACGACCGGACGCGATAGCACCATTGCGCGCGCTCCGGGCCGAGGGCATCGGCCATGCCGTCACCGGCCTCGCGCACCAGGGATGCCTGGGGCACCGGGATCACCCCGAGCCGGGAGATGCGTTCCACCTGCTCCGGCGAGGCTACCGCGCAGTGCTCGAGCCGGTGCCGCGGGTCGCGGCGCGGGTAGCGGCGCTGGGCCTCCTCGTACGCGGACAGCACCACGTCCACGGCGCGGTCGCCGATGGCGTGGGTGGCCACCTGCCAGCCCGCCCGGTGCGCCGCCACGATGGTGGCCGACAGCTTCTCCTCGTCGTCCTGCAGGAAGCCCCGGTTGCCCGGGTCGTCGGCGAAGTCGCAGCACATCGCCGAGGTGCGGCCGATCAGCGAGCCGTCGGAGAACACCTTGACCGCGCCCAGCCGCAGCCGGTCGTCCCCGAAACCGGTGCGGATGCCCAGATCGATGCCGAACCGGTACGGGTCGTCGCGGTGAGCCTCCAGCGGGTGCAGCACGTCGGAGGCGACCATGAGTGTCGTCCGCTGCAGGAGCAACTCCTCGTCTCGGGCCTGCTGATATGCCGCGATCTCCACGCCGCTGTGACCGATCCAGCCGCCTCCGATCCCCGCCTCCTGCACGGAGGTGATCCCCTCGGCGGCGTAGCGCCGGGCGGCCGCCCCGATCGCCCGCACCAGCAGGTCCGCGGGAAACGGGAAGAGCAGCCCCCGCACCAGTTCCTGGGCGCGCTCCTGGAGCAGACCGGTCGCCCGGCCGGAGGAGTCGCGCACGATGCGCCCGCCTTCCGGGTCCGGTGAGCGCTCGGCCCCGGACCGTTCCAGGACGAGCGAGTTGACCACGCACATGTGACCGCTGGTGTGCTTGAGCCACACCGGGTGGTCCGGTGCCGCGCGGTCCAGGCCCTGGGCGGTCGGGTGGCCGCCGGTCATCCGGTTCTGGTCGTAACCGGCCCCGATGATCCACTCACCGGCCGGCCGCCGCGCCGCCTCGCGCGCCACGAGGTCGTACACCTCCTCCACGCTGCCGGTCCGGGCCGGGGAGAGATCGAGCTCCTCCAGGCTCATCCCGTACCAGGCCATGTGGTTGTGGGCGTCGTGGAAACCGGGCAGCACGCACCGGCCCGCGAGGTCCACGGTGCGGACCGCGGGCAGCTCCGCGGTTTCCTCCTCGCCGACGGACACCACTCGTCCGCCGAGGACCGCGAACGAGGTGGCCCGGGGGCGGGCGGGGTCCATGGTCAGGATCCGCGCGTTGCGGTAGACGACGTCAGCCCTCATGGGTGTCCGGTGTCCTTCCGTCCGCGCCGGGCCCGGCAGTGAGCACGTCTCGCAGCCGCCGGCGGAACTCCTCGCCCCACGGCAGCGGCCGGCGCGTCGTCCGGTCGATGCGTACGACGGTGCGTGCCCCCTCGGCGGCGACGGCCTGTCCGTCGGCGGTGCCGATCGCGAAGCCGACGGTCATGCTGGTGCGGCCCAGGGCCGTCACCCGTTGTTCGACGCGGAGCGGTCCGGGCCTGTCGACCGGCCGGGCGAAGTCCAGCCGGAGCCCGGCCACGACATGGTGGCGTTCGGGCCGCACCGCCGGGTCGGGGTCGTACGGGTAACCCATCGCGTCGAGCAGCCGGCTGAAGGCCCGTTCGGCGTGGACGACGAACCGGGCGTGGTGCAGCACCCCCAGTGCGTCGAGCTCGTCCCAGGCGACGGTGGTGACGGTCCGGAAGCGGCCGGGGAGCGCGCCGGCCGGCCGAGCGCCGGTCCCGTCCTGTTCTGCGGTGGTCACGGCCGGTCACCGCCGTCGCGAGCCGCCGGTACCGCGGCGTCCCAGCAGGGGCCGCGGTCGGCCCGCAGCTCGCCCTTGGCCACCCGCTCGGACGGGGTGACCGGCAGCGAGTCGCGGACACACCAGTAGCGGGGAACCTTGAACGGTGCGAGCCGCTCGCGGCAGAACTCCAGCAGCGCGCGGACATCGGGCGCCTGCGGTCCGGCCGGCACGACGAACACCTTGACCTCCTCGCCCCGCAGCGCGTCCGGTTCCGGCACCACCGCGGCGGTGCGCACGGACGGGTGGGACTCGAGGAGGGCCTCGACCTCGCGGGCGGACACGTTCTCCCCGGAACGGCGCACCATGTCCTTGGCCCGGCCGATGTAGTGGATGCGGCCCGCCTCGTCCGACCGGACCCGGTCGCCGGTGTGCATCCGGCCCCCGCGCAGGACACGTGCGGTGTCCTCGGGCCGGCGCCAGTAGCCCGACATCAGACCGGTGCCCGAGATCACCAGTTCACCGGGCTCGCCCGCGGGCACGGGACGGCCCGAGTCGTCGACGACCTCGGCGTGCTTGCCCGGCTGCGGCCGGCCGATGCAGCCGGTGCCCACGGTCTCGTCGTGGTCCTCGGGGGTGACGATGAGGTCGGCGCCGGACTCGGTCATACCGAACGCCTCGTACCAGGGCACCCCCCAGCGGTCCTCCAGGGCCCGGTGCAGTTGTGCGGGGATGCCCGAGGCCAGTACCGCCCGCACCCGGTGCTCCCGGTCGAGCGGGTGCGGTGGCTGGGCCAGCAGCGCCGCGGGCATCATGCCCAGGCAGTAGAACACCGTCACCCGGTGCTCCCGCAGATCTGCCCACATGCGGCTGGCACTGAACCGGTCGGCCACCACCAGGCGAGCCCCCGCCAGGAGAGCGGCCGCGACGTTCCACTGCGGATCCATGTAGCTGAACGGCTGGGCCGTGTAGAGGACGTCATCAGGGCCCAGGCGCGGGAAGTTGTCCCGGAGCGCCCGGGCGATGGTGAGCCAGTAGTGGTTGCTCAGCATGCAGCCCTTGGGCAGCCCGGTGGTCCCCGAGGTGTACTGGATGTTCACCAGATCCCCGGGGGCCGCGGCGTGCCCGTCGCCGGCCGCGTCGCCCGCGCTCCCGCCCGGGGAGGCCGCCGGCAGGTCGTCCGCACGCACGATGGTGACCGCGACACCGGCCTCACCGGCGGCCGCGCCGATCAGCTCCGCGTACGCCGGCGTGGTGACCACCAGCGCGGGTCCGGAATCGCGCAGCAGGTGCGCGGCGTCGGCGCTGCGGGTCTGGGTGTTGACCGGGACCATGGCGAGTCCCGCGCGGGCCGCGGCCAGCCACACCAGGGGGAACTCGGGGATGTTCGGCAGCATCAGCGCCACCCGGTCGCCGGGCTCGGCCCGCTGCCGCAGGAAGCGGGAGATCCGGTCCACCGCCGCGTCGATCTCCCGGAACGTCCAGGCCGGGCGGTCCGCGTGCGGGAACACCCAGGCGACCTTGTCGCCGTGCAGCCGCGCCGCCCGGGAGACCAGCGCACTCAGTGTCGGCGGGTCGTCCCGCTCCGGTGCGCCGGCCGGGATGCCGGTGCTCATGAGTCCTCCCGCTTCTGCCGCGAACCCTCCGGGGCCGGGGCGGGCACGGAGACGGGCGGACCGGTGTCGACGACGCGCATGGACAGATCCACCTCCGTGGCGAGCGCCTCCTCCAGGGTGGTGCCCAGCCCGCGGTCGACGGCCTCCTTGGCCAGGGCGAGGGACACCGGCGGCTGTCCGAGGAGGCGCTCGGCCAGCGCCAGCGCGTGCCCGCGGTGCTCCCCGGCCGGTACCACCTCGTTCACCAGCCCCCAGCCCTGGGCCTCCTCGGCGGTGAACACCGTGCCGGTCATCAGCAGATACTTCGCGCGCTGCGGTCCCAGCACGGCGGCCAGCAGCTGGGAGACGCCGTTGGTGACGGTCAGTCCCACCCCGGCCTCGGGGAACGAGAACCGGGTGTACTCGGCCGCCACAACCAGGTCGCAGGCCAGGGCCCACTCGCACCCGGCGCCCACGGCCCAGCCGTGCACCGCGGCGATCACCGGTACCGGGCTGCGCTTGATCACCCGGGTGACGTCCTGCAGTCGCTCCAGGCGTTCCCGGGCCATGAGGGAATCCTCGGCCCCGGCCGGTTCCTTGAGATCGTGGCCGCTGCAGAAGGCGCGGCCCGCCCCGGTGAGGACGACGGCCCGCGCGCCCTCGGCGACGGCACGCCGGAGTGCGGTGCTCAGCTCCCGGCTCACCGCGTCGGTGACCGCGTTGAGACGGTGCGGCCGGTGGAGTTCGATCACTGCCACCGGTCCGGCTGTCTCGTAGCGGACCAGGTCCCGGCCGGTATGGCCGGTCTCCGTCACTGTCGCCATCTGCGTTTTCCGTTCCCTTGCTGCGTGTGGTGCTTTTCCCGCCCCTGCTGTGGTGTCCGCGCCCCGCCCGGCGCCGCGGTCCCCGCTCAGGTCTGTTCGACCTGACGGAGGAACGCCCGGCCGCGCTCGCTGGCGGGCCGGTCCAGCACGTCGGTGGGCGGCCCCTGTTCGGCGATGCCCCCGTCGGCCATGAGCACGACCCGGTCGGCGACCGCGCGGGCGAAGCGCATCTCGTGGGTGACCACCATCATCGTCATGCCGCTCAGTGCCAGGTCCCGCATGACCGCGAGCACCTCGCCGACCAGTTCGGGGTCGAGCGCACTGGTGGGTTCGTCGAAGAGCATCACCTTGGGGTGCATGGCCAGCGCCCGCGCGATGGCGACCCGCTGCTGCTGACCCCCGGACAGGCTCATCGGGTAGCGGTCGGCGAACTGCCGCAGGCCCACCTGCTCCAGCAGGTCCAGCGCGTTGGCCCGCGCCTTCTCCTCGTTCCGGCGGGCGACCCTGACCGGAGCGGTCATGACGTTGTCCAGCACGGACTTGTGCGGCCACAGGTTGAAGTGCTGGAAGACCATGCCCACGTGCCGGCGCATCCGGTTCAGGGACTTCTCGTCGTAGCGCAGCCGGCGGCCGTCGATGACGATCTCGCCGGAGTCGATCTGCTCCAGCCCGTTGACGCAGCGCAGCAGCGTGCTCTTGCCGGCCCCGGAGGGGCCGATCAGGACCACGACCTCGCCGGTGTGCACGGTCAGGTCCACCCGGTCGAGCACGACGTGGTCGCCGAACGCCTTGTTGATCTGCCGCATGTGGACCAGCGGGGCGCCGGTGGCAGGGGTGACGGGGTGTGTCATGGGTGCCGCCTCTCAGATCGCGTATCGGGAGTGCCGGCGCTCGATCCGGCGGAGCAATGCCGTCAGCAGCAGCACGATGATCAGGTAGTAGACGGCCGATATCAGGTAGTAGGTCAGCGGCGCGTAGGTGGCGGCCGCCAGCTTCTGTGCCTGCATGAAGAGGTCCGGAACCGTGATGAAGGACGCCACGGCGGTGTCCTTGACCGCGATGATGAACTGGTTGCCCAGCGCGGGCAGGGTGGACCGGAAGGCCTGCGGAGCCACCACGATCCGCATCGCCTGGAACTTCGTCATGCCCAGGGAGCGGGCGGACTCGGTCTGGCCCTTGGCCACCGACTGCACACCGGACCGGAAGATCTCCGCCATGTAGGCGGCGTTGTGCACGGTGAGTCCGATGACCGCCGACCAGAAGGCGGAGATGTTGACCACGGTGACCAGGCCGTAGTAGATGACGAACAGCTGGGTCACCATCGGCGTGCCCCGGATGATGGCCAGATAGCCCTGGGCGAGCCATCGCAGGACAGCGAAGCGGCTCATCCTCATCCAGGCCACCACCAGCCCGACTGCCAAGGCGAACGCCACCGCCAGCACGGCCAGTTGCAGGGTGATCAGCAACCCTTCGAGCATCAGCGGGGCGGAACTTCTGAAGGCGTCCACGATGGACATGGCAGGTATGTCTCCTCAACAGCCGGGCTGGTGGCCTCGTTCTCGGGTCAGGGCGTGTCGGCCTGGCTGATGTCCACGCCGAACCACTTCTCGCTGAGTTCGGCGTAGGTGCCGTCCTCCCTGATGGCCGCGAGAATCTCGTTGACCTCCGCGGTGAGTTCCGCGTTGCTCTTCTGGCTGGCGATCGCGGCCGGGTCCGGGAACAGGACCTCACCGACGAGCTTGATGTCGAGACCGGTCTCGTTGATCTGGTACAGACCCAGGAGGTTGGTGGTGATGGCCGCGTCGAGGCGGCCGTTGGCCAGCTCGGTCAGGGCCTCGTTGTCGCTGTTGTAGGTCCTGACCTCGGAGACGCCGGGCTGCTCCTTGGCGAACTCCTCGAACGTGGTGCCCAGCACCACGCCGACCGTGGCGTTCTCCAGGTCCTCCACCGAGTTGACGGAGGCGTCGCCCGGGACGAACAGCTGGGCGCCCGCGACGTAGTACTCGTCGGTGAAGTCGACCTGCTCCTTGCGCTCCTCGGTGGGCGACATGGAGCCGATGATCAGGTCGTACCGGCTCGACTTCAGTCCCGCAACCAGGGAGTTGAAGGGGCCGGTCACGGGGTTGGGTTCAAGGCCGAGCCGCTCGGCGACCTCGCTGCCGAGGTCGACGTCGAAGCCGGTGAGCTTCCCGTCGTCGTCGAAGAAGTTGAACGGCCGGTACTGGCCGCTCATGGCAAAAGTGAGCTTTCCGTCCTCGACGAGCTGATAGGCGTCGTCGGAGTCGGATGCCTCCGACTCCCCTCCGCAGGCCGTGGCGGCCAGGGCCACCGTCATGCAGGCCGCCAGAGTCATTGCCGCGCGTCGTGTGACTGGTCTCCGCATCGCAGAGCCCTCCTCGTTCCGTCCACGACCGATCAATCGATCGATTGATCGGTTGCGCGGAAAAGTACTGAGCTCTCGCAACAGGTGTCAATGCCCGTCTCGTGGGTAACGGGCGTCCGTTGTCGTTCCGTGTCCTGGGGGATGTGCGGCGGGCGGCATGGCGTTCGGCCTCCCGGGGCGGCCCGGCGCCTACAGTGGCAGGCATGATCACCGGAGACCATGTCCGCGAACTGCTGCGGTCCGGCGCCGAACGTCCCGTTCTCGTGATCCTCGAGGGCCGCGCCCTGGTCGTGCCCGCGGCGGAGCTGCGCGCGGGTGCGCACGCCGGGGCGTACGAAGTCATTGCCCGGGACGGCCTGCCCGCGGGGCTCGGTCCGGACACCCCCGGTCGCGAACTCGACGAGCTCGCGAGCCGTCTGGACGCGGCCGTGGCGGAGCAGGGCGGCTGAAGGGCTTCGGGGACCACCCTCGAAGCCCTGTGTGAGGTGACGCGGGCGGGCGGCGGGGTGGTGCCGCCGCCCGCGTCTACGCGTCCCGCGCCGGCGGCGGTGCAGTGGGGAGGTCCTCGGACCGGCGCTCCGGGGGCTGCTCCGGCCGTGTCTCGGCGAGCAGGTAGGGGTAGGGGCAGCTGCGCGGGTCCGGGGCGATGCAGGAGTTGCAGGACCTGCTGCGGTCGATCACGCACTTCGGTGCCGGCTTCATGTGCGCCTCCCTTGGCGACTCCGGCATTCATGATACCCCGGGGGGTATTTTCCACGCAGGGCGCACCCGCCCCGGCGGGGCCGGGCATATACCCCCCTGCGTATTTGCCGTGGCGGCGAAAGTGGCATACGCTCGCAAAGCAGAGATACCCTAGGGGGTATCTCTCGGAAGGTCTTTCCGCTGTGCCCGCCCAAGCCACGGCCTCCGGCACCTACCTCCAGGGAGTCGCCCCATGAGCCCGAACCGCCACCACCGCGTCCTCATCATCGGCGGCGGCACCGCGGGAATCACCACCGCCGCCCGCCTGCGCCGTGCCGGAGTCACCGACATCGCGCTGCTCGACCCCACCGAGACGCACTGGTACCAGCCGCTGTGGACCCTGGTCGGCGGAGGCCGGGCGCCGCTGCGCAGCACGCGCCGGTCCGAGGCGTCCGTGATGCCCAAGGGGGTGCGCTGGATCCGTCAGGCCGCCGTCTCGGTCGACCCGGAGGCCCGGACCGTGGTCACCTCGCACGGTGACGAGGTCGGGTATGAGTACCTCGTCGTCGCCCCCGGCCTGCAGCTCGACTGGGATGGCGTCCCGGGGCTGGCCGAGGCCATAGCCCGGCCCGGCGGCGGAGGAACCGGGGTGACCAGCAACTACTCGCCCGAGTACGCCCCGCGCACCTGGGATCTCATCCGCGGCATGCGCTCGGGCACCGCCGTGTTCACCCACCCCGCCGGCCCCGTCAAGTGCGGGGGAGCGCCGCAGAAGATCATGTATCTGGCGGCCGACCACTGGCGCAGGGAAGGCGTGCTCGACCAGATCGACATCGTCTTTCTGTCCGCCGAGACGGCCCTGTTCAAGGTGTCGCCGTGGGCGCAGGTCCTGGAACGGGTGGCGGACCGCTACGGTGCCCGCATCCGGCTGAGCAGCCAGGTCACCGCCCTGGACGGCGACCGCCGGGAACTCACCGTCAGTGACGACGCCACGGGAACGTCCTCGACGCTCCCGTACGACCTGCTCCACGCCGTCCCGCCGCAGAGCGCACCCGACTGGATCAAGAAGAGCGCGCTGTCCGACCCCGCGAGCCCCTGGGGATACGTGGAGGTCGACAAGCACACTCTCCAGCACGCCCGCTACCCGGAGGTCTTCGCGCTCGGCGACGTCGCGAACCTCCCCACCTCCAAGACCGGCGCGGCCATCCGCAAGCAGTCCCCGGTCGTGGTGGCCAACCTGCTCTCCGTCATGCGGGGAGAGAAGCCCCGCCGGAAGTACGACGGATACACCTCCTGCCCGGTGGTCACGGCCCGGAACCGGATGCTGCTCGCCGAGTTCGACTACGACCTTCGGCCCGCGCCCAGCGTGCCGCTCCTCGACACCGGCAAGGAGCGCTACGACATGTGGCTGCTCAAGCGCTACGGACTGCCGCAGATGTACTGGCACGGCATGCTCGCCGGCCGCGTCTGAGGCCATCACCGGACAGCCCTCTCACGGAGCACGAAAGGAAGAACCATGACCACCTCGACCGCACCCGCGGCCCCCCGCCTGCCCCTGATCGGGGACAGGGCCCCGGACTTCGAGTCGGACAGCACCCACGGGCCGATCCGGCTCGCCGACTACGCCGGCCGCTGGCTGGTGCTCTTCAGTCACCCCGCGGACTTCACTCCGGTGTGCACCACGGAGTTCGTCGCCTTCGCCGAACTGGCCGAGGAGTTCGCCGCCCGCAACGTCGCCCTGCTGGGCAACTCGGTGGACTCCGTCCACAGCCACCTGGGCTGGACCCGGTCCATCGAGGAGAAGCTCGGCGTCCGCATTCCCTTCCCGATCATCGCCGACCTCGACACGAAGGTCTCCCGCGCCTACGGGATGCTCCACCCGAACACCTCGGGCACGGCCGCCGTGCGCGCGGTCTTCGTCATCGACCCGGAGCAGACCGTCCGAGCGGTCCTGTACTACCCGATGAACGCGGGCCGGATGATCCCGGAGATCCTGCGCCTCATCGACGCCCTGCAGACCTCCGACCGGGACGGCGTGGCCTGCCCGGCGAACTGGCGGCCGGGTGACGACGTGGTGCTGGGTGCCCCGCGGAGCCAGGAGGAACTCGACGCCCGGCTCGCCGACGACTCCGTCACGCTGACCGACTGGTACCTGGCAACCAGGCCCGACACGAACCCGGCCCGCTAGCGGAAGCGCCGCCCTTGATCCGCTGCCCGTGCGACACCGCACGGGCAGCGGATCAGCCCTTGCCGGCCGGGCGGTGCGCTTCGGCGGGCGGTACCTCGAACTCCTCCCCGTTCGCGGGCACGCCGACGCCCCGCCAGGTGAAGGGGATACCGCGGGCGCTGTGCAGGTCGGGGCCGTCCATCAGCTGGAAGTGCAGGTGCGGCTCGGTCGAGTTGCCGGTGTTCCCGCACTCGGCGAGTTCCTGGCCGGCACGGACGGTGTCCCCGGGTGCCACCCGGAGGGACCCGCGCCGCAGATGGGCGTACTCGGCGAAGAGGCCGCCACCCAGGTCGAGGGTGACATGGTTGCCGGTGACCCGGCGGGGTCCCGCCATGGACCGCAACACTCCTTCGACCAGGAACAGGGCCAGCGCCGGAAGCGAGTTGCGGGAGAATCTGCCGCCGCGGATACGGTCGGACGCACTGATAACGGTGCCATCGGCGCAGGCCAGCACAGGCCTCCCGTAGGCGGGGAACTCCTCGGCGCGCCGTACCGGGGGCCACAGCAGCGCGAAAGACGGGCCCGGACTTCCGGCCGGCGCGGCGACGATGTCGATGGCATACGTCTGGCCGTAGGCGTCCGTGCCGTGCGAAGGCACCTTGGTGGCAGGGCTGTTGAGGGCCTTCCAGCGTCCGGCGACCGGGGCGTCGACCGGCACGGCACCGGAAGCGAGGAGCTGTCCGCCCTCCGTGGTCGCGGCCCGCCGCGCCCGGACCGCGCGGCGATGGGCGGGGGAGAGCCTCCGGGCCGCCCAGCTGCCCACGAGATCCACGACGAGCGCCGCGTAGAGGACGAACCCCGCCGACAGGGCGGCCCGCAGTCCGCCCGGCACGGTGCCTCCGGCCGAGGAGAACAGCGCGCCGGCCACCAGCAGCAGCGTCACCGTCCCGAGAGCTCTCACCCGCCACGTCCGGTGCCACCGGTACCAACGGGCGGCCACGTCCTCCTCGTGGGTCCCTGCGTTGCCGTGTGCTGTCATCCCGGTTCCCCCCTGCGGACCACGGTACCGCTGATGACACCACCGCCCACGGGCGGGCGTGCCCGCGGGACTCAGACGCCCGTGGGGTCCGCTCGGCCGCTCCCGGGTGGCTCCTCGTCGGGGCCCGGGGGCGTGGACCAGGCGTGGGCGGCGATGGCGAGCCCGGCGGTGAGAAGGACGATGTTCTTGATCACGTACTGGCCCGCCAGGGTGGGGCAGGCGGCCGGCCCGGCCCACATCTCGTCGGCCAGCACGACGAGGGTGAGGAACGTGCCGCTCATGTGGACCAGGAAGACGGCCAGGGTCAGCCGCAGCAGTAGCCCGGTGACCAGGCCGGTCCCGATCAGGATCTCCATCATGCCCAGCAGCGGCCGGGACACGTCCGCGGGGACGTGATGGAAGGTCAGGGCGCTCATGGTGCGGGTGGCCAGATCCTCGGCGGCGCTGGTGCCCGGGATGAGCTTGAGGGCACCGAACCAGAGGAAGAGGATGCCGACGGACACCCTCAGGACGGTGAGGCTGTGGCGCCGGTAGAGAGCGGCGAGCCCGGCACCCGGTGGCTTCGGTGGCGCGGACGGGTGCGAAGGCGGAGTCAGTGTGGTCATGGTGAGCCCTTCCACGGATCCTGAGTGTGGGAGCGCTCCCATGCGCTGCTGCCGGAACTGTACGGCCAACCGCATGATCAGGCAAGACGCCGCGCACGGGCACCTTCCGCCGACAGGACGGGCCGAGGGGGTTCTTCCTACACTGGAACGGTGGACGGCGAACCGGTGACGCTGTTTCTGTGCGGTGACGTCATGCTCGGCCGCGGTGTCGACCAGATCCTGCCGCACCCCGGCGACCCCACGCTGCGCGAGCCGTACATCCGGGACGCCCGGGACTACGTCCGGCTCGCCGAGGCCGGCTCCGGGTCCGTCCCCCGCCCGGCCGGATTCGCCTGGCCGTGGGGCGCTGCCCTGGAGATCCTCGAGGAGTGCGCACCCGATGTGCGGCTGGTCAACCTGGAGACCGCCGTCACGCGCGCCGGTGCGTTCGAGCCCGGCAAGGGCATCCACTACCGGATGCACCCCTCCAACCTCGGCTGCCTCCAGGCGATCCGTCCCGATGTGTGCGCCCTGGCCAACAACCACGTCCTGGACTTCGGCCGGGAAGGGCTCACGGAGACGCTCGGTGCCCTGGCCCGGGCGGGGATCGCGACAGCCGGAGCCGGGCGGAACGCCGGGCAGGCCCGGCGCCCGGCCGCCGTTCCACTCGCGGGTGGCGGGCGGGTCCTCGTCTTCTCCTTCGCCCTGCCGACCAGCGGCGTCCCCCACGGGTGGGCGGCGACCGAACACCGCGCGGGTGTGGACTTCGTACCGGACACGACGGAGGAGTCCGCCCTCGCGGTGACGGCCCGCATCCGGCACGAGAAACGGCCGGGTGACCTCGTGGTCGTGTCCGTCCACTGGGGCTCCAACTGGGGGTACGAGGTTCCCCCGGACCACAGACGCTTCGCGCACGCGCTCGTCGACGGCGGCGCGGACCTCGTGCACGGGCACTCCTCCCATCACCCCCGGCCCCTGGAGCTGTACCGGGAGAAGCCCGTGCTGTACGGCTGCGGCGACTTCATCAACGACTACGAGGGAATCACCGGTTACGAGCAGTACCGGGACGACCTCCGGCTGATGTACCTGATCTCCGTGAATCGTGGCACCGGCAGGGCGCTCCAGGTGCGGATGGTGCCCCTGCGCTCGGAGCGGCTGCGGCTGCTGCGTGCCTCCCCGCCCGACAGCGCGTGGCTGCGTGACACGCTCGACCGGGCCTGCCGGGGCTTCGGTTCCCGGGTCGTCCCCGGCCCCGACGGCACGCTGGTCCTCGGCGGCGGCTGAACCCGCCGCTCGGGCACCGCGGAGCGGAGAGGTCGCCTACCCTGTCGGTCAGCGAGCGGCCCCGCAACCGGGACGCGTCGCGGACCCCGCCCGCCTCCGGACCCGCCCCGGCCGGCCCCGCCGCAGAAAGCATCAGCACCGTGTTCCGTACGTACCTGCTGCCCGTCGAGGCAGCGGTCTGGATCTTCCCCTTCGTCGCCGCGGTGATCGTCGTCCCCGTCGCCGTCCGCGGCTACCGCAGACGCGGCAGGGCCGGAGGCTGGTCGGCCCTGGTCTTCTACAGCTTCGTCTTCTACCTGCTCGCCGCGCTGCTGCAGACCCTGATGCCGCTGCCCCTGGACACCGACGCGCACTGTGCCACCGTGCGGTACGCGAGCAGCCCGCAGCTGCAGCCCCTCGCCTTCGTCGACAGCATCTCCGCCGCTGCCGGGGGGAACCGGTCGCCGCAGCACCTGCTGGGCCTCGCCCCCACCTGGACCACTCTCCTCAACGCCGTGCTGCTGCTCCCGCTGGGCGTCTATCTGCGCTACCACCTGCGGCAGGGACTCCTCGCCTCCACCGCGCTGGCCTTCTTCACCTCCCTGTTCTTCGAGACCACCCAGTACACCGGGCTGTGGTATCTGTACGCCTGCCCCTACCGGCAGTTCAACGTCGACGACCTGACGCTCAACACCGCGGGCGCGGTTCTCGGCTGGTTCCTGGCGGGGCCTCTCGGACGACGGCTCCCCGTCAACGACCCACACCTGGAACGCGTTCGGTACGGCAGCCGGGTCACCGTCCCTCGCCGAGCCCTGGCCTGGCTCACCGACCTGGCGGGCTGGTTCATCACCTGGACCCTGGTCACCGGCCTGACGGCCGTGGCCACGGACTGGGCCACCGGGCGTCAGTACGCCTTCCCCATCGGCACCGCGCTCGGTCTGCTCTGGTTCTGGCTGGTGCCCGTCGCCTGGGGCAGCACACCCGGCAAACGGGCCGTGCTGCTGCGCATCACCCGGCCCGACGGACAGCGGGCCGGCCCGCTGCGCATCGCCGTCCGCTGCCTGTTGCTGTACGCCCCGCTCGGGCTGGGCTGGCTGACCCTGGCCGACCACACCGGCACGGTCACCTTCCCCGACCCGGTTTCCCGGCTCCTTCCGGGAGCGGTCCTGGCGGCGGTCCTCCTGACCGGCGTGTGGTCACCGCTCGCGGTACTGCTGCGGCGCGACCGGCGCGCACCGTACGAGCGCTGGTCGGGCACCGTCGACCGGGCCATCCCCAACCGCCGGGAACGCTGGGCCGCGGCGAAACGGCCTCCGGCCCCCGGCGACCCCTGTCCGGAAGAAGCGGCCGGCGAACCCCGGCCGGGGGCGGTGCCCCGCCACTGAGAATCCCGGTCCGGAGCGCTTGCCGCCCCTCAGCCGATGTCCATGGACAGGCGCACGACGAGCGCGCCGGGCAGCTGCTGGATCTCGACCAGGTCGCACAGTTCGTGCATCAGCCACACCCCGCGGCCTCCGGCGGCGGAGAGCGGATCGGGACGGCGGCGCCCGACGAGGGCATCGCCTGCCCGGCTGACCACGGTAGGCCAGGAACGGGCCCGGCTGTCAGCCCGGCCGTCGGACTGCCCCTACACGCTGCGGGTCAGCCACGCCCGCATCCCGGGGTCCAGTGGTTCCACCGCCGCCCGGTAAAGCGCCATGTCCTCGTCGGTGAAGACGTTCTGCCACTGGCCGTTCCTCCCCTTGTGGAAGAACTCCAGCGAGGTGAGGGCCTCGGCGAGCCGCCCGGGGAACACCTGATCCTGCGTGGCCTTCATGTCCGAGAACGTGCAGGCCTTCACCAGAGCGGGCCAGCGGGCCTCGTCGACGGGGATCCCCAGGAACGCGCTCACCCGCCGCATCTCCTTGTCGAGATCGTCGAGCATGTCCTGGAAGTGCAGGAACAGGACGTTGGGCTCGTCCCGGTGCCCCCACCAGGACTCGAGATGGCGCGTGGGGGAGTTGTAGGGCCAGCCGTTCGCCTCCCAGGGGAACGGACTGCGGGTGAAGTAGTCGCGCCAGAACGCGCGGATGTCCTCGGGCACCACGGGCAGCCGGGGCGTGTACACGTCGTCCTCGTCCGGAGGGTCGGGGAACTCGTCGCGCAGCCCGTTCATGCCCAGCGCGTGGTTGTGTGCCGACACGGCGGTGTCCCGCAGATCCCTGGCCACGACCAGGTAGGACACCTCCGAGTAGACGGGTAAGGCGTCCATGGGCAGATGCGTCTTGAGGAACCGCCGGTGCCGCTGCTCCTCCAGAGTGCCGAGCATGGCGTCGACGGGCACGAAGCGGCAGTCGAGCCAGGGGCTGATCTCCATGAGCGGACCCGGCAGGCGGGTGTCCTGGAACACCAGAACGGACGCGATGCGCTGCGTCCAGGTGGTACCGACCTTGGCGGGAGTGGAGATGACGATGTCACCGGGACGCGGCTCGTACCGGTCCCAGGAGGTGCTGTCGGTGAAGTAGGACCGGTAGGTTCGCCGAGGCGGACGCAGCAGAGTCGTCTGGGTGCGCATGTGGAAAGTCTGCGCCGCCGGGCCGTACCCCCTCAAGACGGCCTCGTCCCTCCGAGCGCTCCGGGGCAGGTTTGGTGCGCGGCCCGGGGGATAAGCGTTCGGGACCGGCGCTTGGCGCCCCCGCGACGGAAGGAGCCCGACGGTGAGTGACCCCGCCGACAGCACGACGGACGGCAACGCCTCCTACGGCCGCAAGCCGTTCAAGCGGTCCCGCAGCCACTTCACCGATCGCATCACGGCCGATGCCCGGGACGGCTGGCCGGTCGAGGCCGGCCGCTACCGGCTGGTCGTCAGCCGTGCCTGTCCGTGGGCGAGCCGCGCCCTGGTCTCCCGGCGGCTGCTCGGGCTGGAGGACTCCCTGTCGCTCGCCGTGGCCGACCCGATCCAGGACGACCGCAGCTGGCGCTTCACGCTCGACCCGGACGGGCGCGACCCGGTGCTCGGCATCCGCTACCTGCACGAGGCCTATGACGCCAGGGAGACGGAGTACCCCGGTGGCGTCAGCGTCCCGGCGGTCGTGGACGTGCCCACCGGGAAGCTGGTGACCAACGACTACCAGCAGATCACCCTGGACCTCGCCACCGAATGGACGGCACTGCACCGGCCCGGCGCGCCCGACCTCTACCCCGAGGCGCTGCGCGACGAGATCGACCACGTCATGGACGGCATCTACCGTGACGTCAACAACGGTGTCTATCAGGCGGGCTTCGCCCTCGGGCAGCAGGAGTACGAGGGGGCGTGCCGCGGGGTGTTCCGGCGTCTGGAGCAGGTGTCCGAGAGGCTGGTGAACCGCCGCTACCTGGTGGGCGACACCATCACGGAGGCCGACATCCGGCTGTTCACCACGCTGGTGCGGTTCGACACCGTCTACCACAACCACTTCAAGTGCAACCGCTGGAAGCTGGCCGAGGACCCGGTGCTGTGGGCCTATGCCCGGGATCTCTATCAGACACCCGGATTCGGCGACACGGTGGACTTCGACCACATCAGCCGGCACTACTACCGGGTGCACACCGGTATCAACCCGACCGGCATCGTGCCGCTCGGCCCCGACCCGGCCCGCTGGCTGACCCCGCATCACCGTGACGAGCTCGGCGGGCGCCCCTTCGGCGACGGCACGCCCCCGGGACCGCCCCCCGCGTCCGAGGTGATCCCTTCCACCGCCCACGGCTGAGAGCGCCTCCCCGCTGCCGCCGCGTGGGCCGTGGTCCCGTCGTTTGCCCAGTTTCGCCGTGCGGCCGGGGCGGGGAGCGGACGCTCGGACCCCGGACGGTCACAGGTGAGTGCGGCGGAACTGCGCGGCGCCGCCATGGCGTTGGGTTGAACGAACACCGACCACCGTCTGGCCACCGCCCGTACGCCGCCCGTACGCCGCCCGGTCGGCCCCGACTGTTCCCGTCGATGCCCGCCGGTCTGCCGGAAGCAAGGATGTCCGCCGTGAATCCCCTGCGCCACGCCAAAGGTGTTCTCTGCGTCGGCGCGGCCACGGCGATCTGTCACACCGTCATGTCCGTGGGCTACGCCTGGGCCCGTGAGAGTTCCGCCCCCAGCGAGGCCACGGTGTTCGCCGGTGCTGTGTCGAGTTCCTGCTCTCGACGGTCGCTTCCTGGCTGCTCATGCCCCTCTTGCTGTGGGCGGGTATGCGGGCCACGGGAGAGCGCGGAAACGTTGTGCTGATCGTCTTCGGCGGGTTGCTCTGGGTGGGGTTTTCCGGATGGTTCATCGACGACATCGACCGCCCGGGCGGTCACGTACCGATCCCCGCTCTTGCCGCGTTCGCCCTCGTCGGCACCGCGCTGGCCGGTGCCAGACCGGTCGGCCGCTGACTGCCCTTCTTCTTCACGGCGCACAAGCGGTTCTCGCGGGTTCGGGGGGAAAGGGTGCAGGAACGGTGCCCGGCCGTCGGGGCTGTTTAGAATCCAGCGGTGGATCTTCTCGACGTGGGTCGTGTCATCGCCGGTCTCGTGCTGCTCACCCTGGGAGGTGAGGTGCTCGTCAGGGGGGCCTCCTCATTGGCGCGGAGGGCCGGCATCTCCGCCCTGGTGGTCGGGCTCACCGTGGTCTCGGGGGCCACCTCCGCTCCCGAACTGGCGGTCACCATCGGCTCGGTGATGGGCGGTGAGCCGGAACTGGCGGTCGGCAACGTGGTCGGCAGCAACATCGCCAACGTCCTGCTCATCCTCGGTGTCTCCGCGCTCGTCATCCCCCTCGCGGTCAAGCGGCGGCTGGTGCGGATCGACCTGCCGATCATGGTCGCGGTGTCGGTCCTGCTGCTGGTGATGGCGCTGGACGGCGGGATCGGCAGACTGGACGGGGTGGTCCTGCTCGGCGTGCTGGTCGCCTACACCGTGGTCACCATCGTGGTCAGCCGCCGTGAGGCGGCGGAGGAGCGTGCGCTCGCGGCGGGCCGCGCCGCAGGGGCGGCGGCCGGTGCCGGGGAGGCGGGCGGGGAGGACGAGGAGCCCCCGGCCTCTGTCGTGAAGTCGCTGCTCTTCGTGGTGACCGGCGTCGGACTGCTGGTGCTCGGCGCCAGGCTGCTGGTCGACGGCGCGGTGAACGTGGCGGCCGCCTTCGGTGTCAGCAGCCTCGTGATCGGCCTCACCGTCGTGGCGATCGGCACGTCCCTGCCCGAGCTGGCGGTGTCCGTGATCGCGGTCCGCAGGGGCGAGCGGGACCTGGCGGTGGGCAATGTCGTGGGCAGCAACATCCTCAACATCAGCCTGGTTCTCGGTCTGCCCTCGGTGATCTCGGCCGGCGGCATTCCGGTGCCGAGCGCGGCGGTCGCGCTGGACATCCCGCTGATGCTGGCGGCTGCCGTGGCGCTGCTGCCCATCGCCTTCACCGGCTTTCTCATCGTCCGGTGGGAGGGCGGTCTCTTCCTTGCCCTGTACATCTCCTACACCGTCTTCGTGGTCCTGGCGGCGACCGAGCACGACGCGCTGGCCGGGTTCACCACGGTCATGGTGCAGTTCGTACTGCCGCTGATCGCGGTGACCCTCGCGCTGTTCAGCGCCTACGAGGTGCGCATGCGCGGGCGGCAGCGGACGGAGCGCGGCCTGCGCCGGGCCGGCGAGGCCGGAGGGGACGAGGCGCCACCGGGGCAGGGACCTGGCGGGTCCTGACCCCGGCCCTTCCGGCCCGCCGGGCGTCAGCCGGTCACAGCGGGAAGGGGGAGGGCAGGAGCAGCTCGGTGTTGCGGTCGGCCGGGCCTCCGCGGCGTCCGCCGTCGGCCGTGTCGGACCGCTTCTGCCAGTCGTTGACGGATAGTTCGCGGGCCAGTGAGGCCAGGGAGGCGGGGTCGTCCAGACGCCCGGCGTGGGAGAGCGGGGCGTCGGTGTCCACGAGGGTGGTCAGGAGGGACAACGTGTTGTCGGGGTGGGCGGAGATCTCGATGATGCGGCTCTGCTGGGGCCAGTCGATGTGGGAGGCCGTCGTGATCTCCCAGAAGCCGCCCGGTGCCGCCCAGCCGGCGGGACGGGCGTGCGGCAGGATGCGGTTGGTGTGGGTGTGGCCGCTCACCATCGCGACCGCGTTGGGGAAGCACAGCAGGGTCTGACGCAGCCGGGTGCCGTCGACACGGGGGAACAGCCATCCCAGTGGGTCGGTGGTGTTGTTCATGGTCTCCAGCGTGTGGTGGGAGAAGACCAGGAAGAGCCGGTCGGGAACGTCGTGCGTCACCTCCCTGCCCTCGGCGGTCAGGTAGCGGCTGCTTCCCGCGCGCAGCTCGTCCTGGAGCCAGCGGTGCTGTGTGCCGTCGATGGAGCCGTTGGCTCCGCCGTTGGGGTTGACCGTGTCCAGTACCAGGCAGCGGACGATGCCGTGGTCGAAGGCGTAGTAGGCCCTGCCGCTCGCCCGGTTGGCGGCCGTGAAGCCGTGCCCGACCGGGGTTCCGGTGGTGGAGAAGTGTTCCTCGATCATCTCCGACCGGGACAGCAGCCTGCGCAGTGGATCGGCCGTCACCCGGCGCACCGGTCCGTCGAACGCCTTGGCGAGGGCGTCGCCGGAGCGCTCGTAGGCGGCGGCGGCCTCGGCGGCCTCCTCCACCGAGGCGGGCCAGCCGACCGGCTTGTGGGAGCGGGTGGCCACCTGGTTCAGCAGCCAGCCGGACGGGAGGTTCCCCTGCACCAGCCCGTCGTGGTTCCCGTACACGGTGTACCAGGGCATGCCCAGGCCGCCGGCGGTGAACTGCCGCCGGGCCGCGTCCAGGAGCTGTGGCTTCGTGGGGAAGCCCCACAGCTGCCGGGGCCGGTCCGGCCGGCCGTCCGGTTCGGGGTGCCAGTAGGCGGCATCGAAGCGCTCCAGGTCGGCGACTCCCTCCCAGCGGGCGGGGTCACCCGAGTCCGGGCGGACGGTCCCGCCGTCCAGCAGATCGATGTACCAGCGCATCTCGTTGAACTGGGCGTTGTCCACGGTGTCGCCGGTGACGATGCTGAACGCCAGCGGAACACCGGTGGAGGGACCTTCGCCCACCTGACGGATCGCCCGGACCATGGCGTCCACGATCTGCGCGGAGAGCATCTCCTGCGGCCGGTAGGCGCTGGAGAAGACCTGGCCCCAGGCGGCGGCGTCAGGATCGGCCCAGCGGTCCAGGAACTCCACGCGGGCGGGGGACTGCGCGTCGATGATGTGCAGGTCGGACAGCTGGGCGAAGGCGAGCAGCGGCCGGGAGCGGGCCGTCAGCCCGCTGCCGCCGCCGAGGTCGCCGCGTACCAGGTGCGGCTCGCCGGGGCCGCTGGTCAGCAGTCGGTAGCCGCCGGGTCCGGGCTGCCCGGGGAGCAGGGTGCGGCTGAGGGTCGTGGTTCCGGTTGGCGGGCCGGCGGCGTGCGACGCCGGAGCACCGAGATCCACGGCGGCTGCCGCGGTTCCGAGCACCGCGGCCCCGATGAGGCCGCGACGGGAGATGGCCATGCTGGCTCGCTCTCTGGGGGAGTGGGCTGGATCGACCAGAACAGAGAATGGGCTGGCAAGGTACATGTCAATAGTGCCGGCCGGGTGGCGTGGGACGCGCAAGAAGTCGCGGCCGGATCCGCATTACGGTGCGTGGATGGGAAACAACCAGTCGACGCTCTCCGTCCTGCTGCGGCAGCTCCCGCTGTTCTCCGGGCTGACCGAGGACCAGATCGGCGTGCTGCGCGCAGGCTCCCGCATCACCGTCCTGGAGCGCAACGGGATCCTGTTCCGCCAGGGGGACCCCGTGCGGGGCTTCTTCTTCGTGCAGCGCGGGCAGATGCAGCTGGCGGTCTCCACACCCGACGGCGCGGAGAAGGTGGTGGAGATCGTCGCCGCCGGGGAGACCTTCGGCGAGGCCGTGGTCTTCGACGGCCTGCGGTACCCCGTGACCGCCACCGCCCTCGTCAGCACCGAGCTGCTGGCCGTCTCCAGCGACGCGGTTCTCGACCTCCTGGACCGGGACCCCGCCTTCGCACGCCGCATGCTGGCCAACATGGCGGTCCGCCTGCGCCGCCTGATCCGGGACGTCGAGTCGTACTCGCTGCGCTCCGGGGTCCAGCGGGTCGTCGGCTTCCTGCTGCACGAGGCCGGGAGCGGTACGGAGGTGGAGGGCCGGGCCACCGTCACCCTGCCGACCCGCAAGCATGTGCTCGCCTCCCGGCTCAACCTGGCCCCCGAGACGTTCTCCCGGGTGCTGCGGGAACTGTCGGCCGACGGACTGATCGCGGTCGAGGGGAGGCGGATCGTCCTGCACGACATGCCCGGCCTGCAGGCCCGGCTGGAGTGGCAGTGATACCGGTCACACGGGCTCTTCGAAGGCCCGGAATTGACCGGCGTCAAGGATTTCCGGTGGCCCCCTGCCTACCGTCTGTCCCGGCAAGGCCAGGACTCGACCAGGAGGGCACGCATGCTCTGCTTCCAGTGCGAACAGACCGACCGGACCGGCGAAGTACCCGGCTGTGCGGGGGCGCTCGGCAACTGTGGCAAGGACTCGGGCACGTCGGACCTGCAGGACCTGCTGCTGTACGCGGTCAAGGGCATCGCCCAGTACGCGGTGCGCGCCCGCGATCTGGACGCCCCCGACGACGAGGCGGCCGGCTTCATTCTCTCCTCGGTCTTCACCACCCTGACCAACGTCAACTTCAGCCCCACCCGGTTCGTCGCCCTGCTGCGCGAGGCGGCCGCCGTGCGGGACCGCGTGCGGGCCCGTTACGAGGAAGCAGCCCGTGCTCGCGGACTGGACCCCCGGCCGCTTTCCGGCCCCGCCGCCTTCGAACCCGCGCCCGACATGCCGGGGCTGCTCGGACAGGCGGCCGTCGCGCGCGTCGACCACGGCATCGCCCTGGTCGGCCCCGACATCACCGGCCTGCGCGCCCTCCACCTCTACGCGCTGAAGGGCATCTGCGCCTACGCCCACCACGCCCACGTCCTGGGCCGCCACTCCGAGAAGGTGTTCGCGGGCGTCGAGGAAGGGCTGGCCTACCTGGCCGAGTCGCCCACCGATGCCAACGAGCTCCTGGCCCGGGCCGTCGGCCTGGGACACCTGAACCTCGCGGTCATGGAACTTCTGGACGCCGCCAACACCGGCACCTACGGCGCCCAGCAGCCGACCGCGGTCCGCTGCACGCCGGTGGCCGGCAAGGCCATCCTGGTCAGCGGGCACGACCTGAAGGACCTCGCCGCGGTACTGGAACAGACCAAGGACACCGGGATCAACGTCTACACCCACGGGGAGATGCTGCCCGCCCACGGCTACCCCCTGCTCAAGGCGTATCCGCACCTGGCCGGCAACTACGGCGGGGCCTGGCAGGACCAGCAGAAGGACTTCGCGGAGTTCCCCGGGCCGGTGCTCATGACCTCCAACTGCATCATCGAGCCCCACGCACGCTACCGGCGGCGGATCTTCACCGCGGGCCCGGTCGGCTGGCCCGGCGTGCGGCACATCGCCAACGGCGACTTCACCCCGCTGGTCCGGGCCGCCAGGGCACTGCCGGGCTTCACCGAGGACGGCCCCGAGCAGTTCATCACCGTCGGGTTCGGGCGCGACGCGGTGCTCTCCGTCGCCGACGACGTCATCGGGGCGGTCAGGCGCGGCGACATCAGGCACTTCTTCCTGGTCGGCGGCTGCGACGGCCCCACCCCCGGACGCGACTACTACGCGGACTTCGCGCTCGGCGCGCCGCGCGACAGCGTGGTGCTCACGCTCGGCTGCGCCAAGTACCGGTTCAACCGCCACGACTTCGGGGAGATCGGCGGCATCCCCCGGCTGCTGGATCTCGGTCAGTGCAACGACACCTACTCCGCGATCGCCATCGCCTCGGCGCTGGCCGACGCCTTCGGCTGCGGCATCAACGACCTGCCGCTGACGCTGGCGCTGTCGTGGACCGAACAAAAGGCGGTGGCGGTGCTGCTGACGCTTCTTGCCCTGGGAGTGCGCAACATCCACCTCGGCCCCACCCTGCCCGCCTATCTCACCCCGGCACTGGTCCAGGAACTCGTCGACCGGTTCGGCCTGCGGGTCGTCGGTGACGCCGGCACCGATGTGGCCGCGGCACTGGAGCGTGCGCAGTCATGACCTCGGCCACCGAATCCGCCGCACCGGCTCCGGCGGGCCGGGAGAGCCCCGTCGTGCTGACCACGCCCGACGGCGAGCGCCTGGAGTTCGGCTGCGACGGCGGCACCAGCGTCCTGGACGCCGCCGCTCAGGCCGGCGCGGCCCTGCCCTCGTCCTGCCGGCAGGGGACCTGCGGGTCCTGCCGGGCGGCCGTCACCGGTGGCGAGTACCGCCTCGGCACGCACAGCGGGCAGGCACTGACACCGGCCGACCGCGAGCGCGGCGAGGTCCTGCTGTGCCGCACCTATCCGCGCGGCCCGCTGTCGGCGGAACTGCCTTACTCCTCCTCGCGGATCCTGTACGGCGGAATCCCGGCCCGGGAGGCCGTCGTCACGGCGCTGGAGACAGTGGCACACGAGACGGTGCGCCTGCAGCTGCGGCTGGAACCCGACGGGACGGCGGGGGAGGGCTGCCAGTTCGACCCCGGTCAGTTCCTGGAGCTGCAGATTCCCGGGGAGGAGACCAGGCGCGCCTATTCCCTGGCCAACACCGGGAACTGGGAAGGACGTGCCGAGTTCCTCATCCGGCTGCGGCCGGGCGGCGCGTTCTCCTCCTACCTGCGGGAGCGGGCAGCCGTCGGCGACCGGCTGCCGGTGCACGGCCCTCAGGGCGCCTTCGGCCTGCGGGAGACCGGGCCGGCACCCCGCTGGTTCGTCGCGGGCGGTACCGGCCTGGCGCCGCTGCTGTCGATGGTCCGGCACATGGCCGAGTGGCAGGAGCCGCAGCAGGCCCGGCTGTTCCTGGGGGTCGAGGAGGAGCGGGACGTCTTCGGGGTCCCGGAGCTGTCGGAGGCCGAGGCGCAGCTGCCCGGTTTCGCCTTCGAGGTCTGTGTCCGCCACCCCGGACCGTCCTGGCCGGGACCGTCCGGCAACCCCGCCGAACGGCTGGCCGGGGCCCTGCGGGCCGCGTCCGTCACCCCGGACATCTACGTGTGCGGGCCGCCGGCGCTGATCGAGGCCGTGGAGAGGGTGGCGGCGGCTGCCGGCATCGCCCCGGACCGGGTCTTCCGGGAGCGGTTCCTGCCCGGCTGAGGGGTCGGCGGGCCGCCCGCACCGGCGGCCCGCGGACACCCCGGACCCGCCCGGGCCCGGCGTCCGGTCAGGTGTCCTCGCGCAGCACCGGACGCAGCGCCTGGATCACCGAGGGATCCTCGATGGTGGAGGGCAGCGCCGGGTCCCCTCCGTCGGCGATGTCCCGCATGGTGCGGCGCAGGATCTTGCCCGACCGCGTCTTGGGCAGCGCCTGGACCACATCGACCCGGCGCAGCGCGGCCACCGGGCCGATCCGCTCCCGCACCGAGGCGACCAGCTCCGCGCCGATCTCCTCGGCGGAACGGCTCACCCCCGACTTCAGGACGACCAGTCCGCGCGGAACCTGCCCCTTGATGGCGTCCTTCACCCCGATCACGACGCACTCGGCGACATCGGGGTGCGCGGCCAGCACTTCCTCCATCGCGCCGCTGGAGAGCCGGTGCCCGGCGACGTTCAGCACGTCGTCGACACGGCCCATGATGTAGACGTAGCCGTCCTCGTCCTTGCGGCCGCCGTCCCCCGACAGGTAGTAGCCGTCGTAGGCGGACAGGTAGGAGCGGATGTACCGCTCGTCGTCGCCCCACAGCGTGGGGAGGGTGCCGGGCGGCAGCGGAAGCCGCAGGGCCACCGCGCCCTCCTCGCCGTCGGGCACCTCCTTGCCGTCCTCGCCGAGGATGCGGACGTCGTAGCCGGGCACCGGCAGCGTCGGTGATCCGGGCTTGGTCGGTTGCGGGTCCAGGCCCATCGGGTCGGCGACGATCGGCCAGCCCGTCTCGGTCTGCCACCAGTTGTCGACGACCGGGATACCGAGCAGGTCGCCCGCCCACCGGTAGGTCTGGGGATCGAGACGCTCGCCGGCCAGGAAGAGGTGACGCAGGGATCCGGTGTCGTGGCGGGCGTACAGGGAGCCCTCCGGGTCCTCCTTCTTGATCACCCGGATCGCCGTGGGCGCGGTGAACAGCGTCTTCACCCCGTGGTCGGCGACGACCCGCCAGAACGCCCCGGCGTCCGGGGTGCCGACGGGCTTGCCCTCGTACAGCACGGTGGTGCACCCGGCCAGCAGCGGGCCGTAGACGATGTAGGAGTGGCCGACCACCCAGCCGACGTCCGAGGCCGCCCAGAACACCTCCCCGGGCCCGGTGGCGAAGATGTTCTCCATCGACCAGCGCAGCGCCACGGCGTGCCCGCCGTTGTCGCGCACCACGCCCTTGGGCCGCCCGGTCGTCCCGGAGGTGTAGAGGATGTACAGCGGGTCGGTGGCCGCGACCGGGGCGCAGCCGACGGGCTGGGCCCCGGCGACGGCCTCCGCCCAGTCCACGTCCCGGCCCTCGGTGAGGCCGGCCGGGCACTGCGGGCGCTGGAGGATCAGACAGCGCTCCGGTTGGTGCTCCGCCTGGTCGAGCGCCGCGTCCAGGAGCGGCTTGTAGGCCACCACGCGCTGGGGCTCGATGCCGCACGAGGCGGACAGCACGACCTTGGGCCGGGCGTCGTCGATGCGTACCGCCAGCTCGTGCGCGGCGAAACCGCCGAACACGACCGAGTGCACCGCCCCGATCCGGGCGCAGGCCAGCATCGCGATCGCCGCCTGCGGGATCATCGGCATGTACACCACGACACGGTCGCCCCTGGTCACGCCCCAGGAGGACAGCAGGCCCGCCAGCCGGGCCACTTCGTCGCGCAGCTCCCGGTAGGTGAGACGGGTGACGGTCCCGGTCACCGGGCTGTCGTGGATCAGTGCGAGCCGGTCGCCGTGACCGGCCTCCACGTGCCGGTCCACGGCGTTCCAGCAGGTGTTCAGTTCCCCGTCGGGGAACCACCGGTACAGCGGCGCGCGGGAGCTGTCGAGCGCCTTCGACGGCGGGACGGTCCAGTCGATCGCCCGGGCGGCTTCCAGCCAGAACCCCTCGGGATCGTCGAGGCTCCGGCGGTGGACGTCCGCGTAGCCGCCGGGCCGATGGGAGGTTGCTGCCATTCCACGTTCCTTTCACGCAAGGGACCGGCGAAGGCCGGTCCCCCAGCGTGCCCGCCGCGGCAGCGGTCGCCGCGCAGGGGCACGAGGCTCGGTGGGTGGGGAGGGAGAGAAGGGGGCACGGGGAGGCAGGACAGTACCGCTCGGCCGCCGGCCGGTCCGTCACCCGGGCGTCCGCGCGGCGTCCCGGCCTGGCTGACCGGACAAGTTAGCACCCGCCGCCGGTCCGGAACCGCCCGGGTGCCCTACGCGTCAGGTCACCGGCCGGCGGTGCGGTCCAGGGCGTAGCGGAGCTGGAAGGACAGGGCGACCGTCATGAGGGCGGCGGGTATCACGGTGAAGCCCACCAGCAGTGCGGTGAGGGCGGAGTCCGTCTGCGCCACCGCCTGGCCCTCGGTGGTGGAGACGAAGCCCCCGACGGCCAGGGCGGCGGAGTACACGTAGGGCCCGATGGCGGTACCGGTGGCTTCCGTCGCCGTCCACACCCCGGTGTACGCCCCGGCCCGCGCCGACCCCTTCGCCTCGGCGGCGGCGACGGCGTCCGGCACCATCGAGAAGGCGAACAGCTGGAGACCGGCGAAGGCGATGCCCAGGGCCACCACCACGGCGATCGTCGCGGCCACGCCCAGCATCCCGCCCAGCAGCAGCGCCATCGACCCGGCGATGAAGATGCCCTGGCAGATCAGCAGTCCGCGCTGCTTGCCGATGCGCCGGGACACCATCATCCAGGCCGGGCCGGCCAGGATGGCCGGAGCCAGGAAGCCCCCCATGAACACGGCGGTCAGTCCGCTGTTGCCGAAGACGTACAGGGTGTAGAAGGGCAGCGCCGCCAGGAACAGGTGCGTGGTGGTGCCGGTGAACAGGTAGGACAGCACCAGCGCCCGGAAGTTCCGGTCCCGCCAGGCGACCTTGATGTCGTCGAGGGTGGAGTGGGCGCGCCCGTCGGGGCGGCGGAACCCGCAGCGGGAGGTGAGCTTGCGGACCCCGGCCAGGGAGACGAGGCCCGAGATCACCATGGCACCGGCCAGCAGCAGCGCCATCGTGGAGTAGTCCGCGCGTGCGCCCGAGGCGACCAGGGCCGGCGCGGCGACACCGGCCCCGAGCAGCCCCACGGTCAGGAACAGCATCCGGAACATGAAGACCCGGGTGCGCTCGTGGTAGCCGACCCGCAGATCGGAGGGCGTCGTCAGGTAGGGCACCTGGAAACACGCGAAGAGCGTGTTGCCGACGACGAACCAGCAGCCCACCCACAGGGCGGCCCCCGGACCGGTGAGGCCGGCCGGGACCGAGAACATGGCGACCATGGCGCAGGCCAGCAGCAGGCCCCATCGCAGCATGCGGAGCCGGTGCCCGCTGCGGCGCGCCTCCCGGTCCGAGAGCGTGCCGAGCAGCGGGTGGACCAGGGCGTCGATCACCTTCGGCAGCAGCATCACCAGACCGGCCAGGAAGGAGGTGACGCCGAGGGTGTGGGTGAGGAAGTAGAGCAGCAGAAGCCCCGGAACGGTCGACCAGACACCCATGCCGATCGATCCGGCGGAGTAGGTCATCAGGTCGCCCAGCCGGGCACGGGACGACGGGACCGGGGCGCCGGCCGGGTGCGGGGCGGGCGGTCCGCCCTGGGCGGTGGTCATGACGCGCTCCGGTGGCGTTCGGTGAGGCCGGCGGCGAGTTCCGCGCCGTCGAAGGCACCGCCGCGGATCCGGCCGGCGAGGGTACGGGCGACGATGCGGTCCGTCACCGACGGCAGGTGGCGGGCGAGGAACAGCTCCACGGCCCCGCGGCGGGTGGTCGCCAGATCCCGGCGCACCCTCCGGCCGAGCGCCGCCCGCAGCACGGTGTCCACCACGCCCTCCAGGGGCTCGTACCGGCTCACCCCCTCCAGCGACAGGCCGGCGGCCGCCGTCGAGTCGTGGATCGGGCTGCGCACCGCCGAGGGATACACACAGGTCACGCCGACGTGTGTGCCGATCTCCAGCCGCAGCGCGTCGGCGTAGGCCACCAGTGCCCGCTTGGAGGCGCCGTACGCGGCCGCCAGCGGCAACTGCATCACCGCCATCCGGGAGGACATCATCACCACCCGGCCCCGGGAGGCCACCAGGGCGTCGGTACAGGCGGCCGTCACACGCCAGGCGCCGAGCAGGTTGATCTCCAGCTGGCGGCGGGCCTCGCCCCCCGGTGCGAGCTCGGCCGCGGCAGGCCCGCCGACTCCGGCGTTGTTGATGAGCACATCGAGCCCTCCCATCCGTCCGATGGCCTCGGCCACCGTGGCGGTCACGCTCGCGTCGTCGGTGATGTCGCAGGCCAGGACCTCCACCGGGTCCTCCGGGCCGGGAGCCAGGTCGAGGCCGGTCACATGGGCCCCCAGCCCTGACAGGCGGGCGCCGACCGCCCGCCCGAAGGTGCCGGAGGCGCCGGTGACCAGAACCCGCACGCCGCGGGCATCGCGGTGGCCCCGGCCGGAGCGGGAGGGACGCGGGCTGCTCATACGGAGGTCTCCTCGCGATGTGACGGGGTGAACGGCCGGGCACCGCGGCGCAGCCGGGCCCGCCCGGCCCGGAGCTCGCGGGGCAGGTCGGCCAGGTACTGGTCGAAGTCGATGCGCATCATAGGGCGCCGGTCGGCTCCCCACCGCCGGGTGGCGTCCCGCAGGGCCCGGGCGACGGCGCGCTGCTGGTCCCTCATGGGGGGCAGGGCGTAGGTCCCGGACCAGCAGGCGGCCACCAGCCTGGCCTGGGCCTCCACCACCGGGAGCGCGGCTCCGGTGGACTGCATCAGTCCCACGAACGCCAGGGAGGGGTTCCGCAGGTGGAAGACCCGCTTGTACAGCGGGAGCCGCTCGGGGTCCGCGCCCAGCCACCGGGCGGACAGGAAGGGGATGCTCACCCGGTAGCCGGTGGCCCACACGATCACGTCCACCGGGTCCGAGGTGCCGTCGGCGAACACCACCCGGTCCCCGTCGAGGCGGTCGATGCCGGGCCGGGGTGCGACCTCTCCGTGGGTCAGGCGGTGCAGGATCGTGTCGCTGACGGTGGGATGGTTCTGGAAGAGGCCGCCCGAGGGCGCCGGCAGGCCGTAGCTCTGCGGCGTGCCCACGGCCAGCCTCAGGAGTGTCTGCGCGATGCCCTGGCGCAGCCGCCACGGCAGTGCGGCCAGGGCGCCGCCGGTCGCGTCCGCGGGCCGCCCGAAGAGGTACTTCGGCACGATGTGGACGCCCCGCCGGGCCGACAGCAGTACCGGCCCCCGGGCGACATGGGAGGCGTCCACGGTGATGTCCATGGCGGAATTGCCCATGCCCACGACCAGCACCCGCCGGTCCCGGAAGCACTCCGGGTTCCGGTAGTCGTGGGCGTGCATCTGGGTGCCGGTGAAGGTGCCGGGGCAGGCGGGCTCGGGGCCGCGCGGATCCCAGTTGTGACCGTTGGCGACGACGACGGCGTCGAACCGGCCGGTGCCGCCGGCCCCGGTCGTCACCGACCATCCGCTGCCACCGGGCTCCCGTTCGACGGAGGTGACGGTGGTGCCGAATTGGATGTGCTCGGTGAGGCCGAAGGTCCGCGCGTAGTCGGCGAGATAGCCCGCCACGAGATCGGCGGAGGGGTAGTCGGGCCAGTCCCGCGGCATCGGGAATCCGGCGAACTGTGTGCGTGCCCTGCTGGTGTTCAGGTGCAAGGAGTCGTAGGCGGGGGAGAGGCCGCTGCTGTTGTCCCGCGCCCACAGTCCGCCGGGCCGGTCGCCCCGCTCGTAGGTGACGACCTCCAGGCCGGCGTCGAGCAGCGCCTTGGTGGTGGCGAGCCCTGCTGCTCCGGCGCCGATCACGGCGACCCGGCTGGGCGTGGTCATGGGGCTTCTCCTCGGGAAGTGGAGGGGTGGGAGCACAGTTCCGGGGGCGCCGGGTTCAGGCGGAGCCGGTACGCCGCAGTCGCCGGGTCATCAGGCGGGTGTAGCCGCGGGGGGTCAGGCGATGGGCCCACCAGGCGAGCCTGGCGGTCCGGCCGGGCAGTACCAGGTCCTGCCCGGTGTCCACGGCTTTCACGATCCGGCCGGCCACCTCGTCGGCGGTGATCTCGGGCCCGGTGGTGGTCCGGACGATGCCCTCGGCCCGGGGCGCCTCGCTCATGCCGCCGGTCACGAACGTCGGATGCACCATGGTCACCGAGACGCCCCGGGGGGCCAGCTCCGGCCGCAGCGCGGTGAACAGGCCCGTCACCGCGTGCTTGGCCCCGACGTACGCCGGCCGGCCCAGCACCGGGGCGAAGCCCGCCACCGAGCTCAGCACCACGATGCGGCCCCGGGAGCGGGTCAGCGCCTCCAGTGCGGCGCGCGTGCACAGCAGGGCCCCGAAGTAGTTGACATCCATGACCCGGCGGTAGGTGGCGGCGTCGTGATCCAGCAGTCCGCCGATGGCGGAGATGCCCGCGTTGTTGACCAGCACGTCGATCCTGCCGTGCTCGGCGAGCACCCGCGCGAACGCCTCGCGCACCTGCTCCTCGTCGGTGATGTCGCACCCGGTGATCCGGTCGTCGCCGGGCGGGCAGGCCCCGGGCAGGTCCAGCCCCGCCACCGTCCGGCCCGAGTCGGCGAACCGCCGCATCAGGGCGGCGCCGATACCACCGGCGGCTCCGGTGACGACGACCACTTCGGTCATGGGGTGCTCCCAGGGATGTTGTGCGGCCCGGCGGCCCACTCGGCCCGCGCCTCACGGGCGGCCGGCGGCGTTGTGGAGATCCCCAACCGTAGGGGCTGATCCCGGGAGGCTGTATGTCCGCGACCACGGGTTTCCCGCCGGGGCTTGTGGACGGCCACAACCGGCGGGCACGATCGGGGAATGCCCTCCCGTGACGACTGGACTGCCGTGGTCGACCTCATCGAGAACGTCGTCGGTGATGACGACCTGCTGCCGTCGGTGGTCGCCGGGGTGCGCACGATGGTGCGCGAGGTCGGGGTCCTCCCGCCCGCCGACATCGCCGGTCACACCCGGGCTCTGCTGGCCGCCGCCACCCGCGCCCTGGCGGCCCGCCGGGGACCGACGGAGGCGGAGCTGTCGTTTGTCGAGGAACTCGCCCTCACGCGCGCCCGGCAGGGCGTTTCCATCGAGGCGGTGCTCGGTGCCATCCACGTGGCCGAACGGGCGATCTGGTCGCGGGCCCGCGAGACGGCGGCTGCCCGCGGTGTCGGGGCGGAGATCCTGCTCGACGCCCGGGAGCTGTACGACGACTGGGCCGAGGCGGTGCGGGCCAGGCTGATCACCGCACACCGCATGGCCAAGGGGGAGCAGGACCCGCGGGCCGGGGACCGGGACACGGTGCTGCTGCGGCGGCTGCTGGCGGGCGGTTCGGCCGCCGCGCTGGCGGCGGCCGAGGCGGGTCTGCCGGTCTCCGCGGGACTGTGGGTGCTGGTGGCCAGGCCCGGACCGGCAGCGGCGGGGCTCCATCGAGCCCTGCGCGAGCAGGACCCTGTGCTGTGCGCCCCCGTGGACGATCTGGTGGTCGGCGTCCTCACCCGTGAGCCACCGGTCCGCCTGGTGAACACCGCGGTGGCAGCCGGTATCGCGGGACCCGCCGAACCGGAGGAACTGGCCGCCGCCCGGCGGCTGGCCGTTGCCGCGCTCACGGCCGCCGAGGCGACGGGCCGCACCGGCGCGGCGCACATCGGGGAGGTGGCCGCGCTCGCCGCCGTACTGGACCGCGCCGATCTCGCCGCGGTGCTGCTGGACCACCACCGCTCCGCCTGGGCCACGCTCGGCTCGAACGCCGAGCCGGTCGCCCACGCCGTCAGCGCCTGGCTGGAGGCGGACCGCGATGTGAACGCGGCGGCCCGGCGGCTCTTCGTCCATCCCAACACCGTCCGCAATCGCGTCCAGCGATTCTCCGAGGTCACCGGCATCGACCCGGCCACCACCTTCGGCGCCGTGGACGCCTGGTGGCTGGCCCGTACCTGGCTCACCCGGGCCTGACCGCCCGAGGGGGAGGGAACTGCCCCGCGGCGATTCCGTGTTCGAGGGCTATCCCTGCGTGGCGGGTGCGGTTAACGTTCGCTCACTCCCCACCACGACGCTCCCCAGGAGGCGTGTTCCCGTGAGACTTCCCGCCCGGGCACCGGCCCGGCGCACCACACTGCGGTTCCGGACCGCTCTCGCGGCCGCGGTCATGATGACCGCGGCTCTGCTCGTACCGCTGGCGACGGCCGCTCCCGCCGCCGCGGCCGACGACCCCGCCCCCGCCCCCGACGATCCCTGCCTCGGACAGTGCCAGGAGATCCTTCCCGCGGGCCAGAACGGCCACGCGACCCTCGCCGGCATCCTCCTGCACCAGACCATCGGCACCCGGCCCGCCCACTCGGCCGACCAGCTTCCGCTCTACGACGAACTGCTGTACAACTACAGTGGCTTGACGGCCGATCAGCTTGCGTCCTACTTCCACGACGCCTCCTTCGGCGTCCCGGCGGACCAGGTGGAGAGCCGCATCTCGCCGCGCTCCGACGTCACCATCACCCGTGACAAGGCCACCGGCACCCCGCACATCAAGGGGACCACCCGCTCCGGTACCGAGTTCGGTGCCGGTTACGCGGCCGGGCAGGACCGGCTGTGGCTGATGGACATCCTGCGGCACGTCGGCCGCGGCGAGCTCTCCTCCTTCGCCGGCGGCGCCGCGGGCAACCGGGCGCTGGAGCAGAGCCTGTGGGCGGTGGCCCCCTACACCGAGGAGGACCTGCGGGCGCAACTGGAGCGGGTGCGTGACTCGGGGGAACGCGGCGCCCAGGCGTACCAGGACATCCAGGACTATGTCGCCGGGATCAACGCCTTCATCGACGACACGGTCTCGGCGCTCACCTACCCCGGAGAGTATGTCCTGACCGGACACGGCTCCCGCATCGAGGACTTCACCGCGACCGACGTCGTCGCGATAGCCGCGGTGATCGGCGCCATCTTCGGTAACGGGGGCGGGGGAGAGGTGGACAACGCGCTGGCCGAGCTGGCGTTCATCGAGCAGTACGGCGAGGCGGAGGGCCGCCGTGCCTACACCGCCTGGCGGGCGCAGAACGACACCGAAGCGGTCACGACCATCGACGAGAGCTTCCCCTACGCCCAGTCGCCTGCCGACCCGGTGGGCGTGGCGATGCCGGACGCCGGATCGGTCACGGCCTACGAGCACGCGCAGAACGGCACCGGCACCGGCGCCTCCACGGCTGCGCCGACTGCGGGCGAGCCCGCCGGAGTGCTGCCCGCCGACCTGATCAGCGGTGATCACGGCATGTCCAATGCGCTGGTCGTCTCGGGGGAGCACACCGCCTCCGGCCACCCCGTCGCCGTCTACGGGCCGCAGACCGGCTACTACGCTCCCCAGATCCTGATGGTGCAGGAACTGGACGGACCGGGCCTGCGCGCCCGGGGCGCCTCCTTCCCGGGTCTGAGCTTCTATGTGGAGATAGGCCGCGGCCTGGACTACTCCTGGAGCGCCACCTCCGCCAACCAGGACATCACCGACACGTTCGCCGTCGAACTGTGCGAACCCTCGGGCGCCGCCCCGACCACCGATTCCGGGCACTACCTGCTGCGCGGGGAGTGCACCCCCTTCGAGCCGCTGGTCAAGCACAACGCGTGGAAGCCGACCACCGCCGACTCCACCAAGGCCGGCTCCTACGATCTGGTGACGCTGCGCTCGGCCTACGGGCTGGTCACCCACACCGGGACCGTGGAGGGCAAGCCGGTCGCCTTCACCCAGCTGCGGTCCACCTACCGCCACGAACTCGACTCCGTGATCGGCTTCCAGAAGTTCAACGACCCGGGCGCCGTCACCTCGGCGCAGTCCTTCCAGGAGGCCGCGCGGGACATCGACTACACCTTCAACTGGTTCTACGCCGACGCGGACGACACCGCCTACTACAACTCGGGCGCCAACCCGGTCCGGGCCGAGGGCACCGACCCCGACAAGCCGATTCTGGCCGATCCCGCCCACGAGTGGCAGGACTGGGACCCGGCGGCCAACACCTCGGCGCGTCTGCCGTCCGCACAGCATCCGCAGTCGGTGAACCGGGACTACTACATCAGCTGGAACAACAAGCAGGCCGCCGACTTCTCCTCCGGCTGGAGCAACGGCGCGGTGCACCGCGCCGATCTGCTCGAGGAGAGGGTCGCCGGGCTCGTCACGGCGGGCGGCGTGACCCGGACCACGCTGGTGCAGGCCATGCAGGACGCGGCAGTGGTCGACCTGAGGGCCGATCAGGTGCTGCCGGAGATCCTGGACGTCATCGGTCCGGAGGCGGGGGAACTGGCCGGCCAGGTCCAGGCCCTCCGCACCTGGCAGGAGTCCGGGTCGCACCGCCGCAAGGCCACGAAGAACGCCAAGAGCTACGAGCACGCGGAGGCCATCCGGGTGCTGGACGCATGGTGGCCGCTCCTGGTGGAGGGCCAGTTCACACCCGCCCTGGGTGAGGACCTGTACCGGGCCCTCACCAAGGTCTCCCGGATCAACGAGTCCCCCTCCAACGGCCAGAACGGCTCGGGAGCGGCCGGGGACGGCATCGGTGCCGGCGAGGCCCACCGGGGATCGGCCTTCCAGCACGGCTGGTGGGCCTACGTCGACAAGGACCTGCGCAGCGTGCTCGGCCGCCCTGTCGACAGCCCGCTGGACCGCGCGTACTGCGGGGACGGCGACCTGAACGCCTGCCGGGACATGCTGCTGTCGACCCTGGCGCAGGCTGTCGCCACCCCGGCACCGGAGATCTATCCGGGTGACGACCACTGCTCTCCCGGCGACCAGGTGTGTGCCGACTCGATCGTGCACCGGGCCATGGGCGGGATCACCGTTCCCGCGATCGCCTGGCAGAACCGCCCGACCTATCAGCAGGTCGTCGAGTTCCCCGCGCGGCGCACCGACGACCTGACCAATCTGGCCTCGGGCGCCTCGGCCTCCGCGTCCAGCTATCAGAACGCGGTGGTGGTGTCCTACCCGCCGTCCAACGCCGTCGACGGCAAGCCGTCGACACGGTGGGCCAGCAAGACGGTGGACACCGCCTGGATCACGGTGGACCTGGGGTCGCAGCAGCAGGTCGGCAGAGTGGTCATCGACTGGTCGACCCAGTACGCCCGGCAGTACCGGATCGAGGTCTCCGCCGACAACCGGGCCTGGGAGACGGTCCACACCACCACGGCCGGGCGGGGCGGTGTGGACAACCGGACGTTCTCCGCGGCCGACGCCCGCTACATCCGGATCTCCTGTCTGGAAAAGGCGACGAAGAACCGCTACTCGATCTTCGAGATCGGTATCTACCGGCAATGACCCACCAGCCCCGGGCCCCGGTCGTGCCGGCGTCGATGGGGCTCTGACACGGCGATCGCGTCCCGCCCCGGCCGCCACTTCCGGCCGGGGCCGGACGCCTGACCGTTTTTCGCACGTTCTCACGGAGCCCTTATCCCGCCGCTCGGTAGGTTGAGGGCTGTCGCGCACCGGAGCCGGGGGTGGAGGAAACGGTTCCTGCGCTTCGGTGCCTCGTCACCTACAGCCCCAGGGGGCCCATAGTCCAGGCGTCCACGGACGGCCGCCTACCGGAGCCGGTAGGAAGCAACCTCCCGGAAGGAGCCTCCGGAGCCCCCGCACGTGTGTCACGTGCGGGGGCTCCCCTTGTGATCCGGGCCTTTCAGACGGCAGACGTATGACCTCGGCCCCGGGATCTCTTACTCCGTTGTGGGCACGCCACGCCGATGGGACATCCGGTGAAAGAGTGACGGTTCTGCCCTGGCCACCCGAAAAGACCATCAGTTAGCTCGAACGCGGATTTCTCCGGTGGTGCGCACCCGGATTCCGGATGAGGCTGATCACGTCGCTACTGCGCTCGAAGAACCGACGCCGTGTCGGTTCCCGCAGTCACGTCCGAAAGGAAGAACATGCGCACCGCTCGAACTCTTCTTCTCTCGGCCGCCATCACCGGCCTTCTCGCGGCCACGGCTCCCGCAGCCAGTGCCGTGACGACCGAGACGAAGGCCCCGCAGATCGGCTCCCTCGGTATCGCTGCCACCGAACTGCCGGCCCGGGATGACGACCGCCACCACGACCGGGACCGGAAGCGTGACTGGGACCGGAAGCACGACTGGAAGCATGACTGGAAGGGTCACCACAAGAAGCCGCGTG
>NZ_BAAAMJ010000015.1:0-243866 GCF_039529215.1 Streptomyces sodiiphilus | reverse complement strand
CCGCGGCCGCCGGGGCGTGCGCCTGCGGGCCGGGTCCACCGGCGCGGCCGGTGCCGCCGGCCACCGCGGTGCCCGGCCCGGCGGCGGGCTCCCCGGTGACGGCTCCGCTGTCGGTGGCCGGACCGCCGACCCCGGCGTCCGCACCGGTCCGGGCACCGGCGCCGGCGGGCACCTTCTTCGCGCGGCGCTTGGTGGAGGCGGTGGACACCCCGTAGCCGACCAGGACCGGCTCGCGCTTGCCGCCGCCCTCCCCGGCGGCCCCCTCGGGCTCCGCTGCGCCGGCCGCGCCTCCGGTGCCGGCGGGGGCCTCCTCGCCGGCACCGGGGGCGGTGTCCACGGTGATGATCGGGGTGCCGACATCGACCGTGGCACCCTCCTCGAACAGCAGCTCACGCACGGTGCCGTCGTAGGGGATCGGAAGCTCCACCGCCGCCTTGGCGGTCTCGACCTCCACCACCATCTGGCCGTCGGTCACCGTGTCCCCGGGCTTGACGTGCCAGGCCAGAATCTCGGCCTCGGTCAGCCCCTCGCCCACATCGGGCATCTTGAACTCGCGGTAGCGCTGTGCTGCAGCAGCCATCGTCACGACTCTCCTCAGCCTCTCAGTACGCCAGCGCGCGGTCGACGGCGTCCAGCACCCGGTCCAGGTTCGGCAGGTACTCCTCCTCCAGCCGCGCCGGCGGGTACGGGGCGTGGAAGCCGCCCACCCGCAGCACCGGAGCCTCCAGGTGGTAGAAACACCGCTCGGTGATCCGCGCGGCGATCTCCGCACCGCTGCCGAAGAACACCGGCGCCTCGTGCACCACCACCAGCCGCCCGGTCCTCTCCACCGACCGCTGGATCGCGTCGAAGTCCAGCGGCGAGATCGTCCGCAGATCCAGCACCTCCAGCGACCGGCCCTCCTCCGCGGCCGCCTCGGCCACCTGCAGCGCGGTGCGCACCGTCGGGCCGTAGGCCGCCAGCGTCAGATCCGTTCCCTCGCGCACCACCCGCGCCGCGTGCAGCGGACCGGGAATCCCCGCGGTGTCGACCTCGCCCTTGTCCCAGTACCGGGACTTCGGCTCGAAGAAGATCACCGGGTCGTCGCACTCGATGGCCTGCCGCAGCATCCAGTACGCGTCCGCCGCGTTCGACGGCGACACGCACTTGAGCCCCGCCACGTGCGCGAACAGCGCCTCCGGCGACTCGCTGTGGTGCTCCACCGCGCCGATCCCGCCGGCGTAGGGGATGCGGATGACCACCGGCAGCCGGACCTTGCCCAGCGCCCGCGCGTGCATCTTCGCCAGCTGCGTGACGATCTGGTCGTAGGCCGGGAACACGAACCCGTCGAACTGGATCTCCGCCACCGGCCGGTACCCGCGCAGCGCCAGACCGATCGCCGTGCCGATGATCCCCGATTCCGCCAGCGGGGTGTCGATCACCCGCTCCTCACCGAAGTCCTTCTGCAGACCGTCGGTGATCCGGAACACCCCGCCCAGCTTGCCGACGTCCTCGCCCATCACGAGAACCTTCGGGTCGGCATCCAGCGAATCGCGCAGCGCGGAGTTCAACGCCTTGGCGATCGGCATCTTCTGCACCGCCATGTCAGTTGCCCTCCTCGTCCGCGAAGGAAGCCTGGTACGCCTCGTAACCGGCCCGCTCCTCGTCGACCAGCGCGTGCCCGTCGACGTAGATGTTCTCGAACATCGCCATGTTGTCCGGATCCGGCATCGTGCGGATGCTCTCGCGCACCCGCCGGGCCAGCGTGTCGCTCTCCTCGTCAAGGGCGGTGAAGAAGTCCGCGTCGGCCAGCGATTCCTTCTCCAGGTGCGTCCGCAGCCGCAGGATCGGGTCCTTGGCCTCCCAGGACTCCCGCTCCTCCTCGCGGCGGTAGCGGGTGGGGTCGTCGGAGGTGGTGTGGGCGCCCATCCGGTAGGTGAACGCCTCGACCAGCATCGGGCCCTGGCCGGTCCGGGCGCGCTCCACGGCGGCGCGGGTGACGGCGAGCACCGCCAGCACGTCGTTGCCGTCCACCCGGACGCCCGGGAAGCCGTAGCCCTGGGCGCGCTGGTAGAGCGGCACTCGGGTCTGGCGCTCGGTGGGCTCGGAGATCGCCCACTGGTTGTTCTGGCAGAAGAAGACGACCGGGGCGTTGTAGACGGCGGCGAAGGTGAAGGCCTCCGCCACGTCGCCCTGGCTGGAGGCGCCGTCACCGAAGTAGGCGACGACGGCGGAGTCCGCGCCGTCCTTGGCCACGCCCATCGCGTAGCCCGTGGCGTGCAGGGCCTGGGAGCCGATCACGATGGTGTAGAGGTGGAAGTTGTTGCCGGTCGGGTCCCAGCCGCCGTTGTTCACCCCCCGGAACATGCCCAGCAGCAGCGTCGGGTCCACCCCGCGGCACCAGGCGACGCCGTGCTCACGGTAGGTGGGGAAGACGTAGTCGTCTTCCCGCAGGGCCCGCCCGGACCCGATCTGTGCGGCCTCCTGGCCCAGCAGGGAGGGCCACAGGCCCAGCTCGCCCTGCCGCTGCAGGGCCGTCGCCTCGGCATCGAAGCGCCTGGTCAGGACCATGTCCCGGTACAGGTCGCGCAGCTGCTCGGCGGAGACGTCGATCGAGTACTCGGGGTGCTCGACCCGCTCCCCTTCCGGCGTCAGCAGCTGCACCATCTCCGGTTGCCGGGCGGCAGCCGCCGTCTTCTTCGTAGCGCGCTTGCCGCCGCTGCGGCGCGGCTTGCTGCGCGCGGCAGTGCTCTCCACGGTCACGTGTGCTCCTCCGTCGGTCCGGCCGCCGGGGTCGCCGGGGCCTGGGGGGTCCCCCTGCGCGGTGCAGGGGGGAGGCTCGCCCGGCGTCTTCCGCCGCACGGGGTGGGTGCGGCGGATGGTACCGAGCGGTGACTGGTGTCCGGCTTGACGGCTCGCTCCAGGCCACGTTACCCAGACCTCCGCGCTCCGGCGAACCTTCCTGACCTGCGGTTTTACTTGGACATCCAAGCAACTGGGGAAAGCCGTCGAGCGGGAACGTCTGGTCACAGCCTGGCAAGCAGTCAGGACATCCGCACGTTATCCCGGGAGGGTGTCCCGGGGAAGAGCGGAAGAACAGTCGTTATGAAAGACTGGACAATATGGCCGAAGAGGGACAGATCAGAGTATTCCTCCTGGACGACCACGAGGTCGTGCGGCGCGGTGTGCACGAGATGCTCTCGATGGAGCCGGACATCGAGGTCGTCGGCGAGGCGGGCACGGCCGCGGACGCCCTGCTGCGCATCCCCGCCGTCCGGCCCGACGTGGCGCTGCTCGACGTCCGGCTGCCCGACGGCAGCGGGGTGGAGGTGTGCCGGGAGATCCGCTCCCGCGACGAATCCGTCCAGTGCCTCATGCTGACCTCGTTCTCGGACGACGAGGCCCTGTTCGACGCGATCATGGCCGGGGCCTCCGGGTACGTTCTGAAGGCCATCCGCGGCACGGACCTGCTCTCGGCCGTCCGGGACGTCGCGGCCGGCAAGTCCCTGCTCGACCAGGTGGCCACCCAGCGGGTGCTGGAGCGGCTGCGCAGCGGCACGTCCCAGGAGGACGACCGCCTTGCCCACCTCACCGACCAGGAACGCCGCATTCTCGATCTGATCGGCGAAGGGCTGACCAACCGGGCGATCGGCGAGCAGCTGAACCTGGCCGAGAAGACGATCAAGAACTACGTCTCCAGCCTGCTCTCCAAGCTCGGAATGGAACGCCGCTCGCAGGCCGCGGCCTATGTGGCCCGGATGCGGGCCGAGCGTGGCCGGCAGCAGCACGAGGGCGGGCCCGGGCAGTAGCGGTCACGGGGAGCGACGGTCCGCACTGGCCCGGATGGGACCGGCCCGCCGGGACCATTGACCCGTCTCCGGGGACCTTTACACCATCCCGGAGCGGGGAAACGCGGGGCAGCCTGGGAACATGACCGCCGCGACCCTCACCCGAGACCAGCTGAAGCCGGCCCTCCGGCTCCTGGCAGGCACCCCCTACGGCCGCGCTGCGGTCACCTGGCAGGCGATGCCCCACATCCTCCCCGCGCGCCACCTCGTCACCGGAGACGGACTGCTGCTGCGTTTCCCCGCGGGACGGATCGACCCCGCTCGGCTGGACGGAACCGTGCTGGCCTACGAGGCCAACAGTCACGGCTCCCCGGGGAAGGACGCCGCGGAGCCCGGCTCGCCCGGGTACTGGAGCGCCCAGCTCGTGGGCGAGGTCTCCCTCGCGGTGGTCACCGAACAGGAGCGGTCCGCCCTCGCGGCCCCGGGGGACGGCGGGTCCGGCGAGGGCACCCTCTACCTGCGGCTGATCCCCCGGCTGGCCGTCGTGCAGCGGGACGGCCCGTCGGAGGAACCGTCCGCGGCGGAGACCGGCCGGAACCCGTCGGCGGTCCCGGCGTCGCACCCGAGGCCACCGGCCGCAGCACCCGTGGCCCGCCCCCGCCGCTGACCCGGCGGATCAGTCGCAGAAGGCGTCCCGGACCGCGGCGGAGTGCCGGGTCCACCACACCACCAGGGCGGAGGCCGCGGGAAACTGCGGATCGGGCCGCCCGTCGCGCAGCTCGTAGCGCCAGCGCAGCATCCAGAAGTCGTTCAGCCGTTCCCACCACACCCGGTGCACCGCGGCGGCCAGCTCGGACTCCGGAGCCCTCGCGCTCTCGCGGTAGGCGCGGGAGTAGGCGCGTACCTTCTCCAGCTCCAGCCCGCCGTCCGGGCGCAGGAAGAAGATCGCGGCGGCGCGCACCGCTTCCTCGGCACGCGGCTGCACGGCCAGCCGGTCCCAGTCGATGATGGCCACCGGGTCGACCGGGCCCCCGTCCCGGTACAGCAGGTTGAGCGGGTGGAAGTCGCCGTGCACCCAGCCCGCCGAGGGCACCTCGCCGTGCCGCGGCCGGAGGTGGGCGTACTCGCGCAGTATCCGGTGCCGCTCGGTCAGCCGGTGCTCGGCCAGTTCGTCGAAGCCGTCCCGGCGGCGCCGGGCGCGGACGCGGGCGAGCAGCCGGTCGATGAGCGCGCGGGTGTCCTCGGGGGACGCGGAACAGCGCGCGGCGTCGCGGTCACCGGACGGCAGCGGTATGACGCGCTCCAGCCCGCGGTGCACTTCGCCCAGCAGTGTGCCCAGCCGCCGGCACTGGGAAAGCCCCAGTTCGCGGCCGCTGCGGTGGTGGCCCTCCACCCAGGGGTGCAGGGCGTAGCAGCGGCCTCCGACGAAGGTGACGGTCCGCCCGTCCGGGGCGGCCACCGGAGGCGTGACGGGCAGCCCGAGTCCGGCCAGGGCCGCGGTGGCCCGGTGTCGGCGGACGACGGGCGTCACGGCCTGCGGGTCGTCCAGGTGCTGTTTCAGGAAGAAGCGGCCCCGGGTGGTGGTCAGCCGGTACCCCCGGTTGAGCAGCCCCTGGGACAGTGGCTGGCAGGTGAGGGGGTCGCCTGCGGCGAAGCGGAGCATGAGGGTGCTGAGGGTGCGCTCAGGAAGCGGCGCGAGCGGGGCTTGCACGGGCCGCATCGTAGATCACTACGAAGCGCTGACTCCGAGAGCTTGCGGAGGGTGGAGAGGCTGTGGTATCAGCCGGCCGCGCCTTCGGTGCCGTCGGTGGCCCCCTGGTTGGCGCCGCCCGGCTCCCCGCCCTGGTCGGCGCCTGTCTCGCCGGTGTCACCACCCGGGTCACTGGGCTCGCCGCCGGGGTCGCCGTCGTCCCCGCCCTGGTCGCCCTCGCTGCCGCCGTCCTGGCCGGTGCCGGTCTCCGTCTCGGTCGGCTCGCCCGTCCCGGTCTCGGGGGGCTCGGAGCCCCAGCCGCCGCCGGAGTCGCCCTGCTGGGGCGGGTGGCTCTCGGAGTAGCCGGGCGTCCACGGGGGCTCGGTGCCCTCGTCGGTCTCCGCCGGCTCCGCCGGCTCCTCCTCGTCGTCCGCCGGGTCGTCCACCTCGGAGGGGGCGGGGCCCGGGTTCTCGCCGGGGCCGTCGTCGCCGTCCCCGCGCAGGGTCAGTGCCAGCACGGTGGTGCCGACGATCAGCAGCAGCGCGACCACGCCGATCAGCGCCATCCGGCGCTTGCCGCCGGCGCCGCCCCCGGTGCCCTCGCCGTCGTCGCCGGGGTGGCCGAGCAGCAGCGGCGGGCCGAGCTGCCCGGTGGGCGCGTCGGAGGCCGCCATGGCCCGGGTGCCCATCGGCGGGGTGCCGCCGGCGGCGACCGCGCCGGTGTTCCACAGGCCGTTGGTGTGGCTGCCGTGCTCCTCCAGCATCCGCAGCGCGTACTGCACCAGTCCGCGCATCTCCTCGGCGGACTGGAAGCGGTCGTCCGGCTCCTTGGCCAGCGACCGCATCACCATGCCGTCGAGCTCCGGCGGGGAGCTGGAGACCTCCGACGGCAGCCGCGGGGTGTCCTGAACGTGCTGGTAGACCACGGACAGCGGGGTCTCGCCGGTGAAGGGCGGGCGCAGCGCCAGCAGCTCGTACAGCAGGCAGCCGACCGCGTACAGGTCGCTGCGGGTGTCGATGGCCTTGCCCAGCGCCTGCTCGGGGGAGAGGTACTGAGGGGTGCCCATCACCATGCCGGTCTGGGTCATGGTGCTCGCGGCGCCGTGCAGCGCGCGGGCGATGCCGAAGTCCATGACCTTCACCGAGCCGGTGTCGGTGATGATCACGTTGGCGGGCTTGATGTCCCGGTGCACGATGCCGTGCTGGTGGCTGTAGGCCAGCGCCTCCAGCACCCCCGAGACGATCACCAGGGCCTGCTCGACGGAGGGGGCCTCGGACTCGTTGAGCAGCTCACGGATGGTGCGGCCGTCGACCAGCTCCATCACCATGTACGGCACGACGTTGCCGCCGACCGTCTCCTCGCCGCTGTCGTAGACGGCCACCACGGCGTGGTGGTTGAGCCCGGCGACGGACTGCGCCTCCCGGGTGAACCGGGCCTTGGAGACCGGGTCCTCGGCAAGATCGGAGCGCAGCAGCTTCACCGCCACGATGCGGCCGAGCCGCACGTCCTCGGCGGCGAACACCTCGGCCATGCCGCCCCGGCCGAGCCGGTGCGTCAGGCGGTACCGGCCGTCGCCCACCAGCCCGCGGTTGCCCCACAGTTCGGGCGAGTCGGGCAGGTCGCCGCCGGTCGCCCCGGGCTCTTCCGCGCCGGAGCCCGCAGCGCCTCGCTCCTGTGCCATCAGTCCTCGCCGTTGTCGCCGTATCGCCGTTCCATCAAACCATGTTCCCGGACCCGGCTGACAAGTTGACCAAGGCCGCGCGGGGCCGCGCGGGGCCGCGCGGGGCGTCCGTGACGAAGGCGTCACGGTGCCCGGTGCATCCGGTCACGGAACGGACAAGCGGCTTGACGTGCAGGGGGGCTGGGGCAGACTTGGCGCTGGTAACCCACAGTCGCCGCCGAGGGGGAGCAGTCAGATGAGTGATCACGCCGGGCAGCAGCCGGCTGACCACACCGGGAAATCGGTGGGCGGCGGACGCTACCAGCTGCGCGAACTGCTCGGCACGGGGGGTATGGCCTCGGTCCACCTGGCCTACGACACGGTGCTGGACCGGCAGGTCGCGGTCAAGACGATGCACGGCGACCTGGGCCGCGAGGAGTCCTTCCGCGAGCGCTTCAAGCGCGAGGCGCAGTCCGTGGCGAAGCTGACCCACACCAATATCGTGTCGGTCTTCGACACCGGCGAGGACGTCATCGACGGCGCGCCGGTGCCGTACATCGTCATGGAGTACGTGGACGGCCGGCCGCTGCGCGGCGTCCTGGACGAGGACATCGCCCGGCACGGCGCGATGCCGGCGGACAAGGCGCTGAAGATCACCCAGGACGTGCTGGCGGCGCTGGACATCTCGCACGAGATGGGGCTGGTGCACCGGGACATCAAGCCGGGCAACGTGATGATCACCCGGCGCGGGGTGGTCAAGGTCATGGACTTCGGCATCGCCCGGGCGATGCAGTCCGGGGTCACCGCCATGACGCAGACCGGCATGGTGGTCGGCACCCCTCAGTACCTCTCCCCCGAGCAGGCGCTGGGCCGGGGCGTGGACGCCCGCAGCGACCTGTACTCGGTGGGCATCATGCTCTTCGAGCTGCTCACCGGGCGGCTGCCGTTCGACGCCGACTCCCCGCTGGCCATCGCCTACGCGCACGTCCAGGAGGAGCCGCCGGCGCCTTCCTCGATCAACGCGGCGGTGCCTGCGGCGGTGGACGCGCTGGTCGCGCGGATGCTGAGGAAGAACCCGAACGAGCGGTTCCCGGACGCCGAGTCGCTGCGGGCCGAGTGCGAGCGGGTCGCCGGCACGCTGACCGGGGCCGCCCCGCAGATCACCGGGGCCGCCCCGGGGCCCAGCGGGGCCGCGGTCTCCCAGGCGGTCTTCCCCCAGTTCGGCGCGGCGACCCCGCCCCCGGGCGCGCCGCAGTCGCCGTACGCTCCGCAGGCGCCCTCCTACGGGTATCCGCACCCGCCGGCCGCGCCCCAGCAGGGACTGCACACGCCTCCGCCCTACACCGTGCCCCCGGCCGCGGCCGGCGCCCCCGGGGGCGGCCGGAAGAAGAACACCTCGGTGCTGGTGGCGGCGGTGGCGCTGGCGGCTGTGCTGATCGGTGGCGGCGTCACCGCGTACGTCCTGGCGAACAAGGACGACGACTCCGGGGGCAGCGGCGCCGCGGGCGGGCAGACGGACCCGGACGGCGGCACGGAGGGCGCGGACGAGGGGGCCGACGAGGGCACGGCGGGCGGTGAGGAGAAGGAGAAGGAGAAGGAGCCCCGGTACAAGGAGGGCGACCCGGACAAGACCATCGAGCCCACCGAGTGCACCAACGCCCGGGACTACTATGACCAGGACGAGTACCCCGGCGCCGTCAACATGCCGGACTTCTACAACCTGCACTACGTGTCGGTGAAGGAGTGCATGCGGCAGGCCGGCTGGGTCCTGGACTCCGAGACGCTCGTGGACGAGGTGCTCCGGGGCGACGGCATGGTCGTCGACCAGTCACCGAAGCGGTACGAGCCCTTCGACCCGGAGAACGACAAGATCGAGCTCGTCATCTCCACCGGCAAGGAACCCACCCGCTGAACGGCCGCGCCGCGGCCGCCCCCGCGCCGGGCGCGGTCGCGCCCGGGGAGCGGGATCAGCGCGGAAGCGGGCTCAGGGAGTGACCGCGAAGTTGGCCAGGATGCGCGCGGCCAGATCCTCGTCACCTTCGGTCTTGACCTTGTCGGCGACCTTCCGCGGCTTCACGCGCCCGCAGGCCAGCCGGACGTAGGTCTCCCAGTCCAGGACGAAGGTGACCTCGGGGCCCAGCGACGGGCTGTTGCTGACCGAGCCCTTGCCGTCCTCGTCCACCCGCACCGTGCGGAGGAACTCCACCGGGCCGCTCACGTCGAACACCACGGCGGACTTCTTCGGTGCCCCGGCGTCCTTCGCGACGACCTTGGGCAGCCCCTTCAGCAGGATGTCGCGGGCGATCAGTGCCGCCGGGGAGTCCAGGTTGCCGGGACGGTTCAGCGCCCGGCGCAGGTCCTGCTCGTGCACCCACACGTCGAAGGCCCGCAGGCGCAGGAAGTCCTCCAGGGAGAACTGCCCCAGGGCCGGATGGGTGATCTGCGCGTCCGGCTTGCGCTTGTCGTTCCGCAGATGCCGACGGCGCCGGATGATCGTGTACTCCAGCTCGGCGGTCATCTCCGGGCCGGTGTGGTGACGCCGGACGTCGACCTGGACCTCCATGTACCGGCTGAGCTCGTCCGTGATGTGGTAGAGGTCACGCGGCAGGGTATGGATCGGACGCGGGTCGCCCAGCGCCTCGCACTCCAGGCCGATCACATGCGAGACGACGTCGCGCACCGACCAGCCCGGGCAATCGGTGGGGCGGTTCCATTCGCCCTCCACCAGCGAGGAGACGAGCTCGGATATCGCCTCGATGGACTGGGTCCAGGCGTCGATGGACGGCTGAAGGCTCGGGTGCTCGGTCACGGGACCCCTCATGGCGGTTCGTCGCTGGGTGGGTGCTCACACGTTACGCCGCGCGGGGCGGCCGGTGAATGGTTTCTGAGGTTCAGATCCTAGGGGGCCCGGACACGTCCGATCGACGCGCCTGTTACTCCTCGGTCAGAAAGGCGGCCAGCGCGTTCGCCAGGTGATGGGGGTCGCTCGCCCCGCACAGCTCGCGCGCGGAGTGCATCGACAGGATGGCGACGCCGATGTCCACGGTCGTGATGCCGTGCCGGGCGGCGGTGATCGGCCCGATCGTGGTGCCGCAGGGCATGGCGTTGTGGGAGACGAAGCTCTGCCAGGGCACGCCCGCCCGCTCGCAGGCGCCCGCGAAGATCGCGCGGCCGCGGCCGTCGGTGGCGTACCGCTGGTTGACGTTCACCTTGAGGATGGGCCCGTCCCCGGCGACCGGATGGTGGCCGGGGTCGTGCCGCTCGGCGTAGTTCGGGTGCACGGCGTGCCCGGTGTCGGAGGACAGGCAGACGGTGCCCGCCCAGGCCCTGGCGCGGTCCTCGTGGCCGCCCCCGCGGGCGTACACCGAGCGGTCCAGCACGGTGCCCAGCAGCGGGCCCTCGGCCCCGGTGTCGGCCTGGCTGCCGTTCTCCTCGTGGTCGAAGGCGGCCAGCACCGGGATGAAGGAGGGGTCCGCCGAGGCGGCGGCGGCCAGCGCGGCCGTCCCGGCGTGCACGGACAGCAGGTTGTCCATCCGTGGCCCCGCCACCAGCTCGCGGTCCCGGCCCAGGTAGGCCGGCGGCTCCACACTGTGCACCATCAGGTCCCAGCCGGCCACCTCGGAGGCCGGCACCCCGGCCTCGCCGGCCAGGAACTCGATCAGCTCGCCTTCGCGCGGGGCGCCCAGGCCCCACAGCGGCGTCATGTGCTGCTGACGGTCGAGCTTGAGGCCGTCGTTGGCCTGCCGGTCCAGGTGGATGGCCAGCTGCGGCACGCGCAGCAGCGGCCGGTCCACGTGCACCAGCGCGTCGGTGCCGTCGCGCAGGGACAGCCGCCCGGAGAGCCCCAGGTCGCGGTCGAGCCAGGTGTTGAGCAGGGTGCCGCCGTAGATCTCCACGGCGATCTGCTTCCAGCCGTGCCGCCCGGTATCGGGCACCGGCTTGACCCGGAGGTTGGGCGAGTCGGTGTGCGCCCCCACGATACGGAAGGGGGTCGCGGGCTCCGCTCCCCGCGGCACGTACCAGGCGATGAGCGCTCCCCCGCGCACCACGTACCGGCCGCCGTGCGAGCCGTCCCAGGCCGCGGTCTCCTCCGCCTGCCGGAAGCCCGCCTTCTCCAGGCGCCGCGCGGCGTTCTCGACCGCGTGGAAGGGCGACGGCGAGGCGGCCAGGTAGGCCATCAGGTCGTCGGTGTGGGACCGGTCGAAGCGGGCGGCCGGGGGCTGGGCGGCGGAGGCGGCTGTCATATGTCTCAGGATACGAACAGCGCGGGGCCGGGGCCCGGCCGGGCGCCCGTCGGCGCGGTGCGGGACGGTGCCGGAGCGGGAGGGGTCAGAAGGCCGCCTCGTCCAGCTCCATGATCGAAAGGTCGGCGTTCTCGGCGTTGGCGCGGGCCACCGCGACGTTCGGCAGCACGTTGGCCGCGAAGAACTTCGCCGCGGCGATCTTCCCGGTGTAGAACGGCACGTCCTTGCCGGAGGCGGCGGGCAGCTTCCCGGCGGCGACCGCCGCGCCCTTCAGCAGCAGGTAGCCGACCACGAGGTCACCGGCCGCCATCAGGAAGGAGGTGGTGTTCAGCCCGACCTTGTAGAGGGACTTCACGTCCTTCTCGGTGGCCGCGAGGTCGGTCAGCATGGTGCCGACCATCGACTCCAGCTCGGCTGCCGCGGTCTGCAGCTGGTCCCGGGCGGCGGTCAGCTCCTCGCCGCCGGGCGCCTCGGCCAGGAACTTCTTGATCTCCTCCGACAGTGAGGTCAGTGCCTGGCCCTGGTTGCGGACGATCTTCCGGAAGAAGAAGTCCATGCCCTGGATCGCGGTGGTGCCCTCGTAGAGGGTGTCGATCTTGGCGTCCCGGATGTACTGCTCCAGCGGGTACTCCTGGAGGTATCCGGAGCCGCCCAGGGTCTGCAGGGACTGGGCGAGCTGCTCGTAGGAGCGCTCCGAGCCGTAGCCCTTGACGATCGGCAGCAGCAGGTCGTTGAGCGCCTCGGCGGCGGAGGCGTCCTCGCCGGCGGCCTCCTTGATCAGCACCTCGTCCTGCACGGCGGCGGTGTAGAGCACCAGGGCGCGCATGCCCTCGGCGTACGCCTTCTGCAGCATGAGCGAGCGGCGCACGTCCGGGTGGTGGGTGATGGTGACGCGCGGGGCGCTCTTGTCGGCGAACTGGGTGAGGTCCGCACCCTGGACGCGCTCCTTGGCGTACTCCAGGGCGTTGAGGTAGCCGGTGGAGAGGGTGGCGATGGCCTTCGTGCCGACCATCATCCGCGCGAACTCGATGATCTTGAACATCTGGCGGATGCCGTCGTGCTTCTCGCCCAGCAGCCAGCCCTTGGCGGGACGCTCGGCGCCGAAGGTCATCTCGCAGGTGTTGGAGACCTTCAGGCCCATCTTGTGCTCGACGTTGGTGGCGTAGGCGCCGTTGCGCTCGCCGAGCTCGCCGGTCTCCCAGTCGAAGTCGTACTTCGGGACGACGAACAGCGACAGGCCCTTGGTGCCCGGGCCGTGGCCCTCGGGGCGGGCGAGGACGAAGTGGATGATGTTGTCCGACAGGTCGTGCTCGCCGGAGGTGATGAAGCGCTTCACGCCCTCGATGTGCCAGCTGCCGTCGTCCTGCTTGACGGCCTTGGTGCGGCCGGCACCGACGTCCGAGCCGGCGTCCGGCTCGGTGAGCACCATGGTGGAGCCCCACTGCTTGTCCACCATCAGCTGGGCGATCTTGTGCTGCTCGGGGGTGCCCTCCGCCTGCAGCACGCCGGCGAAGGCCGGGCCGGAGGCGTACATCCACACGGCGGGGTTCGAGCCCAGGATGGTCTCGGCGAAGGCCCACAGCAGGGAGCGCGGGGCGACGGTTCCGCCCAGCTCCTCGCCGATGCCCAGCCGCCACCACTCGGCGTCCATGTAGGCCTGGTAGCTCTTCTTGAACGATTCCGGGAGGGGTGCGGTGTTGGTCTTCGGGTCGAAGACGGGCGGGTTGCGGTCCCCGTCCTCGTAGGAAGCGGCCAGCTCGTTCTCGGCCAGGCGTGCGATCTCCGTCAGCACGCTGCGGGCCGTGTCGGTGTCCGTCTCCTCGAACGGACCGGTGCCGTACACCGTGTCGCGGCCCAGGACCTCGAACAGGTTGAACTCGATGTCGCGGAGATTCGACTTGTAGTGCCCCATGGCGACGACTCCGTAATGCTCGTGGGAGAGAGGTACCAGTAAGTAACCACCATCATGCTACCCGCCGGTAATAACATTCAAGCCGGACGGCCCGGATATCAGTCAGTAGGCTTCCTCACATGTACGGCTACGACCAGACCTCGTACGGCGGGCAGCAGGCGGGCCACGGAGGCCATCACGGTTACCCGGGCCAGTCCTACGGCACCCCGCCCCCCGCAGGGTACGGCCAGCAGCCGATGTACCCGGAGCAGCAGGCCCAGCAGCCGGCCGCGGCGCCGCCCGCGCCTCCGTCGCTGGCCGACGCGGTGCGGGCGTACGTCTCGGGGGCGATGTCCACCGAGGAGTTCCAGGACATCTTCTGCGCGGCGAAGATCTACTGCCCGCGGGGCGAGAACCCGGGGTTCCTCGCCCTGAACACCACCCAGGAGCCCGTCATCCCGCTCTTCACCTCGCTGAAGGAGCTGCGGCGGTACGCGGGCAAGGAGTCGCGGTACTTCACCGTCACCGGGGGTGAGGTGCTGGACCTGCTGCCCACCGGCTACGGCTTCGCCCTCGACATGGAGGGCGAGCACCGGATCGTGCTCGACGCCAAGGCGGTCGAGGAGATGGTGGAGTACACCATGCGCCGCATGTACGGCTGAGAATCGCCGTCGCGGGCGGCCGGGAACAATCGGGACCTCCAGGCGGTTGACCGTTCAACTAGTCTGGACGACCGGTGACCCCCCCCCACCCCAGGAGGACCCATGCCCGCCATCACCGCGGAGAACCCGCTCGCCCTGCCCCGGGTGACCGCACCCGCCCCCGGCGCCGGCGCGCGGCCGGTGCTCGCCGTCTCCACCGCCCCGGCAGGCTTCGAGGGCGAGGGCTTCCCGGTGCGCCGGGCCTTCGCCGGCATCGACTACGCCTACCTGGACCCGTTCATCATGATGGACCAGATGGGCGAGGTGGACTACGAGGCCGGGGAGCCGAAGGGCACCCCGTGGCACCCGCACCGCGGCTTCGAGACCGTCACCTACCTGCTCGACGGCACCTTCGTGCACCGGGACTCGCACGGCGGCGGCGGAGTCATCACCGACGGCGACACCCAGTGGATGACGGCGGGCTCCGGACTCCTGCACATCGAGACCCCGCCGGAGGAACTGGTCATGTCCGGCGGCCTCTTCCACGGGCTCCAGCTCTGGGTGAACCTGCCCGCCAGGGCCAAGATGATCGCGCCCAGGTACCAGGACATCCGCGGCGGCACGGTGAAACTGCTCGCCTCCGGTGACGGCGGCGCCCTGCTCCGGCTGATCGCCGGCGACATCGACGGACACACCGGCCCGGGCGCCACGCACACCCCGATCACCATGATCCACGCGTCGGTGAGCCCGGGCGCCGAGCTCACGCTGCCCTGGCGCGCCGACTTCAACGCCCTCGCCTACGGTCTGGCGGGCAGCGGCTCGGCGGGCACCGGACACCGCCCGTTCCGGATGGGCCAGTCGGTGGTCTTCGGTGACGGCGACTCCCTGACCCTGCGCGCCGACGCCTCACAGGACTCGCGCAGCGCCAACTTCGAGGTGGTCCTGCTCGGCGGCAGGCCGATCCGCGAGCCGATGGCGCACTACGGTCCGTTCGTGATGAACAGCCGCGCCGAACTGGTCAAGGCCTTCGACGACTTCCAGGCCGGCCGGCTGGGGACGGCCCCGGCCACGGACACCTGAGACCCGTGAGGCAACCCGTCGGGCCCCTCCGCCGCGGGCGGGCGGGGCCCCGGGGCGGGACGGTAGGCTGTGACGGCCCTTCGGCCGCTCTCGGCCGCGCTGCCCCGACGACTTGGATGAATGATGCATCGGTACCGGTCCCACACCTGCGGTGAGCTGCGATCCGGGAACATCGGCACGGATGTCCGGCTCTCCGGATGGCTGCACAACCGGCGCAATCTGGGCGGCATCCTCTTCATCGACCTGCGCGACCACTACGGCATCGTGCAGCTCGTGGTCCGGCCCGACACCGAGGCCAACGAGCGGCTCAGCTCGCTGTCCAAGGAGACGGTGGTCCGGATCGACGGCCGGGTCGTCGCCCGCGGCGCGGAGAACGTCAACCCCGAGCTGCCGACCGGCGAGATCGAGGTCGAGGTCGGGGAGGTCGAGGTGCTGGGCGGCGCCGAGCAGATCCCCTTCACCATCAACGCCGACGACGGGGTCAACGAGGAGCGGCGCCTGGAGTACCGCTTCCTGGACCTCCGCCGGGAGCGGATGCACCGCAACATCATGCTGCGCTCGGCCGTCATCTCCTCGATCCGGGAGAAGATGTCCGCCCTGGGCTTCAACGAGCTGGCGACCCCGATCCTCTCGGCCACCTCGCCCGAGGGCGCCCGGGACTTCCTGGTGCCCTCCCGGCTGCACGCCGGCAAGTTCTACGCGCTGCCGCAGGCGCCGCAGCAGTTCAAGCAGCTGCTGATGATCGCCGGCTTCGACCGCTACTTCCAGATCGCGCCCTGCTTCCGGGACGAGGACGCCCGCGCCGACCGCTCGCCGGGCGAGTTCTACCAGCTCGACATGGAGATGAGCTTCGTCGAGCAGGAGGACGTCTTCTCGGTCATCGAGAAGGTGATGACCGACCTGTTCGAGGAGTTCGGCGGCGGCCGGCACGTCACCTCGCCCTTCCCGCGCATCCCGTTCCGGGAGGCGATGCTGAAGTACGGCAGTGACAAGCCGGACCTGCGGGCCCGTCTGGAGCTGGTGGACGTCTCGGAGATCTTCGCGGACTCCGGCTTCAAGGCGTTCGCCGGGAAGCACGTGCGCGCCCTCGCGGTGCCGGACACCGCCGGGCAGTCGCGCAAGTTCTTCGACCAGATGGGTGAGTTCGCCGTCGAGCACGGCGCCAAGGGCCTGGCCTGGGTGCGGGTCGGCGAGGACTCCTCGCTGACCGGCCCGATCGCCAAGTTCCTCACCGCGGAGGACACCGCCGCGCTGCTGTCGGCGCTGGACGCCGGGCCCGGCACGGCGGTCTTCTTCGGCGCCGGTGAGTTCGACGAGGTGTCCTCCGTCATGGGCGCGGTCCGGGTGGAGGCCGCCCGGCGGGCCGGGCACTTCGACGAGGGCGTCTTCCGGTTCTGCTGGATCGTGGACTTCCCGATGTTCGAGAAGAACCCGGACACCGGCGCGATCGAGTTCTCCCACAACCCGTTCTCCATGCCGCAGGGCGGCCTGGAGGCCCTGGAGAACAAGGACCCGCTGGACATCCTGGCCTGGCAGTACGACATCGTCTGCAACGGCGTGGAGCTGTCGTCCGGAGCCATCCGGAACCACGAGCCGGAGGTCATGTACAAGGCCTTCGGCATCGCCGGCTACTCGGCCGAGGAGGTGGAGCGGGAGTTCGGCGGCATGCTGCGCGCCTTCCGCTTCGGCGCCCCGCCGCACGGCGGCATCGCGCCGGGCATCGACCGGATCGTGATGCTGCTGGCCGACGAGCCGAACATCCGGGAGACCATCGCCTTCCCGCTCAACGGCAACGCCCAGGACCTTCTGATGGGCGCGCCCAGCGGGGTGGACGAGGCCCGGCTGCGGGAGCTCCACCTCTCGCTGCGCACGCCGCCGAAGACCGGCTGAGGCCGCCCGGCCCGCCGCCGTCGCCGGACGGCGGGCACCGGAGCGTGGACGGCCCCCGTCCGGGACGCCTCGCGTTCCCGCGGCGGGGGCCGTCGCCGGTCCGGTCCCGTCAGAGGTCGAACTCCGCCGGCGGGAGGTCGAGCGCGTAGCACACCTCGCGCACGACCTGCTTCTCGTCGTCGTCGAAGTCGCCGTCGGCGCCGCCGATGATGATGCCGATCTGGACCACGGCCCGGGCCTCGGCCGGCTTCTTCTTCACCTTGGCGATCTCCTGCATGAGGCTGACCTTGCCGAAGTCGAAGTCGGCGGCCAGCTTGTCCAGGTAGCCCTCGAACCGCTGCCGCAGATCATCGGCGGGGAAGTTGCCCAGCACCTCGTTGGTCGAGATCAGTGCCGCCACCCGCTGCCGCTCGGCGGGGTCGACCGAGCCGTCGGCCGCCGAGACCAGAGCGCACATGGCCATGCTCGCGTCCCGGAAGGCCCCGCTCTTCAGATCGTTCTTCTTCGCGATCAGCTGGGACTGCATGTTCTGCGTGGAGTCCTTGATGCGGTTCCACAGGGACATGGCTCTCCTCATAGTGCTCGTTGTTCCGTGCGAGCAGTCAACGTCCTTGTACCGGACGTGAGTTCCGGGATGGAGGAGTTGCCGGGGGGCGAGGTCCGGAGAGGGAGGGGACCCGTTCGTCTGCGCGCCTTCCGGAGGATCGTGCGAGAGTGACGCAAGCTGGGAAGGACGGCCATCCACCGGACAGCACCCCCGGAGCCCGACATGCAGGACACCTCCGCACAGTCCGCCGCCCCCGAGCCCGCCCGCCCCCTGCCGCGGAAGGCCGCCCGGCTTGCCGTGAACCGGGCCGCTCTCACGCACAAGGTCCGCTACGCCATCCGCCATCCGGACCGGATCACCCCGTATCTGCGGCGCACCGCCCGGGACGGCTGGCTGCGCCTGAAGCACCGCGGCGACCACGTGGCGTACTACCGTGCCGTGATGGCCGCGGACACCGAGCGGGACCCGCGGGCAGCCGTGGGAAGCCGCAGTCATGACCGCTGGCTGGCCCTGGGGCAGATGCAGTTCGACTATCTGATCGAGCACGGTCTGCGTCCCGAGCACCGGATGCTGGACATCGGCTGCGGCAATCTGCGGGCCGGCTGGCGGTTCATCGAGCATCTGGAGCCGGGGCACTACTACGGCATCGACATCTCCCCCGACATCCTGATCAGCGCGAAGGAGACGCTCACCGCCTACGGGCTGCAGGGCAGGCTGCCGCACCTCACCCTCACCGGTGATCTGAAGCTCGACTTCCTGCCGGCGGGCCACTTCGACGTGGTGCACGCGCACAGCGTCTTCTCGCACTCCCCCGTCGAGGTGATCGACGAGTGTCTGGCCAACGTCGGCCGGGTGCTGGCCCCGGACGGCTTCTTCGATTTCACCTTCGACCGCACCGAGGGCCGGGAGCACCACGTGCTGCGCGAGGATTTCTACTACCGCACCGAGACGCTGGTCACGCTCGCCCGCGGGCACGGGCTGACCGCGCGGTTCATGGAGGACTGGGAGAAGCTCCCGCACGGGCAGTCCAAGCTGCGCGTCACCCGGGAGTAGACGCCGCCGGGCGCGGCGGGCCCGCGCCGCGGCAGAGGGGAGGAACAGTGGGCGAGGGCGCGGTCTTCGACGCGGAGCAGCGGATGGTACCGGCGGATCCCGGGCGTTACCGGGAGCTGGTGGCCGGGCTCGACCGGGAGGTGGCGGAGGCCCGGAAGGCGGGGACGGTGACGGTGGGCCTGCTGCGCCGGGCAGGCGTGGGGCACTTGGTGCTGCGCGAGCTGGCCGAGGCAGAGGAACTGCTGACCGAGGCGCTGCGGCTGTGCGAGGGGGAGGACGCGCCGCGACGGCAGGTGGCCGTGCTGATCAATCTGGGGGACGCCCACCGCTACGGCGGCGATCTCGCCGCCGCGTGGCCGTGCTACCGGCGGGCGCTGTGGCTGGCCCGGGAGCGGTGTCCGGAGGTGACCGACTTCGCCCTGCAGCACATGGGCAAGCACCGGACGGACGCCGGGGACTTCGCCGCCGCGGAGCGGCTGCTGACCGAGGCGCTGTGGCTGCGGCGGGAGAAGGAGGACCCGGAGCTGCTGGCGTCCACCGAACAGGCGCTGGCGTACTGCCGGCGCCGGGCGCGGGAGGCCGGTGCGGCGGACGCCGGCGCGGTGCGGGAGGGTGGGGAGGGCGTCAGGCGAGGGTGAGGAAGAGCTTCTCCAGCTGCTCCTGGCTCATGGGCGGCTTGTTGTGCTGCTGCTCCTCGGTCAGGCACTGACGCATCCCTCCCGCCAGGATCTTGAACCCGGCCCGGTCCAGTGCCTTGGAGACGGCTGCCAGCTGGGTGACGACGTCCTCGCACTCGCGCCCCTCCTCCAGCATGGTGATGACGCCCGACAGCTGGCCCTGGGCTCTGCGCAGCCGGTTCAGCACGGCCGCGGTGGTTTCCTGCTCAACTTTCATGGTGTGCTCCTTGGGTTGCCTCTGGGGCGGTATGTCCGATATCCAGTATACCCCTAGGGGTATATAAGCGGGAGTGCGCACCGGAAGCCGGTGCGCACGGATGGACAGGGAATGGGGCCGGGACGGCGCCCGGACCGGCCGGCAGCAGCCGGCCGGGCGGGCTCAGGCGGTCACGGCGGAGGGGGTGATCTCGGTGACCACGACCGGAAGCCAGCAGTCCTCACCGCACTGGCCCGCGTGCAGCGCGATGATTCTCAGGTCCGGCAGCAGGGCGGCGAGCTGTGTCGCGGCCTGCCGGAGCTGGCGGTGGTGCTCCTCGTCGGCGACCGGGTTCCCGGCGCAGTCCGAGTGCCCGGCCACCACCAGGACCCCGCTGCCGTGCGCCCGCTGGGAGACACGGACCTTGGCCACCAGGGCGGCCAGCCCTTCCTCGCCGAGCGAGCCGATCGCCGAGTCCGGGCCGGGCTCGGTGACGGTGTCGACGTAGTCGACTTCCAGGTGGGACTTCGCCCACTCGCTGAGCGGGGCCTGGATCCGGCCGTCGATACAGGTGAGCATGGTCGCGAAACGGTGCGGCACCTCAGAACACCTCCTGGGTGGGTGACGGCGACCGGGTACCGGAGCCGGAGGACCGGCCGAAGCCACCGGCGGCACTGACCGCCGCGGCGACGTCGGGGTGGACCTGGTTCGCTTCGCGCAGAGACTGCCACACTCCGGCCCTGGTCAGAAGGTCTCTGACAGGACCTCGTACGGTCGCCAGACGCAGCGTGATACCACGGTCACCGAGACGTTCCCGCAGCTCGGCCAGCGCGTGCGCGCCGTCCGCGTCGGCGTCGTTGACGGCGCTCGCGTCGAGCACCAGCGTGTGCAGCTCCGGCCGCTCCTCCACGAGACCGGTCAGCGAGTCCTCGACCTGCTGGGCGCTGGCGAAGTAGAACGGTCCGTCCACCCGGACGACCGCGATGTGCGGGTCGGTCGTGAGCCCGCTGTACCGGGCGACGTTGCGGAACGTGTCGGTCCCGGGCACCCGGCCCAGTTCCGCCTGGTGCGGGCGCGAGGACCGCCACAGGAAGACCGCCAGGCTGAACGCGACTCCGGCGGCCAGTCCGGGTTCCACACCGGCCAGCAGCGTCACCACGAAGGTGATGCCCAGGGCGATGCCGTCCACCCGCCGGGTCCGCCAGGCGCCGGCCGCGCTCTTGACGTCGATCAGTCCGACGACGGCCACCACGATGATCGCGCCGAGCACCGCCTTGGGCAGGTGGTAGAAGGCGGGGGTCAGCAGGAGCGCGGTCAGTGCCACCACCAGGGCGGTGACGACGGTGGCGAACGGGGTCCGGGCGCCGGCCGAGAAGTTCACCGCGCTGCGGGAGAAGCCACCGGCCACCGGGAACGCCGCGAACATGCCGGCCGAGACGTTGGCCGCGCCGACCGCGACGAGTTCGGTGTCGGGGTTCACCTGCTGCTTGGACTTCGCGGCCAGGGCCTTGGCCACCGCGATGCCCTCCATGTACGCGACCAGGGCGATGGCCAGCGCGGCGGGCAGCAGCGCGGTGACGTCCTGGGCGGACAGCGTCGGCAGGGCCGGCATGGGCAGTCCGCTGGGCACATCGGTGAGGATGCTCACCCCCCGGTCGCCGAAGGACAGCATGGCGCTGGCCGCGGTCACACCGGCCACCACCAGCAGCGCGCCCGGCAGCTTCGGCCAGAAACGCTTCAGCAGCACCAGGCCGGCGATGCTCACCACCGAGATCACGACGGTCAGCCCGTGGGCGGTGCCGGCCGCGTGCCAGACCGAGGAGACGATCTCCGGGAAGCCCTCCGCCCGCTCGGCGTCGAGCCCCAGCAGGTCCTTGACCTGGCTGGCCGCGATGATGATCGCCGCCGCCGAGGTGAAGCCGGCCAGCACCGAGTGGGACATGAAGTTCACCACCGCACCCAGCCGCAGCACGCCCATGGCCAGCTGGATCGCACCCACCAGGAGGGCGAGCAGCCCGGCCAGGGCCGCGTAGCGGCCGGGGTCCCCGCCGGCCAGCGGCGCCAGTGCGGCGCTGGTCATCAGCGCAGTGATCGCGACCGGGCCGACCGCCAGCGAGCCGGAGGTGCCGAACATGGCGTAGACCAGCAGCGGCACGACCGCGGCGTAGAGCCCGGTGACCGGCGGCATCCCGGCGAGCGCGGCGTACGCCATGCTCTGCGGGACCAGCATCACCGCGACCGTCAGGCCGGCGATCAGGTCGTGCCTCAGGTACCGGCCGTTGTACTCGGGGAGCCACCCCAGCAGCGGCAGGAACCGGGCTGCCCCGGTCCGCCGCTGCTTGGGGTAGGCCTGAGCGGTGTCGCTCATGCCTTCACTCCCCTCCGGCGCATCCGGGCCAGGGAAGCCTTGACGTCCACGGGCTTGGAGGGCCGGTTGTAGGGCAGCTTGGTCAGCATCATGCCCATCGCGCAGGTGTTGGTGACCGCGGCGAAGGTCAGCCCGGCGCCGACGAATCCGGCGACGAACCGGGCGGCCGGCCACCACAGGGAGGCGACGATGGCCACCAGGATGATGCTGCCCGCGACCAGGCGCACCTGACGCTCCAGCTCCCAGCGCTCCCGGCCGCGGACGACGGGGGCGCCGGCCGAGGACCAGGCGTTCATGCCGCCCGTCATGACCACGGCGTCCTTGATGCCGGCGGCCTCCAGCTTGGACTGGCACTGGCCGGCGCGGTTGCCCGACTGGCAGATCAGCACCATCTTGCCGCCGGCGTCGGCGACGATCTGCTGCAGGTGCGGGTCGACCTGGTCCAGCGGCAGGTTGATGGAGTCGGCGATGTGGGCGCTCTCGTACTCGCCGGGCGTGCGGACGTCCACCAGCAGGACGTCGGGGTTGCTGTCGATCAGGGTGCGGACGGCTGCGACGTCCATGGTCTTGTCAGTCACGGGGTGCTCTCCTGAGAGGTGAGGGGTCCGGTGTGGGGGTCGATGTGACGGCCTCCGTTTCCGGCGGGAGCCGGAGGCCGTGGCCCGTCCGGCTCGGGAGGNCCCCCCCCCCCCCCCGCCCGCCGGGCGGGTCAGGCGTGGGCGGGTGCGGTCAGCACTGCCCAGGCCCCGTAGCCGCCGAGCACGTCGGAGACGTCCTCGAAGCCGTGGTGCCGCAGCACGCTGGCGGCGATGGACGAGCGGTGTCCGCCCGCGCAGTGGACGACCAGCGCGCGGTCCCGGGGCAGTTCACCGACCTGGCCGGGCAGCTCGTTGAGGGCGATGTGCTCCGAGCCCTCGATGAAGCCGGCCTCCCGCTCGCTGCACGAGCGGACGTCGATGACCAGCGGCGGGTTCTCGCCCTGGAGCGCGGTGCGGAGCTGGTCGGCGGTCAGCCGGCTGGCCGGGGCCACCTCGTCGGCCATCTCGCCGAGCGCGGACTCCGGGTCGCGCAGGTAGCCGGTGACCTGGTCGAGACCGATGCGGGCCAGCCGGGTGACGATCTCCTCCTCGCGGTTCTGCGGGGCGATGACCACGATCTCCCGGCCGGGGGAGACGACCGTGCCGGCCTGCTCGGCGAACCGGCCGTCGGCGGGGACGTTGATCGCCCCCCGCAGGTGACCGGTGCCGAAGTCCTGCGGGCTGCGGGCGTCGACCACCACGGCACCGGCGTCGCGACGGGCCAGGAACTCCGCGGCGGACAGCGGGCGCATCCCCGAGGACGGGTCGTACAGCTCGCGCTCCTTGCGGTTCTGGGTGGCGTCGAAGACGAAGTAGGCCGGGGCCGGGGGCTGGCCCGCGGTCACCACCGCGAGGAAGTCCTCCTCGGACATCGGGGCGCAGGCGTAGTTGGTGGCGCGCTGCTCACCGATGGTGGACTGCCGCTGGGTGGAGAGGTTCTTGCCGCAGGCGGAGCCGGCGCCGTGGGCGGGGAAGACGCGCACCTTGTCGGGCAGCGACATCAGCTTGCGCTGGACGCTGTCGTAGAGCATCCGGCCGAGCTCGTCGGCGGTCACGCCGAGGGAGGCCAGCAGGTCCGGTCGGCCGACGTCGCCGATGAACAGCGCGTCTCCGGTCAGCACACCGTAGGCGGTCTCGTCGTCGGCCTTCTCGTAGACCAGCACGCTGATGGACTCGGGGGTGTGGCCCGGGGTCTCCATGATCTCCAGGGTCACGTCGCCGAGGCTGACCCGCTCGCCGTCGGCGAACTTGCGGATCGGGTACTCGGTCTCGGCCTTGCGGCCGTAGCCCATCCAGGCGCCGGTGCGGGCGGCCATCTCCAGGTGGCCGGCGATGAAGTCGGCGTGGAAGTGGGTGTTGATGACGCCGACGATGGTGAAGCCGTGCGCGTCGGCGTCGGCCAGGTACTCGGTCACGTCCCGGCGCGGGTCGACGACGACGGCCTTGCCCGTCTTCTCGTCGGCGATCATGTACGAGGCGTGGGACAGGCAGTCGAGGTAGTACTGGGCGAAGAACACGGAAACCTCCGGATGGGTGGGCCGCACCTCTGTGGTGTGCGGTGGGACGTCGGGGTCGAGGGGCGGCCGGGTCACGGTGCGGTCGCGCGTCCGGGCCTGCCCGGGGAGCGGACGGGCCCGGACGGGCCGCCGCAACGGTCCCGGCCTTTGAGTGCCGTGGGGGTGCGTCCGGACGGCGGCGCCCTCGTCCCGGCAGCCAGGGGCTGCCTCGAACGCCTGGGGATCCACGTCACGATCCATGCCGGATGCTCCTCCTGTTGATACCCCCTGGGGTATCTCTGCCCCGAAGGTAACCCCTTCTCCAGGGGGCTGTCAAATACCCCCCTGGGTATCCCTCTCCAGTGTCCCGGATCCGCCGCGAAACGGCACGGCCGTCGCCTTCCCCGCCCGCCGGGGGATCTTGCAGGATGGCCCGATGGAGTCCACCGAATCCGCACCCCGCCGCATAGCCGACCGCTATGTCGAGACCCTTGCCGACCTCGACCCGATCGTCCGCACCTCCCTGGGCATCCGGCCCGGCACCGACGACCTGCCGGACTACTCGCCCGACGGCTACCGGGCCAAGGCCGATGCCGAACGCGCCACCCTTGCCGAGCTGACCGCCGCGGAAAAGGCCGCCGAGAGGGACGGAGGCTTCCCGGAGAACGAGCGCCGGGCCGCCCGGCTGCTCCGCGAACGCCTGGACTCCTCCCTCGCGCTCGACGCCGCCGGGGAGAACCTCCGCCACGTGAGCAACCTCTTCTCCCCCGTCCAGCTGCTGCGCTCGGTCTTCCTGATGATGCCCGCCGCCACCGGGGAGGACTGGGCGGTCATCGCCAGGCGGCTGCGCAACATGCCGTCGGCGCTCGACGGCTACCGCACCACCCTGGAGACCGGCGCCGCCCGGGGCCTGCCGGCCGCGCCCCGGCAGGCCGCCACGGTCGTGGAGCAGATCGACTCCTGGCTGGCCGCCGACTGGTTCACCGGCTTCGTCTCCGCCGGGCCGGCGGAGCAGCAGGAGGAGCTCAAGGGCGCGGCAGCCATGGCGAGCGAGGCCCTGGCCGGACTCCGCGGCTACCTGGCAGACGGCTATCTGCCGGCCGCCGAGGGCACCCCGGACGCCGTGGGCCGCGACCGCTACGCCCTGCACGCCCGCCGGTGGACCGGGGCCGACCTCGACCTGGAGGACGCCTACGCCTACGGCTGGGAGGAGTACCACCGGCTGGCCGCCGAGATGAGGGCGGCCGCCGGGCAGATCCTGCCCGGGGCCACCCCGCTGGAGGCCATGCGCCACCTCGACGAGCACGGTGAGGCGGTCCATGGAGCCGAGGAGATCAGGGCCTGGCTCCAGCGTCTGATGGACGAGGCGATGGATGCCCTGGACGGCACCCACATCGACCTCGCCGAGCCGCTGCGGACCGTCGAGGCGATGATCGCGCCCCCGGGGAGCGCCGCCGCCCCCTACTACACCCGTCCCTCGCTGGACTTCTCCCGGCCGGGCCGGACCTGGCTGCCCACCCTGGGGGCCACCCGCTTTCCGGTGTGGAACCTGGTCAGCACCTGGTACCACGAGGGCGTGCCGGGCCACCATCTCCAGCTCGCGCAGTGGGTGCACCTCGCCGACCGGCTCTCCCGCTTCCAGGTGAGCGCCGGGTCGGTCAGCGCGACCACGGAGGGGTGGGCGCTGTACTCCGAGCGGCTGATGGACGAGCTGGGCTTCCTCACCGACCCCGGACACCGGATGGGCTATCTGGACGCCCAGATGATGCGGGCGATCCGCGTGATCATCGACATCGGCATGCACCTGGGGCTGCGGATCCCGGAGGGGGAGGCCTTCCATCCGGGCGAGGTGTGGACCCCCGGGCTGGCCCGGGAGTTCTTCGCCGCCCACAGCGGACGTGAGCCCGCCTTCATCGACTCCGAGATCGTGCGCTACCTCGGCATGCCGGGCCAGGCGATCAGCTACAAGCTCGGGGAGCGGGCCTGGCTGAAGGGCCGGGAGGCCGCCCGGGCGGCCCGCGGCGCGGGCTTCGACCTCAAGGCCTGGCATATGGCGGCGCTGTCCATGGGCTCCCTGGGGCTCGACGACCTCGCCGACGAACTCGCCCGGCTTCCCTGAGGCGGGCGGGCCACGGGCCCGGACGCGGCGGCCGCATCCGCGCCGGCCGCCGCGTCCGGGCCCGCCGCCCGGGACTCACGGTCAGAACCGCCGGACGCGCTCGGGCCCCTGCCGCCCGGCCCTTCTCCGCCGGAACCAGCGCCACGCCGCGTAGGCCACGGCCAGAACTCTCGGATTCATGTGCACCTCCGGGTCGGTTGTCTCCGCCGGCCCCCGAGTGTCATGAAAGGGGCCTTCTGACACCTCCTGGCGCCCGTCAATCCGTAGCGGCCCTCTGCGACAGGTGGCCGCGGGAATGACTGACGGGCCGTCAGAACCACGGCCACGGTACGTCCGGCACCTCGTGCAGCCATGTCCCGCAGGCCGGCGTCTGTTCCAGGCCGTCGGCCCGGCCACCCGCGCCGTCCCCGTCCGGCAGGACGGCGAACGTCATGTCGGCCGGCATACCGGGACCCGACGCGGCGGGCGGCCGGTGCCCCCGAACGGCCCGGGGGCTGCCTCACCTGCTCCGGCCCGGTGCTCCATGGCGCTCCTCCCCGAGGCCGCGGCGGACGGGGGCGTCCCACCGGCCGACGGCAACGACACTGTGTCGCCGCGCCGGGACTACGGGCAACAGAAGAGCGCAAAGACCCCTCGAAAGTGTTCATGCGGGTGTTCTGCGCGAAGCCGTGCTAACCGGGGAAGGAGGGGGTACCCGCCCGCCATGGAGAAACTGCTGAGCATCTATCTCAACGACCACCTGGCCGGATCGACCAGCGGCATCGAACTGGCGCGCAGGCTCGCCCGGCAGCAAGCCGAGTCGCGGCTGGGCGAGCCGCTGGGCGCCGTCGCGAAGGAGATCGCGGAAGACCGGGACGACCTGCTGGAGATGATGCACGCGCTGGACATCACCCCGCGCCGCGCCAAGGTCTACGCGGGGTGGGCCGCGGAGAAGGCGGGGCGTCTGAAGCTCAACGGACGGGTGATGAACCGCTCCCCGCTCAGCTTCGTGCTCGAACTGGAGACGCTGATGCTGGGAGTGGAGGGCAAGCAGGCGCTGTGGCGGACGCTGCGCACGCTGGCGGAGCACGAGCCGCGCCTGGACGACGAGCGGCTGGCCCGGCTGGAGGAGCGCGCGCAGCGGCAGCACGACGCTCTGGAGGAACTGCGCAGCCGCAGCGCGGGGCGCATCCTCACCACGCACTGAGCCGGTGCCGGGAGCGGCACAGGCGGACGGCCCGTCCCCGGCCGGTGCCGGGGACGGGCCGTCCGCCTGCGGAAAGGAGCGCGTCGTCAGAACCGCTCGTCGCTGCCGCGGTCGCGGTCCCGGAGTGAGTCGCCGACCCCCTTGGCCTTGCCCTTGGCGTCGTCGAAGGTTTCCTTCGTGTCGCCCTTGGCCTGGTCGGTCCTGCCCTCGGTCTCCTTGCGCTTGTCACCGGTGAGCTTGCCGGCCATCTCCTTGGCCTTGCCCTTGATCTTGTCGGTGGTGCCGCGATCACCGCTGTTGTGCTCGGTCATCGTCGTCTCCTCTCTCCCGTGGGCCCCGTTGGTGTCGCGGGTACCCCGGTTTCGCGGGACGAATCGGGCACGGCCGGGTATTCTGCCCGCTCAGTGCCGACCGCGCACCTCCAGCCCGTCCAGCAGCCGCCGGGTGGCTTCCGTCACCGCCTCGACCGCCTCGTCGAAGACGGCCCGGTTGTGAGCGGCCGGGGCCCGGAATCCGGACACCTTCCGGACGTACTGCAGTGCGGCGGCCGTGATGTCGTCCTCGGTGACGTCGGGGGTCGCGGGCGCCCGCAGCGTCTTGATGCTTCTGCACATGACTCCAGTGTGCCGCGCCCCCGCGGGCCCCGGAGGGCTTTCCGGGCGGAGCCGCCGGCCGCCCGGGACCCGCGGAACGCGCGGTCAGCCCACCTCGGCCGCGACCTGCGAGGCGGTCAGCGAGCCCGACGCCCGCCCCTCCCGGGCGAAGGCGTTGGCCGGCCCTCCGGTGGCGGGGGTGGTGTGCCGGGAGCGGTCACCAGTGCACGACCACCTTGTCGCCCTCGCGGACCTCGTCGAAGAGCTTGGCGAGCGCCGGTTCGTCACGGACGTTGACGCACCCGTAGGACCCGCCGTTGTAGCCGTTGGCGGCGAAGTTCTCCGAGAAGTGCACGGCCTGGCCGCCGTCGAAGAACATCGCGTACGGCATCGGGGAGTCGTACAGCGTGGAGTGGTGGTGGCGGGACTTCCAGTAGACGGTGAACTGGCCCTCGCGGGTGGGGTACTCCTCCGTGCCGAACCGGACGTCCATGGTGCTGCGGACCTTGCCGTCCACCACCCAGGACAGGGTGTTCGTCGACTTGGAGATGCACAGTGCCCGGCCGGTCATGCAGCGTTCGTCCAGCCCGGCGGGCGTGGCGGTCGGTACCTCGGGCACCTCGATCGGCGGGAACATGTCGTCCCTGGACGGCTTGGCCGTCTGCGAGACCAGTTTGTCCCAGGTGGGCTCGTAGACCGTGCCGGAGACCTCCAGGCCGGCCGCCCGCTGGTAGGCCGACACCGCCGAGGCGGTCACCTCGCCGTAGTAGCCGGTGGGGTTGTCGTCGAAGTGTCCCAGCTGCCCCAGGCGGGCCTGGAGTTCACGGACCTTGTCGGAGTTCTCGCCGTACCCCATGACGAGCTTCTTCGGGTACATCTCGTCCCGGGTGGGCTCGGTGGTCTCGGCGGTCAGGGCGGCCCAGGTGCTCTCGTAGACGGTGCCGGAGACCTCCAGGTCGCCGGCCTCCTGGTACTGCGACACGGCGCCGACCGTCACGTCGCCGTAGTAGCCGGTGGGCTCGCCGGCGAAGTGGTCCACCTGCTTGAGACGGGCCTGGAGTTCGCGGACCTGCTCGGAGTTGTCGCCGAATTCGAGGACGATCTCCTCCTCCGGCTCGGTCTCCTCGGGTTCGGGGGAGCTCTCCGCGCTGGCGGGTTCCGGCGAGGGGGCAGCGCTGCGCTCGGCCGCGGAGGGGTCGTCAGCCCCCTGTGAGCCGCAGCCGGTCATCAGCACGGCAGCGGCGGCGAATCCCGCGAGGGATCTGCGGAACAACGCGGAGCGCATCGGTGGTACCCCCAGAGGTCGGTGTCATCCACTGATAAGGATGGTCCACGACTCGCGATAGTTGCCCGCAGAAGCTAACGAATGGGCCACGACTGCCCCAAGATCACCGGAGGTTGGGGTGTATGTGCCGCCATGGGGCTTTCGCTCCCACTCTCTCGCGGGACGGCGCGTCGGAGTGCACAGGGGCGTGAAACGGCAGAAAGGGGGCGTTCGTTGCGGAAAGGGGGGAGCTCCCCTCCATGAGCGCCTTGTCCGGGCCCCGCTCAGGGGGACGGTCCGACGGGTCAGCCGCGCAGAGCGAGAACGCTGTCGACCGGGTCCGCCTCGGCGGGCGTCTTGTCCTCGCGGTAGCGGAGCACCCGGGCGAAGCGGAGTGTGACCCCCGCCGGGTAACGGGTCGAGCGCTGCACGCCGTCGAAGGCGACCTCCACCACGAGCTCGGGGCGGACCCGCACGCCCCACGGCTCCTCGTCGACCGCCAGTTCCCGCAGCCGCCCGGTCTGCCAGGCGAGCATCGCGTCCGTCATGCCCTTGAAGGTCTTGCCGAGCATGACGAAGCCGCCGTCCGGCCCGCGGGCGCCCAGGTGCAGATTGGAGAGCTTCCCGGCCCGCCGGCCGTGTCCCCATTCGGCGGCCAGCACCACCAGATCCAGGGTGTGCACCGGCTTCACCTTCAGCCAGGACGCGCCGCGCCGCCCCGCGCCGTAGGGCGCGTCCAGCGCTTTGACCAGGACTCCTTCGTGTCCGCGCGCCAGGACCTCGGCGGCGAACTCCTCGGCCGCGTGGCGGGAGGCGGTATCCGCGGGGTCCTCCACCACCAGCCTGCGCACCCGCCGGGGTGCGGGTGCCACCCGGGCCAGTTCGGCGTGCCGCCGGTGGACGGGAAGATCCAGCAGATCGCGGCCGTCGACCGCCAGCAGGTCGAAGAAGACGGGCGAGAGCGGCGCGGTCGCCTGCGCGCCGGCGACATCGAGCCGTGAACCGACCCGGGCGGAGGTCTCCTGGAAGGGCCGGGGCCGGCCGTCGGCGTCCAGTGCGATGACCTCTCCGTCCAGCACCGCCCGGTCCGCCGTGAGTTCCCGGGCCGCCCGGACCACTTCCGGCAGCCGGCCGGTGATCTCGTCCAGGGTGCGGGTCCACACCCGCACCCGCTGTCCGTCCCGGTGCACCTGAACCCGGATGCCGTCCAGTTTCTCCTCGACGGCGCACGGCCCCAGCCGGTCCAGCGCCTCGCCCAGGCTCTTCGCGCTCTGCGCGAGCATCGGCTGCACCGGCCGGCCCACCTCGAGACGGAAGTCCGCCAGGGCCTCCGGTCCGCGGGCCAGCAGCGCCTCGGCGACAGCGCCCGGTGAGCCGCCCAGCATCACGGCCCGGCGCACCTCGCCGGGGTCCGCCTCCACCGCCGCCGCCAGTCCTTCGACGGCGAGCGCGTCGAGCGCCCCCTGCCGCAGCTCCCCGCCGATCAGCCGGACCAGGAAGTCCTGCTCCTCCTCGGTGGCGGTGCCCAGCAGTTCCTCCAGCAGTTCGCCGCGCGCGGTGCCCGATCCCCTGCCGGAGAGCGCGGCGATGCGGTCCAGGGCCCGGTGCACGTCCAGGACGGTCAGCCGGGGTGCGGCGGTGGGCGCGGGGCGCCGGCTCAGCGCCCGCCATCCGATCCCGGTCCGGCGCTGCGGCAGCCGGCCGGCCAGATAGGTGATCACCACCGGCGCCTCGTCGGGCCCGGTGGCACGGAACAGCCGGGCGAGTGCGGCCACCTTCCGCGAGCGGGCGGTGGTGGCGGCGATCTCCCGGGAGGTCTGCGCGATCTCGGCCAGCAGCATGCTTCTCATCCTTGCCCGGCCGGCCCCGCCCACGCGTTCCGGCACGCGCCCGGCGTGGTGCCTTCGTGGACGGTGAGACCCGGCAAGGCCGGTCCGCGGCCTTGCCGGGCGGGAGCGGCTGCGCCACTCTGGACCGGCGACGGCGCCCCGCGCGGCCCTGCCGGGCGGACCCAGCCCGGCAGAGTTTGTCATGTTCGGGGCAATCGCAGTTCTCGTCCGGGCACCACCGCGAATGAGGAGACCCCTTCATGACGCTCAGCAGAACGGTCCGCCGCAGATCCGGCACCGCCGTGGCGGCACTGATCGCCGCCCTCTGCCTCGGGGCAGGCGCGCCCCTGGCGGCCACCGCCGCCGAACAGTCCGAACGCCTCGGCACCATCAGCGGCGCGAACGCCCCGGGGGCTGTCGCCGGCAGCTATCTCGTCCTTCTGCACGACACCGACGCCCAGGCCGTGGCCGCCCAGGAGACACGGCTCGCCGCCCGCTACGGCGTGCGGGTCACCGAACGCTGGGACAGCGCCCTGGGCGGTTACGCGATCGAGGCCACCGAGCGGCAGGCCCGCCGGATCGCCGCCGACCCCGCCGTCCGCCTGGTCGAGCAGGACGCCGTTGTCCGGCTGGCCACCGAGACCCAGTACGACCCGCCCTCCTGGGGACTGGACCGCATCGACCAGCCCGACCTGCCCCTGGACGGCAAGTACACCTACCCCGCACACGCCGCCCGGGGCGTCTCGGTGTACGTGATCGACACCGGAATCCGTTACAGCCACCAGGACTTCGGCGGCCGGGCCGTCCCCGGCCACGACGCCTTCGGCGGTGACGGATCCGACGGCAACGGCCACGGCACCCATGTGGCGGGCATCATCGGCGGCACCCAGCACGGAGTCGCCAAGAAGGCGCGCGTCGTCTCGGTGAAGGTCCTCAACGCCAACGGCTCCGGCACCATCTCCGGCGTCATCGGAGGAGTCGACTGGGTCACCGCCAACGCCGCCCGTCCCGCGGTCGCGAACATGAGCATCGGCGGGGGTGCCAGCGCGGCCCTGGACACCGCCGTGCGCAACTCCATCAGCGCCGGCATCACCTACACCGTCGCCTCCGGCAGCAGCGCCGCGTCCGCGGCCAACTACTCCCCGGCCCGGGTCGCCGAAGCCATCACCGTCGCGCCCACCGCGAGCAACGACAGCGTCCCGCCCTCCGCGAACTACGGATCGGCCGTGAACATCTACGCGCCGGGAGTCCGCATCACCTCGCTGTGGCACACCTCCGACCAGGCCACCAGCACCCTCTCCGGCAGCTCCCTGGCCGCACCGCACGCGGCGGGCGTGGCCGCGCTCCACCTCGGCGGCAACCCCACGGCCACACCGGCCCAGGTGGCGGCTGCCCTGTACAGCTCGGCGGCGGTGAACAAGCTCACCGGTGTCCCCGCCAACACCCCCAACAGGCTCCTCCAGCTCACCGGATCCTGACCCCGGCCGCACGGCCTCGACCCGCCCGCGCTCCGGGATGCCGGAACGCGGGCGGGGAGAACCCGCCGCTCACTCCACCGGCAACAGCGAACCCAGCGGACCCAGGTCCAGATTCAGATCCTCCGGCCGCAGCCCGAAGTGCTCGCGCAGTTCGGTCATCCGCTCCTCCAGCAGCATCAGCGTCGTCCCGATCCGCTCCACCTGGTCATCGGACAGCTCGCCGTCGTCCACCCGGCGCAGCGCCTGACGTTCGAGCAACTGACGCAGCAGCTCCACCACGGTGAGCACCAGCGCCACCAGATCCCGTCCCACGCTGTCGGGATCGACGTCGAGCCGGCCGGCCGCCGTCACAACGGCCCTCCGTCCGCCCAGGGAGCCGGGACCCGGTCGTTGACCGAGGCCAGCAGCGCGTGCAGCGACAGCCGCACCAGCGGCACCTCCGCGATGGCGATCACCACATCGCCGCTGATCACCACACCGGTGGCCAGCACCCGGTCCAGCAGATCCACCAGCGGCATACCGATCGGCCCGTAGGGGCCTTCCTCGCCCTGCCACGGCACCGGCTCAGTCGTGACCATCGGCCGCACCTCCCTCCGCGAACGAGTACGGCACCCACGGGCCCGTCAGCTCGACCCGCACCCCGTCGCCGAAGCCCGGCTCCCGCCCCAGCGCCTCGACCCGCTCCCGCAGCTCCCGCTCCCGCCCGGCTTCCACGAGATACGCGGCGTTCAGGACCTGGCGCCGGTGCTTCCCGGTCACCTCGGGACCGTGCAGCCGCAGGCGGCGCGCGGCCACCGCCACGCCGCGCAGACCGGCGTCCACGCGGTCCGCGATCCGCAGTGCGGCCTCCTCCCGGTTCTCCCGCGCCTGCCGCCGCCCGCGGACCCGGTCCAGATACGCGCGGCCGGAGGCCGGCTTCTCTCCCGGGGGCGGGCCCCCGGTCCGGGAAGTGGTGCCGGCACCGGCGTCGTCGCCGTTGCCGACGTGCACCTTCACCCCCCACTCGACGTGGCCCTCGATGCGGTCCAGGGCCGTCACGAAGCGGTGGGCGTCGTCGATCACGGCCTGCCGGGCCCGGCCCTCGTCGAGGTAGAGCGTCGCCATCGGCAGCGGAACCACGGCCGCCGAGCGGGCCACCGCCGCCACCACCTCGTGGTGCGCCCTGGCACACAGTTCCAGTTCCTCCCGGTCGGAAAGCCGGTCGTGCAGCGCTGCCTCGGTGAACTCCCCGGCGGGCACCTCCTGTACGACGGCGGAGAGTGCCCCGGCGGGCAGCAGCCGGACCGAGCCGCCGCCCGGCTGGCCCGGCACCCCGGCGAGATCCGGAGCCGCCCGCCTGGGGCAGACGGCGAAGACGTACACCGCGGTGGTGGTGTCCACCGCCGCGCGGGACGCGGAGGACGTAGTCGTCATGCCGACCGGGACTCCTTCCTGCGGCCGGGCCGCCGGGGCTGTTCGGGGGACTCGATACCGGTGGCCTGCTCCAGTGCGGTGAGCCGTTCGCGCAACTGCCGGTTCTCCTCCGCCAGCGCGTTGTCGGCGGCCCGGCTGGACAGCGCCGGCTCGGCCTCCCACCAGTCGATGCCGGCCTTCCGCGCGGTCTCGACCGAGGAGATGAACAGCCTGATCCGGACGGTCAGCAGCTCGATGTCCAGCAGGTCGACCTTGATGTCGCCCGCGATGACGATGCCCTTGTCGAGGACGCGTTCCAGGATGTCGGCGAGGTTGGCCGGACGCGGTACGTAGGTCTCCGGCGGTTCGCAGACATCCAGTTCCCGAGCGGTGCGCGTCACCTCTTCTCCTCCCCCTCGTCGTCCTCTTCCTCGTCCCAGTCCTCGTCCTCGTCCTCGTCCTCGTCCCAGTCCTCCTCGTCGCCGTCGTCCTCTTCCTCTTCCTCTTCCTCTTCCTCGTCGTCCTCGTCCTCGTCACCCTCCTCTTCGGGCTCCTCCTCTTCTTCTCCGTCCTCGCCCTCTTCCTCGCCCTCTTCCTCGCCTTCGTCGTCGCCTTCCTCTTCCTCTTCCTCTTCCTCCGGGCCTTCCTCTTCCTCTTCCTCGTCCCCCTCCGCGCCTTCCTCTTCCTCGCCTTCTTCGCCTTCGCCTTCCTCCTCCTGCTTCTGCCGTTCCTCTTCCTCCATGGCCTCTTCGTGGGTACGGACGACCTCACCGTCGCGGATCTCCCCGCGCCAGCCCTCCGGCCCTTCGTCGGACACGAGGGTCACGTAGCGCTGGAAGTGCTTCATGTCCAGCCGCAGCCGGCGCCCCACGGCACGCCACAGGTTGGCCGTCTTCTCGAAGAAGCCGGACGGGTAGTACTCGACCACCACGACGATGCGGGTCAGGGACGGCGTGAGCTCGTGGAACGTGACCACGCCCCGGGTGCTGCCCTTCGCGCCTTCGGAGGTCCATTCGATGCGGTCGTCCGGGATCTGCTCCTGAACGGTCGCCTTCCAGCTTCGATTGGAGAAGGCGACCTTGAGCTTCCAGTCGCTCTCGACGTCGTCGTTCATCGTGACGCTCTGGGCGCCCTTGGTGAAGTCGCTGAACTCCTGGTACTGCGTCCAGTAGTCGTAGACGGTGCGGAGCGGCATGCCGATGTCGAGGACTTCGACGATATTGGTGACCTTGATGCTGCCGCTCTTTCCGCTCTTCCCGCCCTTCCCGCCCTTTCCTCCGCCGTTGCCTCCTTCCTCGCCGTCCCCGCCGCCCCCGCCGAAGGCCTGCTTCACCTTGCCCACTGTCTTGTCCTTCACGGTCTTCGCACCGGCTCCTGCCAGTGCCTTTCCGGGGGACTCGCCCTTGAGGATGTCGGCGCCTGCTTTCGGTAGCGCACCGGCCCCTTCCGCCGACTCGCTGAGCTTGCCGGCGAAATCGGTGATCTTCCCGCCGGCCGCTTCGACCAGCTTCTGGGCCTGGTTGCCCAGGAGATCCTTGAACTCGGAGCGCAGCCGGTCCATGCTCTCGGAGAGCTCGCTCGAACCGCCGCCCTGATCGTTCTTCGCCATGACGTGCTACCTCCGGCGCTGGGAGCTCGATGCCGACTTCCTGGCCGTCGACTTCTTGGTGGCCGACTTCTTGCTGGTGGACTTCCTGGTTGTAGCCCTCTGCGCGGGTGCCTTCTTCGCGGCGGTCTTCTTGGCCGGTGCCTTCTTCGCGGTGCTCTTTCTGGACGGTGCCTTCCTCGCCGTCCGCTTCCGCGGCTCGTCCGCGGGCTCCTTCTTCGCGGCGGTCTTCTTCCCGGCCCGCTTCCCGGCCTCTTCCTTCTTGGCGGACTTGGCCGGGGCTGCCTTCCTGCCGGTGGACTTCCGCGCCGGGCGGGACTTCTCGCCAGGCTTCTCCTTCGGCCTGCTCCGCTCCTTGGACGGTTTCCCGGCCTTCTCCGCCCGTGCCCGCGGTTCCCGCTTCCTCGCCCTGGGCGGCTCGGGTTCTTCCTCCTCGCCCTCCTCCGCCGCGGCCTCCCGGTCCGGCTCCTCCTCCCCTTCCGGCTCCTCTTCCTCCTCGTCCCCCTCTTCTTCCTCCTCGCCTTCCTCCTCCTCGGGCTCCTCCTCTTCTTCTTCCTGCTCGTCCTCCGGGCCTTCGCCTTCCTCTTCCTCGCCCTTCTCCTCGTCCTCCTCGGCGCGGCCGGAGGCGGTCCGGTTGAAGGCCTGGAGGGAGTCGGCGAGGGTGTCGAGACGGCGGTTGGCCGCAGCGGACACGGCCTTGCGGCCGGCCTCCATGAGTTCCCCGCTCACCTGCTCGGTGAGCTGGGAGAACTGCGGACTCTCCTGGATGCGCCGCATGCCCTCGCCGGCCAGTGCCTGGGGGCTGAGGCCGAACCGGCGGCCGGCGATGTAGGTGGCGATGGCCACTGCGAGCTTTGCCTTCTTCGTACGTCCGAGCAGATAGCCGCCCGCGATTCCTGCCGCGAGTGCGGTTTTCATTGTCTCGTCCATCAATATTCTCCCGTCATTCGGTTGCGGGCCGGGCCCGTCGGTGCGGAGCTCTCTGCCGCCTTTCGAGCAGGTCGAGCAGTTTCTCTTCTTCGCTTTCGAATTCCGCCGTGCCGATCTCGCCGTTCTCCAGCTCCTGGTTGAGCTGTGCGAGTCGTGCGAGGACGGGTGAGGGGTCGCGCAGCTGGTCCTCGGCCGCGTCGGCGATGCGGTCGGCGATCCAGGCCACCCCGCGCACCGGGGCGAGGGGCAGCAGCACGATCTCGGAAAGCAGCCCCATGTCAGGACGGTCCGGCGGCTGCCCGCAGCGGGGGCTGCCCGTTCCGCGAGGGGTCGGGCACGAAGCTGAAGCAGGGCAGCGGGCCGGTGATCCGCATCTCGGCATGGGCGCCGTGCTCGCCGGCGCAGCGCTCGGCGTCCGCCCGGAATCCGGCCACGGCGTCCCGGGGGACCAGGAACGAGGTGTTGAGGACGCACCCGGTGACCTCCGGACCCGCCGCCGTGGCCGTCGACCTCGGGGTCAGGCGGCGCACCGCCTCGGCGGCGGCCACGGCTGCCCGGCGGTGCAGACCGGTCGCGATCGCCTCGCCGAGCCGCAGGCTCGCCTCGTATCCCGGCCGGCGGCGGGACGCCTCGTGCAGCAGCCGGATCTGCGGGTCCTCCCGCACCAGATCGGCGAGGGAGTCCTCGGCCGGGAAGACCTTGAGGTTCATCTCCAGCTGTCCGTCGAGGCGTTCCAGTGCCTCCAGGTGCTGTTCCTCCTCCTCGGACAGGCGGCGCACCACGGTCTCCTCGTCGGGGGAGACCATGCCGAAGCGCATCGGCAGTACGGGGCCGTCCTCAGCGAGCGCGAGCAGCGTCTCCTGGTGGGCCATCAGGTCCCGGCGTCTGGCCCGAAGTCCCGCCGGGGCGGAACTGACCACGGCGGAGAGCCGTCCTGCGGGCAGCGGCCGCAGGGGGGCCGGGGGAGAGCCGACTCCGGACCGTCCGGCGGGGAGTTCCTGGCCGGCCCTGATGACGCCGTAGACGTAGACGGTGGCGTCCGTCATCGGTCAGTCCTCCTCGCCGCGACGGCTGCGGGATCCGCTGCGCGACTTCTTGCCGGTGCTGCGGCGGCGGGGGGCCGTCTCCTTCTCCTCGTCCTCCTCCTCGTCGTCCGCGTCCATTCCGGGAATCGCCGACTTGACCTTGTCCCCGGCGGACTGGGCGGCCTTCTTGGCACCCTTCTTTCCGGCCGTTTTCATCGCGCCGCCGCCACCGAAGAGTTCGGGGACCGTCCGGCTGCGGGAGTCCTCCTCCAGGTTCAGCCGGTTGCATGCCTCGGCGAACCGCAGATAGGTGTCGACGCTGGCGATCACGATGCGGATATCGATCTTCAGGATCTCGATGCCTACCAGGGAGACCCGGAGAAAGACATCGATGACCATGCCTCGGTCGAGAATGATCTCGATGACGTCGTAGAGCGTGCCGGCCCGCGGTACGCAGGCGATGTCGTCGGTGTACGTGGTGGTGGTGCTCATCGAGGATTCTCCTCTGGTGGCGGCGGAATACCGGGTCCCTCAGTCGTCGGCCGAGCCGCGTCGGTAGCGGCGCACTCTGCGGTACTGCAGGAGCTTTCCGTCCGGGTCGAGTTCGACCTCGTAGGTGGCGAGCAGACTGGTGGTGTCCGGGATGCGCGGCACCTCCAGCACGTCCACGCTGACGCGCCAGCCGTTCTCGTCCCGCTGCACGGCGGAGACCCCTTCCACCTGGTGGCCGGTGAGCCCTTCGAGACGGCGCCCGGCGCGGCGCGCGGCCCCGGCCGGACCCCGCACCGGGGAGGACCGGGAGGACGACCCGGACCGTTTTCCCGTTCCGCGCGCACCGCGAGCGCGCTGTTCACGTTGGTCTGCCATGGAGAACAGTCTGGGCACGTGGCATTTCCGGCCGCCCGGGATGATGGGCTGTCCGGGGCACTCCGGAAAATCCCGTGGCACTCGGGCGACCAGGGGTTTTGTTCCGCGTCTGCGGGAGATCGCGCGTGCGGAGGCGAAGTGTGCCGGGGTGTTGCACGATGGAGGAGTGGCGGTGCAAGCCCGTGCGGCCGTGAGAGCCACCCGGGCGGCCCGCCGTGAACGGAGCCGTAACGGCATTTTCCGGCGAGAGCTTCCAGGAGGCAGCACTCATGGCGGAGCAGAATTCTTCGAACGGGCAGCGCGGCAGCACCACGATCGCGGACATCGTCGTCGCAAAGACGGCGGGCATCACCGCGCGACAGGTTCCCGGAGTGCACGATCTGGGGTCGGGCCCCGCGCGGCGCATCGGTGCCGTCAAGGAACGCTTCACGAGCGGCGACGGGCCCTCCGGCCCGACCCGCGGGGTGTCCGTGGAAGTGGGGGAGAAGCAGACGGCCATCGACCTGGTGGTCGAGGTGGACTACGGGGAGCGGGTGCACAAGGTCGCCGACGAGGTACGGCAGGAGGTCATCTCCGCGGTGGAGGGGATCACCGGTCTGGAGGTCGTCGACGTGAACATCACCGTGGACGACGTCTACATGGAGGGCGAGGAGAGCGAGCAGGAGAGCGAGAAGGAACCCGCTCTGCGCTGACCGTCCGGCAGCCACTTCCCAACGCTCCACGCGGTCGCTGGGGCGCCGAGCAGTACTGGCTGCAGCCGCGGGTCGGCGCGGTGCTCGACCGCGCCGTCGCGCAGTGGCGGCAGGAAGGGCCCCGGTACGCCGCCGCGGTGGCCGACGACAACCTCGCCGCCTATGCGCTGGTGAAGGCCGCACGCTCCCAGGAGGCGGAACCGTTCCTGCGCGGCACCCAGGGCCTGGTCACCGCCTGACCCTGGGAATGTGAGGGGAACCCGGTGGAGCACTTCGCCTTCCGGTACAAGCAGCTCGGGCGCTGACTCGCCCTCAGGGGCAGGGGCCGGTGTACTTCAGCGGGAGGCCCGGCACGGTCAGCTTCTGCCCCACCCGCAGCTCGGTGCTCTCCAGGCCGTTGACCTCGATCAGTTCCTCCACCGTCGTCAGGTGTCGGCAGGCCAGGCCGAAGAGCGTGTCCCCGGACTCCACCGTGACGGAGTACCCGGGCGGGACCGCGGGCTGATCGCCGGCTCCCGGAAGGCGGATGCCGGCCAGCGGCACGCAGTCGCCGCCCAGAGGGAGCCGCCCCGGCCCGCACTCCTCGACCGGGGACACCTCGGGAAGGACGTCGGCGGGGAGCCGCTCCGGCGGTGCCGGACGCTCCGCCGCTCCTTCCGTGCCCCCTTCGGCGGCCTCCCCGCCGGGCGCGGGGAGCACCTGCCGTCCGGCCACCGGAGGTTCCGGCCGGTCGTCCGTCCCGTAATAGCTCCACAGGAACACCGCGCCGATCAGCAGGAGCACCGCGATCCAGCCCGCCTGGACCGGGTGCCGGGGCTCCTTCCCGCCGTGCTCCTTCCCGCCGGGCCGCGTCCCGCTCCGTTCCGGTGCGCCGGGCGCCCGCGCGGGCCGGTCCGTCCCGGCCGTCGGCAGGTCCAGCCGGACCCCGCACAGTGCCAGCCGGAAGCGCAGGTCGGGCACCACCGACGGATCCTCCACCGCGGCCACCGCGAGCCGGACGGCCTCGGCGGAGTCCTCGTCGAACGTGACCAGCCCGCACGGCCCCGTCCAGGACACCTTCCATCCGGCCCGGCCCGCCGCGACCAGTCCCTGTCCGACCAGCATCCGGACCGCGACCCGCGTCCGCCGCGCTCCGAGATCCCCCCACTGCGGTTCGCCCCAGCCCGTGGTCCGCAGCGCCGACGACAGCTCCCTGCCGCGCCCGTCCTCCAGCAGACCGAGCACACCGTCCAGCGTCGGAGCCGAGCCGCCCAGGGCGGCCGCCGTCCCGCCCAGCTCCTCGACGGCCCGCTCCACCTGCAGTGCCGCGGCGTCGTCCAGCCAGTCGCTCCAGGGCACCCGCTCCCGCCCGGCCGGGGCCGGACCAGCAGCAGTCCAGCCGGACAGCCGGCGGTGGACGCTCTCCGGCAGCCGCTGGGCAGGGCCCATCAGGACGGACGCCGGTGCGCTGTCGCGCCGCACGGGCGCACCGTCCGCGGCCCGGCGCTCCAGCGCGGCCAGCCGCCGGCCGAGCGGAGGATGCGAGTCCAGCAGGGACGCCCGCCGGCCGGGCAGGCCCCGCTCCAGGCGGTCCAGCAGTTTTCCGTACTCCGGATCGGTGACCATGGCGCCGAACGCCCGCAGCGGATCGTCGGGAAGCCGGCCGGACTCGGCCATCGGCACCAGGAACCGGACCCGGAAGTCCTCCCAGGCGAGCCCGGTGAGCTGCGCCGTGGTGAGCGCCGACGCCGTGGCCTCGCGGCCGGCGACCGCCGCCGCGGTGGCGTCCGCCTCCAGCTCCTGGCGCCGCCGCACCGCCAGCGACACCACGTCGTACAGCCGCGCGTACGTGCGCAGCGTGAACCGCTGCACTCCCGAGTACATCGCCACCAGCGCGTTGCCCGACCCGGCCTCCGCGATGCCGTCCACCACCCGGTGCAAGGTGACCGACCCGCGGTAGACCGTCGCCCCGAACCGGGTGTGCCGGCGGCTGTAGTGCCCCAGCTCGTGGCACAGCACCGCCCGCATCTCGTCCGCCCGCAGCGCCGCCAGCAGCGGCACCCCGATGTACAGCCGGCGCCGCGCCACCCGCAGCCCGGCCCGGACGTCCTCGCTGACCGCGGCGTTGGCCTCCATGGTCAGCCGGATCTCCGTCGGGGCCGGGGTGCCGACCCGCCCGGCCAGGGCGGTCACCGTCTCCCACAGCTCCGGGGCCTGCTCCCGGCCGACCGGCACCGAGCCGGGCTCCGGCAGCGGACGGCCCGAACCCGCCAGCAGGCCCCGCACGATGGCGAGTGCCGCCGGTGCCCCGAAGGCCACGAAGAACAGCGGCACCGGGGAGGGCACCCGGACACCGCCGTCCAGGTACAGGGCGATCACCAGCAGGCTCACGGTGGCGTACCCCAGCACCAGCAGCCAGGACACCAGGTGGAAGCCGGTCACCAGCACCAGCGCGAGCAGTGACCGCAGCGCCGGCATCACGGCCGGTGCTCCCGTTCCGCGTCCCCGTCCGGTGCCGCCCGTTCCTGGCCGCGCGGGCCGGTCTCCGCCCGGCCCGCCGAGGCCAGTACGGCGTCCCGCAGCCGGTCGCGCAGGTCCGGCCGTGCGGCGATCCGGCCGCGCAGCCACAGCTCCGTCCGGGCCACAGCGCCGTCCGGCCCGTCGGCGGGCGGTGCCGCTCCGGCCCCGGCCAGGGGCAGCGGGCGCGCCTGCGGCGGCCGGCTCACCAGTCCGTCCCGGTCGCGGTGTGGCGTGTCCCGCCCGGTGCGGCGGCCGGTTTCCCGCTCGTGCTCCACCACGTCCAGCACCTTCTCCAGTTTCCGGCGGGCCTTGAACAGGCCGGCGGCGACCCCGCCGCGGGTCAGCCCCAGTTCCCGCGCGACGGCCTCCTGGCTCATGCCCTCCAGGGAGTGGAGGACGAGCACGGTGCGCTGCCGCGGGGGCAGCGCGGCCAGGGCGTCCAGCACGGCCCGCGCCTCGATGCTCCGGTCGGCCCCGGCCACGGACAGCTGCGGCAGATCCTCCAGGTCGGTGGGGCGCGTCCGGGCGGCCCGCCGGGAGACCGAGGACAGCCGCTGACGGACCACCCGGTGGACCCACCCCTCCGGGGAGTCGTATCCCCGCAGCCGCTCCCACCGGCGCAACGCCTCGGTGTAGGCCTCCTGCACGGCGTCCTCGGCGTCCTGGCGGTGCCCGGACAGGAGGATCGCCCGGGCCAGCATGCCGGGGAAGGACCGCTGGAAGAACGCGTCGAAGTCGGTGGGCGGCCCGCTGCCGGGGCTGTCCGCGTCCACCGCGTCCACCGGGCTCGTACCCGTGGGGCCTGTCTCCGCGACCGGTTCGGCGTTCATGGCGTTCCCCCCTCGCTTCGCGCTCCGCTGCGCAGGGCCAGCCGGGAGTGCGTCCCCCGCTGTTCCACGATGACATCGGCATGCCCGGAACGCAGCACTTCGGACACAATGCTCCGGCGTTCCCGGGACATCAGCCAGAAGAGCAGGATCTGGAACGCTCCGACGAGCCCGATGGTCACCGCAGCGGTGATCACTGATTCCCGCATCCGGACACCCCCTTCTTCGGTGAGTTCGCATGCCGATAACAGCCCTGGACCCCCTCGGATGTTTACCCGGCTGTTTGCCCGGCCGCATCCGGTGCGTTCCCGGCCGTCGCCGTAACCCGCCCCCTCGCGCCGGGTGTTGGTCCGGTTGCCCGGCCGAGGGAGCAGGCCAAGTCGGATAAAGTGACCGCCCATCAGCGGTGAAAAAGAGAGCAGTGGGCCCATGAGCGACGGAACGTACCCCGGAATCGACCTGACCCAGCCGAGCATCGCCCGGGCCTACGACTACATGCTCGGAGGAAAGAACAACTACGCGGTCGACCGGGCGGTGGTGGACCACATTCTGGCGAACCTGCCCGGCTCCCAGTCCCTGGCCGTGGAGAACCGCAAGGCCCTGGTGCGTGCCGTCCGCGAGATGACGGTCGGCCGGGGCATGCGCCAGTTCCTGGACATCGGCAGCGGCCTTCCCACGGCCGACAACGTGCACCAGGTCGCCCAGAGCCACGTCCCCGGGACCCGGGTGGCCTACGTCGACAACGACCCCGTGGTGCTCGCCCACGGCCGTGCCCTGCTGGAGGAGAACGACCGCACCGCCGTCATCCGGGCCGACCTGCGAAACCCCCAGGAGATACGCGAGCACCCGCAGGTCACCGACCTGATCGACTTCCAGCAGCCGGTCGGCATCGTGCTGTGCGCGATCCTGCACCACCTCAACGACGAGGAAGACCCGGCCGCCGTGGTCCGTTACTGGATCGACGCGGTTCCCTCCGGCAGCTGCTTCTTCCTCACCCACTTCCGCACCCGGCACACCCCCGAGACCGAGGAGATCGAGCGCATCGCGCAGGAGAACTTCGGCCGGGGCCGCTGGCGCGACGACGACGAGATCCGCGCCCTCTTCGACGGCCTGGAGATCCTGGAACCCGGTATCCTGCCCGCGGCCGAGTGGCGGTCGGGGCCCCGCGCGAGCGACGAGCTGACCGTGTGGGAGCAGATGATCGTGGCGGGTCTCGCCGTCAAGCCGTGATCCGCCAGGACCACCCGTCCGGCCCGCCGGACGGCCCTCCCGCCCCGCACCCGAAGGGCGGGTCCCGCCGCTCGGGCTCCCGTGCCCTCCTGCCGGGCGCCGGGGGCCGGGCGTAGGCTGTGGGCCATGACGGTCAGGCGGAGCGGTTCCGGCGCGCACCGGCTCTTGGGCCTGTGCGCGCTGATACTGATGCTCGCCTGCGCCGTCATGGGCACCGCGGCCGTCGCGTCCGCGGCGGCCACCGCGGCCCCCGGTCACGACGGCGGCTCACCGGCGGCCACCGACCGGACACCCCCGTCCGCCGCTCCCGCCGCTCCCGCCGCGCAGCAGCCGGAAGTCCGGGCCGCCGACGGGGACGGCGCGCCACGCTGCTCGGGATCGGCGCATACCCCCGAGCCGGTGCTCGCCCCGCGCCACCAGCCCGAACTGACACAGCCCGCCGCCGTAGCCACTCCGGCTCCCGCGCTGCCGGCCGTACCCCTCGCGGACCGGGCCCACCCCCCGGCGCACGGCTCCCACGCGCGGCCACCCGACCTCGCCCAGCTCTCGGTCCTGCGGATCTAGGAAACGCCCGCACCCCGCTGCCCGTTTCCGTCCGTCCGAAGGATCCCTCGTGTCCTCTCTGCTCCGCACGCTCCGCGGCTGGCCGCGCCAGCGCCACCTGGTGGCCCTGGCCGCCGCGGTGCTCACCGCCGTGCTCATCGGCGTGCCCACGGCGGTGGTTCCCTCACCGCTCTTCGACCGGATGACGCCGGTCGAGTGGTGGAACATCCCTGTCCTTGCCGCCACCTCGCTGCTCGCCGGGGTGCTGCTGGCCAGCTACGTCCGCATCACCGCCGACCCCGCCGACCCCGCCGCGGGCCCCGCGGCCGGATCCTCCGGCGAGGCCGGTGACGACGACGCCCGCAGGAGCGTCCGGCTCGGCGGCGCGGGCGGCCTGCTGGCCTTCTTCGCCGTCGGCTGCCCGGTCTGCAACAAGCTGATCGTCCTCGCGCTCGGCACCTCCGGCGCGCTCACCCTGTGGGCCCCGGTGCAGCCGGTCGTCGCGCTGGCCTCCCTCGCCCTGATCGGCTGGGCGACGGTTCGCCGGCTGCGGGCCGAAGCCGCCTGCCCGGTCTGACCGGCCCCCTCGACACCGATCCCCGACCCGACGTCTGCCGCGCGGTCCGCGCGGCGTGGAGTCCGCCATGCACAGCACCCGTTCTTCCCAGTCCTCCTCCGACCCCGGCCCCTCCGGTGACAGCCGGTCCGGCGACAGCCCGTCCGGAACCGGGAAGCGCCTGCCCGTCAGCGTGATCGTCACCGCGCTCGCCGTCGTGCTCCTCCTCGCGGCCTTCTCCGTCTTCGGCGGGGAGAACGACAACCGGCCGGCCGCCGGGAACCCGCCCGCCGCCGGCACCGGCGACGACGACCCCGCCGAGGTGCGGGAGTCCGGTGACGCCCCCGACGAGCGGCTGCTCGCCCTCGCCCGGCGGGACGCCGGCGACCCCTACGCCCTCGGCGAGGCCGACGCCCCGGTCGTCCTGATCGAGTACTCCGACTTCCAGTGCCCCTTCTGCGGCACCTTCGCCCGCGACACCAAGCCGGAGCTCGTCCGGCAGTACGTCGACGAGGGCGTGCTGCGCATCGAGATGCGGCAGTTCCCGATCTTCGGCGAGGAGTCGCGGAACGCGGCCCTGGCGAGCTGGGCGGCCGGACAGCAGGGTGTCTTCTGGGAGTTCCACGACGTTGCCTTCGGCGAGGACCGGCCGCGCGACAGCGGCGCCTACGCGCAGGAGAAGCTGGAGGACATGGCCCGGGAGGCCGGCGTCGGTGATCTCGGCCGGTTCCGCGCGGACATGAACAGCGACGAGGCGCTGGCCGCGCTGGAAACCGACCTGGAGGAGGGCTACCGGCTCGGTGTCTCCAGCACCCCCGCCTTCCTCATCAACGGGACCCCGGTGCTCGGCGCCCAGCCCACCGAGGTGTTCTCCGGCATCGTCGAGGACGCCCACCGGGCCGCCGGCCGGTGATCGCCGAGACCGGGTACGCCGTCGCCTTCCTCGGCGGACTGCTGACCCTGTTCAGTCCGTGCAGCGCGCTGCTGCTGCCCGCGTTCTTCGCCTACTCCTTCGGGACCCCGGGCGGTCTGCTGGCCCGGACAGCCGCGTTCTGGGCGGGACTGTGCCTCACCCTGGTCCCGCTGGGGGTGGCCGGTTCGCTCGCCGGCCGGTTCTTCCACGGGAACCGGGACCTGCTGATCGCGGTCGGCGGCTGGACGGTCATCGCGCTGGGCGTCGCCCAGATCCTGGGGCTCGGCTTCGGCTCGCGGCGGATGCAGCGCGCGGCGGCCGGCATCCGGCCGTCGTCCGTCCCGTCCGTGGTGGCGCTCGGCGCGGTCTACGGGCTGGCCGGCTTCTGCGCCGGGCCGATCCTCGGTTCCATCCTGACCATCTCGGCGATGGGCGGCTCCCCCGCGCACGGGGGACTGCTGCTGGCCGTGTACGCGCTGGGCATGGCGGGGCCGCTGTTCCTGCTCGCCCTGCTGTGGGACCGCTACGACCTGGGCCGGCGCCGCTGGCTGCGGGGCCGGGCATTCACCGTGGGCCGCCTGCGGCTGCACACCGTCTCGCTGCTGTCCGGCGTGTTCTTCATCCTCATCGGCGTCCTGTTCCTGGGGTTCGGCGGCACCGCCGCGCTGCCCGGGCTGCTCGGCGCCGACCAGGAGGCCCGGCTGGAGCAGTGGGTCCACACGGTGGCTTCCGCCGTCCCCGACACGGCCCTGCTGCTGGCGCTGGCCGCTGTCCTGGCCGCCGCGCTGGTGCTGCGGCTCCGCGGCGACAGGCGGCGCGGCCGGGGTGGCAGTGACCGCCAGGACGGTGCGGAGGACGCGCGCCGGCCGGAGACGGAGAACCCGGAACCCGGCCGCCGCGACGCCGAATCCCGGCCCTGAGCGTGAGCGCCCGGCCGGTGCGGCTCACCCGTGGTGACCGCACCGGCCGGCCTCGGACGTGAGAAGCCGGTCAGACACCGCCCCCCGTGTCGGGGAGGCAGGCGTGGCCGCCCCGGTCGATCCGGTACAGCGCGTGGGAGAAGCCGCCCGCCCTCGCCCCGGTGTGGGGGACTGCCGGCGGGCCGGGGAGCCGGGCGAGGCCGTGCGGGCGCGGGCGGTGCCGGTCACCGGGGCAGCCGCTGCCGCGCCGGCCGCCGGGCCGGTTCCGGTGACACCGGTCACGCATCGGCGGCGCCCTCGGGGAGCACCGGCCCCGCGGCCTGCCGCCCGGCGCCGTCGCGGGCCGGGCGGGAGGTGGCAACGGCGAAGGGCTGCGCTTCACTTGTGCGTTCCAGCATGCCGAGAATCTACGCCGTCCCGGTGACAGAGCGGAGGCCGAGGTGCGGGGAATCCGTGCACGTTCCCGTTCCGGTGGTCGCCCGGGCAGGCGTCACGCGATGCCGCCGTCGCTCTTGAGCAGCTGCCCGTTGATCCACCCTCCCCGGTGCGAGCACAGGAATTCCACCAGGTGGGCGGTGTCCCGCGGGGTGCCGGGGGCGGTCGCAGGGTCGTCGGCCGGTCCGGGATGCGGTGTGCTGTCCATGGCCGGGAATCGTCTCTTTCCGTCCGTCCCGCCGGTAACGGGTTTATGCCGAGGGGCCCTTGGGTCTCGCCGCGCCGGCCGTGGCGGAGGGGGCGGCCCCGGGACGGGTGGACAGGACATGCTTTCCGTCCTCTTGCCGTGGCGCGTGGGCCGCGTTGTACTTCCTCCAGTGCGGCAGCGGACGGTGACCCCGCGGGTGCGAACGGTGCGTCCCGGTCCTTCGGCCGCCCCCGGGCTGTCGGTGTCGTCCTGAGCCGGGCCCGGGGCCGAGTCATGCCCGCATCCGGATTGCGTCACCGAAAGTTTCCGGAAGCTGAACATCGCTGTGACCAGCCTAAGTTCATGGTCTGTGTCCAATCCGTTGACGTGCTCATCACCTTCTCCCTATGGTGCGCCTACAAATTTTCGGTCCGGAGCCGATAATTTTCACTCGGGAGCAAAGGGGCACGATCATGTCGCTACGTCGGCGCAGTGCGGTGGCACTCGTGGCCTCCGCGCTCCTCCTCAGTGCCTGCGGGGGAGGAGACTCGGGGGATGCCGGGGGCGGTGGGGTGACCGTGGACTGGTGGCACATCGGCACCGCCGAGCCCGTCAAGTCCGTGTACGAGCAGTGGGCCAAGGACTTCGAGGACCAGAACCCCGGCGTCAAGGTCAAGATCACCGCCATGGAGAACGAGGCGTTCAAGTCCAAGATGACGGCGCTCACCGCCTCCGGCGACGTGCCCCACATCTTCTCCACCTGGGGCGGCGGTGTCCTGAGCCAGCAGGCCGAGGCCGGGCTGGTCACCGACCTCAGCCAGACCGGCGTCGCCGACACGCTGGACACGTTCACCACCGCCGCGCTCTCCCCCTACGAGATCGACGGCGTGCCCTACGGCATCCCGGTCGACGTCGGAATGGTGGGCTTCTGGTACAACAAGGCCCTCTTCGCCGACGCCGGCGTCAACGAACCCCCCACCACCTGGGACGAGTTCCTCGACACGGTGGAGAAGCTCAAGGACTCCGGCACCACCCCCCTCGCCCTGGCCGGCAAGGAGAAGTGGCCCGGCCACTACTACTGGTCCTACCTCGCCATGCGGGTGGCCGGCCTGGAGACTCTCGAAGCGGCGTCCGAGTCCGGCGACTTCGGCGACCCGGGTTTCGTGGAGGCGGGCGAGAGGCTGCGGGACCTGGCCGAACTGGAGCCCTTCCAGAACGGCTTCCTCGGCGCCGACTACTCCACCCCGCAGGGACAGGCCGCGGCCGTGGGCGGCGGGAAGGCCGCCATGGAACTCATGGGCCAGTGGGCGCCCCAGGTCCAGGTGGACACCGCCGGCGGCATCGGTGACGACCTCGGCTTCTTCCCCTTCCCCGAGGTCGAGGGCGGGCGCGGCAGCATCACCGAGGCGTTCGGCGGCGGCAACGGCTTCGCCATGGGAGCGGGAGCGCCCCCCGAGGCCGCGGACTTCCTCAACTTCATCTCCGAGGTTGCCCAGCACGGCACCTTCGTGGAAGAGGGCGCCGGTCTCCCGGTGATGGAGGAGACGGTGGACCTGGTGCCCGACGAGAACATGAAGGCCGTCGCCGAGGCGCTCGCCGAGGCCACCGGGTTCCAGCTCTACCTGGACCAGGCGTTCCCGCCCGCGGTCGGCCAGCAGGTCAACGACAGCGTCGCGGAACTCCTCGCCGGAGTCGCCACACCCGAGCAGGTCACCGAGGCCATCACCCGGGCGGCACAGGCCGAGGGCTGACGGCACCACCCCGTACAGGCCGCGCCGGGCCGGGACCCGAACCCGGCCGGCGCGGCACCGCACCAGCCCCCGCAGGCCGCGCCGGGTGCTCACCGGATCACTCCCGGCGCGGCCCCTTCGCCGTCCTCCCCGCCGTCCCGCACCCGGTGACGCATCGTGAAGCGGAGTTCCCCGACCATGACCTCTCCGGTGATGACCGACGAACCGCCGGTGGCGGACCGGAGCCCTCGTCCCCGGCACGGCCGGCCCCGGTCCGGTTCCCGGGAGCGGCGCCGGCGCAAGACGCTGATCACTCTGGCGCTGTTCCTGCTCCCCGCGCTGATCCTCTACGGCCTTCTCGTCCTCGCACCCGTCCTGATGGCCATGTACTTCAGCCTGTTCAAGTGGAACGGGCTGGGGGGAATGCCCACCGACTTCGTCGGCCTGCAGAACTTCACCGACCTGCTCGGCGACGACATCTTTCTCGGCGACCTCCGGCGCGGTGCCATCCTCATCATCCTGTCCCTGGTCATCCAGCTGCCGCTGTCGCTGGGGCTGGCGCTGCTGCTCAACCAGCGGATCCGGGGCCGGGCCGTCTACCGGTTGCTGTTCTTCGCGCCCTACGTGCTCTCCGAAGTCATCACCGGCGTGCTGTTCACCATGATCCTGGCGCCGGACTCCGGGCTGCTGAACTGGCTGCTGCGGTCGGTCGGCCTGGAATCGCTGGAACGGGCCTGGCTGGCCGACCCCGACACGGTGCTGATGGCGCTGTTCTTCGTCATCACCTGGAAGTTCTTCGGTTTCCACACCATCCTCTACCTGGCCGGCCGTCAGGGCATCCCGCGCGAGTTGGGGGAGGCCGCCTCCATCGACGGCGCGAGCCCCTGGCAGCAGTTCCGCTACATCACCCTGCCGCTGCTCGGGCCCACCATCCGCATCAGCGCGTTCCTGTCGGTCATCGGCACCATCCAGCTCTTCGACCTGGTGTGGATCCTCACCCGCGGCGGGCCGGTGCACGCCTCCGAGACCCTGGCCGTCACCATGTTCGACTTCGGTTTCCAGCGCTACCAGATCGGCTACGCCAGCGCGATCAGCGTGGCGATGTTCTTCATCAGCCTGATCTTCGCGCTGCTCTATCTGCGCTTCGTCATGCGCCGTGACACCGAAGGCGCGCTCACCACCATGGGAGGCAGGAAATGACCGCCCGACGGTCGGCCCTGAGAGGGGCTTCCCTGCATGTGCTGGCCCTCGCCCTGGCCGCGGTCGTCCTCGGCCCGCTGGTGTTCGCCCTGCTCGGCGGGTTCAAGGACACCGCCCAGCTCTCCGGCAACCCCTTCGGCCTGCCCTCGCCGTGGCGCCCGGAGAACTACACCGAGGTGCTGGCCTCCGGCGACTTCTGGCGGCAGATCTTCAACAGCCTCCTCATCGGCGTGAGCACCACCGTGCTCATCGCCGCCACCGGTGCGATGGCGGCGTTCGTCTTCGCCCGGTTCGCCTTCAAGGGCCGGGAGGTGCTGTTCACCTTCTTCACCATCGGCCTGATGTTCCCGTTCGCCGTCGCGATCCTGCCGCTGTTCGTGCTGTTGCGCAGCCTCGGCCTGCTGGACAACCCGCTGGGCGTGATCCTGCCGCAGGCGGCCTTCGGGCTGCCCATCACCATCATCATCCTGCGCGGCTTCTTCCGGCAGATCCCCCGGGAGGTGGAGGAGGCCGCCATCCTGGACGGCTGCACCCCGCTGGGGTTCTTCTGGCGGATTCTGCTGCCGATGGCCCGCCCGGCGCTCGCCACGGTGTCCGTGCTCGCGATCGTGGCGAGCTGGAACAACTTCTTCCTCCCGCTGGTGGTCTTCACCGATCCACAGCTGTGGACGATTCCGCTGGGCGTCCAGCAGTTCCAGGGCCAGTACGCCTCCGACACCGCCCGCATCCTCGCCTACCTGGTGCTGGCCATGGTTCCCGCGCTCGCGTTCTACGCGGTCGCCGAACGCCACCTCGCCAGCGGCCTGACCGCCGGCGCCACCAAGGGCTGAGACCCGCCCGCCCCGACCATCCGGCGCAGGAGGGGACGGCCGGGGGCCCGTCCACCAGGACGCGCCCCCGGCCGCGCGCCGGTCAGCGGGCTTCGAGGAGGCGGCGCATCTCGTCGATCTCGGCGCTGCGGGTGGTGACGATGTCCTCGGCGAGGTCCGTGGCGGGGCCGTAGAAGCCGCGGTCCCGTTCCGTCTCGGCGACCTCGACCGCGCGCTTGTGGTGCTCGATCATCATCGTCAGGTACATGGTGTCGAAGGTCCCGCCCGTCGCACGCCTGAGGTCGTCGAGCTGCCGGTCGTCCATCATGCCGGGGCCGTGGCCGTCGTCCTCGTGGCCCGGGCCGTGCCCCTCCCGGGGAATCTGCTCGTCCCATGACTCCAGCCAGCCGGTGAGGGTGTCGATCTCCTGGCCGCGGCTCTCCCGGACGGACTCCGCGAGTTCGGCGACCCGCTCGTCCTCGGCCCGGTCCCGGGCCAGCTCGGACATGTGCACGGCCTGGCGGCCGAGCGGGATCATGTCCTGGGCGAAGTCCGTGTCGGCCTGGTTGTGCAGGCCCTCCGCCGTCTCGGTGGCGGGCGGTGACTCCGGGGTGCGGGTACCGGTGTCCTCCTCGTCGCCGCAGGAGGACAGGGCCAGCGTGGCGGCTGTCGCGACGGCGACCGTCACGGCCGCACGGCGGGAGCGGGGCGAGCGAACGGCTGTCATGGGCGTGCCGTCCTTTCTGCGCGAGTCGTGCACGTGCTTTCGGCAGACCGCCGCCGGGTACCCCGGGGGCGGCCGGGCCAACCGGCCCCCCGGACGGCCCTGACCGGCCCCTGCCGCCGGAGAGCGCGGCGGGAAACGGTGGGGGCAGTCGGGCACGGACGGGCCGCACCCCTGCGGCCGTCCCCCGGACACCGAGAGGACGTGACGCGATGATGTTCTGGAACGGCCACAACGTCAGCGGCTGGGGTGTGTTCCTGATGTCGTTCGGCATGCTCCTGTTCTGGGTGCTGATCATCACCGCCGCGGTTCTGCTCTTCCGGTCCCTCGGGCGGCCGGCCGAGCGCGGCGGTGACGGCCAGGGACCGTGGTCAGGGCCGGAGCGGGTGCTCGCCGAGCGGTACGCGCGCGGCGAGATCGACGACGAGGAGTACCACCGGCGGCTGGACACCCTGCGTGTCTCGGGACCGCCGGGAACGGGAAAGAAATGATCCTCCCGCGCGGCTGACACGCGGTGCCGGACGAGGCCGCGCCGCTCCTCGGCGGCGCGCCCCGGCGCGCGTCCGGCCGGTGCGTCAGGAGGAGAGGCGCTCGGTGAAGGTCTCCCCGCCGTCCCGCGACTCGTAGACCCCGCCCTCCGTGGCGGCCAGGATGTGGCCGGCGTCGAGGGCGGTGAGCGCCTGGGCCGCGCCCCCGGGGACGGTGCCGACGGCCTCCCAGGTGTCGCCGCCGTCCGTGCTGCGGCTCAGCTCCCCGTCCGGGGCGATGCCGAAGAGGCTGTCCGGAGCGGGCCAGGAGAGATACAGCAGGACGGGCGCGCGGCCGTCGGCGAAGGTGTCGCCGCCGTCGGTGCTGCGGGCGATGCCGTTCTGGGTGGTGGCCAGGAGGACATCGGGGCCCTCGGGACTGACGGCGATGTCCGCGGCCGGGAGGGTGGCGCGGTCCTCCCAGGTGGTGCCGTCCTCGCTGACCCGCAGACCGCCGCGGGTGCTGTCGTAGCCGTAGACCGTGTCGTGCGCGTACACCAGGGCGTGGAAGTCCGCCTCGCCGCCGAGCGAGAGGGTGGTCCAGGTGCGGCCGGCGTCGGTGGACTCCAGCAGCCCGAAGTGGTGCACGTCGGTGTCGGCGTCCGGGGCCGGGTGTCCGCTGCCCAGGAAGGTGCCGGGGCCGGTGACGGCGAAGCCCATGTAGTCGGAGGCGTCGCCGACGCGCTCGGCGGTGCCGTCCTCGGCGATCCGGACGAGCCCGTGGTGGGTGGCGACGTAGACGGTGCCGTCGGCCGGGTCGATGCCCAGGCCGTGGACGTGGCCGATGTCCAGGTGCGCCGCGTCCTCGCCGTGGCCGGCCCCGCTGTCGGCGGGACTCTCCTCCGCGGGATCCGAGGCGCCGGAGCAGGCGGTCAGGGCGGCGGCCAGCAGCAGGGCGGTGACACCGGCGGCGGGGCGGAGGCGGAGCGGCATCGGCCTTCCTTCGCGTACGTAGGGGGCGTGCGTGCGGCGGGCGGCCGGAGCGGTGGAACGGTCGCGCGGCAGTCCGCGGCACCCAACGTACGCGGAGCCGGGCGCGGGGCCGGAGCGGGGGCGGAAGGGAACGGCTTGCAAAACCTACCTAACGATAGGTAGGTTTTGCTCATGGACGTCACCGATTCCTCTCTCCACGCGGCCGGACTCGGCCGGGACTTCGGGGAGCGCACCGCCGTGCACCAGCTGGACCTCGACATCGGCCCGGGCGAGATCTACGGCCTGCTGGGCCCCAACGGCTCGGGCAAGAGCACCACCGTCCGCCTGCTGACGACCACCCTCCGCCCCGCCCGCGGCACGGCCCGGGTGGCCGGCGCGGACATCGCCGCCGCCCCGGACCTCGTGCGCTCCCGCATCGGCGTGGTCCTCCAGGGCACCGCCCTCGACCCCCTGATGACCGGGACGGAACTGCTGCGGCTGCAGGGCAGGATGCAAGGGCTCACCGCCGCCGCCGCACGGCGGCGCGCCGAGGAACTCCTGACCGACTTCCGCATGGAGGAACACGCCACCGCCCCCGTCGGAAAGCTCAGCGGCGGCCAGCGCCGGCGGATCGACCTCGCCGTCGCACTGGTCCAGCGCCCGGCCGTGCTCTTCCTCGACGAACCCACCACCGGCCTGGACCCCGCCGCCCGCCGCGGCCTGTGGGACGCGATCCGCCGGCTCAACACCGTCCACGGCGTCACCGTGCTGCTCACCACCCAGTACCTGGAGGAGGCCGACCAGCTGTGCGGACGGGTGGGCATCCTGCGCGAGGGACGGCTCATCGCCTCCGCGTCACCGCAGGAGCTCAAGCGCAGCACCGGAGAGCGGACCCTCATCCTCCGTTACCCCGGAGCCGCCGAGGCCGCCCGCGCCCGCGACCTGCTCACCGCCCGTGGCGAGGCCGCCGAGCCCGCCGCACCGGACACCGTGCGGGTCCGCCTCTCCCGGCCGGGCGCCGAGGCCGGCCTGCTGCCGGACCTGGCCGCCGCCGGCCTGCCGCCCGCGTCCCTGGGCGTCGAGGAACCCAGCCTGGAGGACGTCTTCCTCCGCCTCGCCATGTCGTCAGGAAACGAGATCCCCGCATGACCACCGCAGCCCCCGCCCCCACCGGGGCACTCCGCGCACTGACCGCGCGCTCCCTGCGCGCCACCTGGCGCACCCCCTCGCTGATCCTCTCCCCCCTGCTCATGAGCGCCTTCTTCCTCGTCGTCTACGAGGCGCAGCTCTCCACGCTGGGGGACGCCCTGAGCCCCGGCGGACGCTACGTCGATGTCGTCCTTCCGCTGTGCCTGCTCACCACGGCGTTCACCGGCGGTGCCGCCGCGGGCCAGCTGCTGGTCCGCGACATCGAGTCCGGCTACCACACCCGGCTGTGGCTGACCCCCGTCCGCCGCCCGGTGCTGGTGGCCGCTCCCGTCCTGGCCGGCACGGCCGTGCTCGCCGCCCAGGCCACCGCGCTGACCGCACTGGGCGGGCTGCTCGGGATGCGCCCGGCCGGCGGTTTCCCGGCGGACGCCGCCCTGGTGGCAGCGACCGTACTCGTCGGGCTCGGGTTCCTGCTGCTGGCCGCCGCGGCGGGCCTGTGGGCGGGAACGGCGTCCGCGGTCAGCTCCGTGACACTGGTGTTCTTCCCGCTGTCCTTCTTCACCGCGACCTTCGTGCCCCGCGAACACCTGGAAGGATGGATGTCCGTGGCGGCCGGCATCAACCCGCTCACCCCTCCGCTGGAGGCGATGCGCGGACTGCTGTCGCCGGGATGGACCGGACACGACCTGCTGCCCGGTGCCCTCGTGGTGGCCGCCGTCCTGGCGGCGGGCGTGGCCGCCGTCCGCTTCGCGCTCGACCGTCGCACCCGGACAGGAGTCTGAGAACAGTGCCCCGCCAGACCGACACCCGTGCCCGTGCCCGTGCCGAGTTCGCCGCCCAGCTCACCGAACGCGGCTACCTGGGCGTCTCGCTCGACGAGATCGCCAAGGCCGTCGATGTGCGCAAGGCCAGTCTCTACCACCACTTCCCCGGCGGCAAGGCCGCACTCTTCACCGAGGTCGCCCGCCACTACATCGACGAGGCCGGCACCGTCCTGACCACGGCGCTGGACAGCGGCGGCACGCTCCGCGAACGCCTGGAGGCCGTCGTCCGCACCTACGCGGCGGGGGCCTACAACTCCGCGCTGGGCATGCGCGTCTACGACGCCACCCGCCACCTCGACGACTCCACCCGCACCGACATCTCCCGCCGTTACGTCGACACCCTCATCGCCCCGGTGACCGCCCTGATGGCCGGTGCCGTGGAGGCCGGTGCACTGCGCCGCGCCGACCCCGGTTTCCTGGCCTCGGCGTTCCTCGAACTCGCCTCGGTCGCCGAACCGCTGCCCGACGACGTGGCCATGCCGCCCCAGGAACGCCCCGAGGGGCAGCCGGCCCACGACCTGGTGAGCGACGTCGTGACCCTCTTCCTGCGCGGCGCCGCCCCGGATCGCCCCGGCACGGCCTGACGGCACCTGCCCCACCGCGCCCCCCGGAGTGGGGCAGGGAGCCGGACCGTGTGGCGCGGATCACCGTCGGGGGGCGGGCGTGGCGGGCACGTTCCCGGCGGGGGCGGGTAGGTATGACAGTGCCTGTTCGGACGGCCGGCGTTTCCACCGCCGGCCCGGGGTTACCCGGCAGCAGCCGGCCGGAAGCACAGGTCAGGGCCGGTCCGGCCGTGCAGCGCCGGGCCATGCGACGGCCGGCCCCGGGAGTGCAGGGCGCGGACTGAAGGAAGGCATCATGGGCGAGCAGGACAGGGTGAGGTGGTTCGAGGACCTCACCTCCAAGGACGTCGCGGTGGCCGGGGGCAAGAACGCCTCGCTCGGGGAGATGATCAGCAGCCTCGCCGGGCAGGGCATCAGGGTGCCGGGAGGCTTCGCCACCACGGCCCACGCCTACGAAGAGTTTTTGACCGTCAACGATCTGCGCACCCGGCTGGGCGAGCAGATCGACGCGCTGCACGACGGAGCCGAGCTGTCCCGGGTCGGCAGCGCCATCCGGGAGATGTTCCTCGGCGCCGAACTGCCCTCCGGGCTCGCCGACGACGTCAAGGACGCCTACCGGCGGCTCGCGGACCGCACCGGGCGCACCGACCCGGACGTCGCGGTCCGCTCCAGCGCCACCGCCGAGGACCTGCCGGAGGCGAGCTTCGCCGGACAGCAGGAGTCCTTCCTCAACATCACCGGCGAGAAGGCACTGCTGGACGCCGTCCGCCGCTGCTACGCCTCGCTGTTCACCGACCGGGCGATCAGCTACCGGGAGCACCACGGATTCGACCACCTCCAGGTCGCCCTGTCGGTGGGGGTGCAGGAGATGGTCCGCTCCGACCTCTCCGGTGCCGGGGTGATGTTCTCCCTCGACACCGACAGCGGCTTCCCCCGCGTGGTGCTGATCAACGCCTCCTGGGGCCTGGGGGAGTCGGTGGTGTCGGGCACCGTGGACCCCGACGAGTACCTGGTGTTCAAGCCGTTGCTCGACGACCAGGAACTGGACCCGGTGATCTCCCGGACCTCCGGCCGCAAGGAAACCAAGATCGTCTACGGCGACTCCCCGGACACGCCCACCGTGACCGTCGATGTGCCCGGCGACGAACGCGACCCGTACGTCCTGGACGACGCGGAGATCCTCCAGCTCGCCCGGTGGGCCGCGGCCATCGAGAAGCACTACGGCTGCCCGATGGACATGGAGTGGGCCAAGGACGGCCGCACCGGTGACCTCTTCATCGTCCAGGCCCGTCCGGAGACCGTCCAGGCGCGCAAGGAGGCGGCCACGCTGCGCTCCTACCGGCTCAAGGAACGCGGCCCGCTGCTGATCAGTGGCCTGGCCATCGGTGATGCCATCGCCTCGGGCCGGGTGTGCAACCTGCGCACCGCCGCGGACATCGACCGCTTCGAGGACGGCGCGGTCCTCGTCACCGGTGCCACCGACCCGGACTGGGAACCCATCATGAAGCGGGCGGCCGCCGTCGTCACCGACCACGGGGGACGCACGTCGCACGCCGCCATCGTCAGCCGCGAACTGGGCGTTGCGGCCGTCGTCGGAACCGGCGACGCCACCTCCACCCTCACCGACGGCCAGGAGATCACCGTCTCCTGCGCCGAGGGCGACCAGGGCCACGTCTACGAGGGCATCCTCGACTTCGAGGACCACGAGATCGACCTGTCCGGCATCCGCTCCACCCGCACCCACGTCATGCTCAACATCGCCAGCCCTGCGGCGGCGTTCCGCTGGTGGCGGCTGCCCGCCGACGGAGTCGGCCTGGCCCGCATGGAGTTCATCGTCAACAACCACATCAAGGCCCACCCGATGGCCCTGGTGCACTACGACTCCCTCAAGGACCCCGAGGCCCGCGAGCAGATCGCCGAACTCACCCGCGGCTACGAGGACAAGGCCGAGTTCTTCGTCGACCGGCTGGCCTACGGCGTGGCCCGGATCGCCGCCGCCTGGTGGCCCCGCCCGGTCATCGTGCGGATGAGCGACTTCAAGACCAACGAGTACGCCCGGCTCATCGGCGGCGAAGGGTTCGAACCGGCCGAGGAGAACCCGATGCTGGGCTGGCGCGGCGCCAGCCGCTACTACAGCGAGGGCTACCGGGAGGGCTTCGCGCTGGAGTGCCGCGCCCTGCGCCGGGTCAGGGACGAGATGGGGCTGACCAACACCGTCGTCATGATCCCGTTCTGCCGCACCCTCGACGAGGCCGACCAGGTGCTGGCCACGATGGCCGGACACGGCCTGGAGCGCGGCCGCAACGGCCTGGAGGTCTACGTGATGGCGGAGATCCCCTCCAACATCATCATGGCCGCGGACTTCGCCGACCGCTTCGACGGCTTCTCCGTGGGCAGCAACGACCTCACCCAGCTCACCCTCGGCGTCGACCGGGACTCCGGCCGGCTGGCCCCGCTGTTCAACGAGCGCGACCCGGCCGTCACCCGCAGCATCGAGAGCCTCATCGGCGCGGCCCACGCCAAGGGCCGCAAGACCGGGCTGTGCGGGCAGCGGCCCAGTGACGACCCGGAGTTCGCCCGGTTCCTGGTCGAGGCGGGCATCGACTCCCTCTCCGTCACCCCGGACAGCTTCCTGGCGGTCAAGGAGAACGTCGCCGCGGCGGAGGAGGAACAGCCGGGGTGAGAACCCCCGGGGGCCGCTGATCAAGGGCCGGGCCGGTCAGGCGCGTTCGCCGCGGGTGAAGTCGCCGCGGCGGACGCGCTCGGTCATCGACGCCCCGCCGAGCGACCCGTAGCCGGTGGCCGCCCACACACTGCGCTCGGCCGGCACCTCGAAGTACGGTACATCCCTGCCGTCATGACGGTCCATCAGCACCTCCGGTGGCCGGTGCGCGCGGACCGCGGCCGCGCACGTCGCGCAGACTGCTATCCGCAGGGACTGCCGGCGCCCCAGCGGGCGCCAGCGCGCCCGGCGCTCGGCCCTGCCGTGCAGGGGGTGGAAGAAGCACAACGGCAGCGCGGCCGCCGCCCCCTTGCCCAGGAGTGCGTTCCCGCCCTCGGTGACCAGCGCGAGGACACCCGCCAGATCGGCCTCCGAACGCGCCCGGTCCAGGACCGAGCCGGCGGCCGCGTAGGCGTCCAGCGCCCGGTGCAGCGCGTCCGCATCGGTGCGCCCGTCCTCCTCCAGTGAGCTGAGCCGCTCTCCGAGCCCGACCACCTCCTGCCGCGCCCGCTCCCTCAGTTCGTCCTCGGCCGCCCGGCGGGCGGCGGCATGCACCGAGCGGGGCGTGCCGTACGGGACGCCGGACCGGCGCCTGCGGGCCGCCGGCAGCCCCAGTCCGCCCGCGGCGAGCACCACGGTGCCCGCGATCAGGAGGGGGAGCAGCGGCAGACCACTGCCGGTCCCCTCGTCGCCGTCCTCCTCCCCGCCGGTCCGGTCCGGTACGGGTCCACCGAGATCCGCGGTCGCCTCCTCGTACGCCTGCTCACCGTTGCCGGCCTCGATGATCTCGACGATCCGCTCCAGCCGCGCCCCCAGGCCGGCGTCCCGCATGTCGTCCTGGAAACCGACCGCCCGGACCGCCGCCACGGCCTGCAGTTCGTCGTCCGGCCACTCGAACCCGCGCAGGTGGCGGGTGCCGAAGTCCTGGTCGGCGGTGACCAGGACAGCCGGCTCGCGGTCGCCCTCGTGCAGCCGGTCGTAGACCACCTGCGCGAGGTTGCCCGCGTCCCCGTCCCACTGGTCGCCCTGCACCAGCGGCACCAGCACCACATGGATCGGCAGCCCGGTCTCCGCGATGCGCCGTGCCAGTTCCTCCTGCCGCTGCGGCGGCAGCGCGGGCTCGTAGGCCGGATCCGTGTACACGGGGGACTCGCGCAGCGACTCCGCGATCCGCTCGCCCCGCGAGGGCTCCTCCGCCCGCGCGGCACCGGACGCCGCCACCACCGGCGCACACGCCAGCGCCGCCGCGCACACCAGGGCCGCCGCGATCCTGCGGCGGCGGTACGCCGCGGGGACGGAGACGGACGGTCTGTCAGTGGACACCGCGGGCCTCCCGCACCTTGGCGATCACGTCATCGACGGCCACGGCGGCCCGCGAACCGGGTTCCAGGAGGCCCGGCGCCTCGTCGTAGGGGACTCGCGGGCCGGTGCCGGCCACCCGCAGCCGGAGCACCAGCCGCTCCGCCGGGGCGGACGGGCCGCCGTCAGCCCCGCCGTCCAGTACGGCGGCGCACCCTTGGCACACCGGCCGGGACGCGGGGCGGGCCCGGGGAGAGCGACGCACCCGCCCGCGCGTGGTGGCAGGACCGTGCAGCGGGTTGAGGGAGCAGAGCTGCCCCAGGCCGGCCGCGTCGCCCGGATCGCTCAGCACCGCGCGCCCGGTCCGCAGCAGGGCGATCGCTGCGGCCAGGTCCTGCGGGCCGGCGTCCGGGTCGATCCGGCCGTCGTCCCGTTGGTCCAGCAGCAGTGCCGCGGCGTCCAGGCACTCCCACGCCCGCGTCCGCGCGGCCTTCGGCACCTGCGCCTCCAGGGCGCCGAACTCCTTGTTGAGCAAGTGCAGTTCGCGATGGGCGGTGCGGCGCAGCCAGCGGTTCGAGGGCATGCCCGGCGCGCTCGGCCCGCTGGTCGCGGCCCTGCCCGGCCGGAACTTCCCGGCCCGTCGGACCCGGCCCGTCCCGCCCAGCACGCCGTACACCGCGCCGCTGAGAATCCCCGCCAGCACGCCACCGGCCACCAGTCCGGGCCAGAACGGCCCGGAGAACAGCGGCGCCAGGGTCACCCGGGTCCGCGGATCGTCGATCTCGGGAAGCCGCGAGGGAACCCCGGGCTCGGCCGGGGGCGCGTCCGCCACCCGCGACAGCAGGCCGTCCAACTGCTCGTACAGCTCCACGCCGGCGTCCCGGCTCTCCCACAGGTAGCGGGTCAGGTCCCAGTCGTCCAGCGGCAGCCCGTAGTTGACCACCTGCACCCGCTCGCCGTCCGGTTCGAAGACGACGTACAGCGCGTCACCGCCGAGCACGGTGTGCAGCCGGTCGGCGAACACCTCGGGACGCCGGGCCGACTCGTCCTCGGAGTTCTGCATCACGGAGACCATGCGCACCGGCACGTCCAGCTCCGCCGCCCGCTCCGCGAGCCGCTCCTCCTCGGCCGCGCTCAGCACCCGCCGCACCTCGGGATGCACGAACAGCGGCCCGTCGCGCAGCCCTTCGGCCACCCGTTCCACGCGTGCGGCCATGTCGCGGCCGGTGGGCAGCGGATCGTCGGTGGTGCGGGTCTGGTGGAAGACCAGGGACGCGCCGATGCCGACGGCCACTGCCGCGACGGCGGCGGCCGGTGCGGCGCGACGCAGGGGATGCGGCCCGCCGCCGGTCCGCAGCCGTACCGTGCCGGCGACACCCAGGATCAGGGCGGGAACACCGAGCAGCAGCAGCCCCGTCAGGAAGCTCTGGTCGGCCCGGTCGGTGTGGGTGGTGAAGAGCGTGGCCGGGCGCGGGCCCTCGGCCGCCTCCTTCGCCCTGACGGCGGCCTCTCCGGACGTCAGGACATCGACGAAGTGCGTGAAGGTGTGCAGGGTGCCCGCGTCGTAGGGGAGTTCGTAGAGCGTGGCGCGGGCCGCGTCCCCGGCGGGCACGTCCACGCCGAAGCCCTCCGCCGTCACATGGGCGGGCCGGGTCTCGATCAGCACGTACAGGCCGTCCTCGCCCAGCCGGTCCCGGACGGAGGCCAGCAGGCCGCTCCCGGACGTCACCGTGTACTTCGGCAGGACGATCACATACGTCGGCACACCGGTCCGCCCGGCCTGCTCGGCATAGGCGGGAGCGGCCGACAGCGGGGCGGTGCGCGGCAGGCTGTCGGAGAGGTACACGGGGTTCTCGGCCAGCCGTTCGGCGAACCAGGCGGCCTGGCCGCGGACGTCCGCGGCGGGCTCGTCGGCGGCGGCCCGCACGGCGGAGGCCGGAGCGGTGGCGGTGAGGCCCGTCAGCACCACGGCCACCAGAAGCAGGCACCGCAGCGCCCTGCCGGCGCGGCCGGTCACGAGGCTCCCACCACGGTCGGGCGCGCGGCGCGGCCCGGCCCGCCCCGGGAGTGGTTCCCGCCCAGCGGCATGATCGGCTCGCCCCTTTCCCCGTACCGGCCCGGCGACCGGTCATGGTCCGGTGGGCCGCCGGCCCGCCCGTTCCCGCCCGGCCACGACACCCCGGGCCGTTTCCATGCTAGGCGCTGCCCCCCCCCGCGGGGCCCGTGGCCGGTCGGCCGCCGGGCGCGGGGACGACCGGCCGGAGGCGCCCGGTCACGAAGCGGCGGGAAGGGGCGGGTCGCCGAGGGGGTGCGCGGGGGAGTCCAGCCAGGCGGTCCGGGTGCCGGGCGTGACGGTGAGCCCGAACCGCTCGACGCCGGGGCGGCCGACGGCGGTCCACCAGGCGTGGGCCGCCAGGAGTTCGTTCCACAGCCGCCGCTTCCCGGCCTGCCGCACCCGGGTGACACCGGCACCGGCGGGGCGTTCGGCGACGGCCCAGGCGGCGCCGTCCAGGGCGTACAGCCACAGCGCCCGGCCGCCGTCGTCCAGGGGCCGCACCGCGTGCGTGACGCCGGGGACGAGAAGGCCGGCGGCGAAGGTGAAGGGATGCCAGGGCCCGTACAGGGGGAGGCCCACACCGGTCGCGGAGTCGTCCACCGGCCGGAGCTCCCCGGCGAAGTCCGGCAGCACCAGGCGGTGGGAGCGGGCCTTCATGAACTCCAGCGGCCGCAGGAACGGCCCGCTCGCGGTGCCGTCCCCGGCCACGGTGAGGACCACGAGTACGTCCGCGTTGCTGTAGTGGGTGCCCCAGGGAGCGACGAGGAGACCTCCGGGGCGCACCTGCGCCGGCCAGGCGGCGGGGATGTCGCGGACCCCCACGGTGGAGATCAGCCGGTCGTACGGAGCGCCGTCCGGCACCCCGGCGAGACCGTCGCCGGTGACCACCCGGGGACGCAGTCCGGCCGCGTCCAGAGCCGCCCGCGCCGCGGCGGCGACGGCGTCGTCCACCTCGACCGTCGTCACGGCCCCGGCACCCAGCCTGCGGGCCAGGAGTCCGGCGGTCCAGCCGGTGCCGGTGCCGATCTCCAGCACCCGCATGCCCGGGACCGGTGCGGCGGCCTCCAGCATTCCGGCCACCACGCTCGGCATGGACGCCGAACTGGTGGGCACCGTGCCGGGCTCCGGGCCGGTGTGCCGGCCGTCGTCCCACTGCGTGACCACCGGGATGTCCGCCGACGCGGCGGCCCGCCACCGGCCCGGGTCGGTGCGCCGGTCGACGGCGGCGCAGGTGCCGGTCGCCGTGTCGTACGGCCAGATCAGCTCCGGCAGGAACAGCGCCCGGGGCAGCGCGGCGAACTCCGCCCGCCCGCCGGTGTCCGCCGGAACCGGCGTGGCGGCTCCGGTCACGTGCCGTCGTCCTCGCCGTCCGGTTTGCGGTGCTCGCCCTCGCCCGGCGGTGACCCGCTGTCGGGCTGTGGCGGCGCCGACGGCGGTGTCCACGGCGTTCCCGGGAGCCCGTCGCCGTCACGGCCCGTGCGTAGTCCGCGGTGCCCGCTGGTCATACCGGTTTCCTTCCCTCCTGCGGCCTGCTGTCGCCCCATCGTCCCGCCCGGGGGCCACGGGCGGCAGACCGCAGAAGAGAGCTCCGCCGCCGGCGCACGTCCCGGGCGACGGCCCGCCCGGCCCCCGCCGTATCGCCGCAGGCCAGAGTGGGTGCACGAGGTGAGGGCGGGGGAGTGCGTCCGGCGCGACGCCCGCCCCGCCGCACCAGTGCGCCCCGTGGGGGAGTGCGGGACGGGAAGGATCAGGACCGTGTTCCCCCGGTCGAGCGGTTCGGCTCAGGCCAGAGTGGAGATACAGAACGGGTGTCCCGCGGGGTCCAGCAGGACCCGCCACCGGCCGGGGTCCGGCTGGTGTCCGGGCTCCACCGCGCCCAGGGCGAGCAGCCGCGCCTGCGCGGCATCCAGGTCGTCGACACCCACGTCGATGTGGACCCGCTTCTCCTGGGAAGGGTCCGGCCAGCCGGTTGAACCCCAGGCCGGCTCCGTTCTCCTGTCCGAGAAGAACGAAGTCGTCCGTGGAGAAGACGACGGGAAGGCCGAGAAACTCGCCGTAGAAGCGGGCCAGTTCGGCGGGGTCCGGGCAGTCGAAGGTGACTGCCGAGTAGCGGAAGGCGGGTGCGGGTTTCCGGGGTGTGCTCATGGGGCGGGACGTGATGGCACGACCAGGACAGAACCGGTCCTGGTCACATGACACACTCCCACTGTGCTGAGCGCATCCGCCCGCCTGCTGCGACTGGTCTCCCCGCTGGCCGCCCGGCCGTCCTCGACCTGTGGCGAACTGGCGGCCCAGATGACGGTGACGGAACGCACGGTGCGGCGTGACATCGCCAAGCTGCGTGAACTCGGCTACACCGTCGAGTCCCACCCCGGCCCGTGGGGTGGCTACCGTCTCCGCGCCGGATCCCGGATGCCGCCGCTGATCCTCGACGACGAGGAAGCACTCGCCGTGGCTGTCGGGCTGCGCGAGGCCGCGCTCTGCGGCGCCCTCGGCGACGACCGGGCCGCCCTGTCGGCGCTGCTGAAACTGCGGCAGGTTCTGCCGCACCGGATCGCGGACCGGCTGGGCGAGTGGGATGCCGCATTCGTCCACACGCCACGGCTCGAGGAGCCCCAGATCACTCCGGCCATGCTGCTGGAGCTGGCCGCCGCGTGCCGCCGGGAGGAGCGGGCCCGGCTCTCGTACCGCGACCGGGAAGGGAGAACCACGGTCCGGGATGTCGACCCCTATCGCCTCGTCCACACCGGGCGCCGATGGTACTTCGTCGCCCGTGACGTCGCGCGAGGACAGTGGCGCACCTTCCGGGCCGACAGGGTCGACCGGCTGCAGCCGAACGGGTGCCCGGTGGAAATCGTCGACCCGCCCGACCCGGCACTGCTCGTGGCCTGCTCGCGCTGTCCGCCCCGGCGGTGGCCGCGGCTTTCGGACCGGCCGGGCTGCCGGAGGTCACCCGCCGCGGCCCCGGCCCGAGGGCCTGGCGGTGGCGCGGAAGACCCCGGCGGCGGCCAGGGCCAGCACGGCGGGCCAGGCCAGCGCGAGCAGCAGGGGACCCGTCTCGTCGAAGCCGGCGGTCAGCGCACCGTCCGTCAGCACCCGGGTGGCACCGTAGCCGGGGAGGGCGACGGCCCAGTCGGCGGGCTCGGGGCGGAGCATCGGACTCTGCGCGATCCCGACGTCCAGGAACGGCACCATGAAGGCGATGAGCACCCCGCCGACCCGCCCGAACAGCGGGCCGAGCAGCACCCCGAGCAGCGCGTAGGTCACCGCCACCAGCACGTTGCCGGCGAGGTACGGAACCCACTGCTCGGCGTCGAACACGGCGGCGGTGGTGACCAGAGCGGCGGTGGCCCCGGNGACCAGAGCGGCGGCGCCCCCCGCCAGCGCCCCGAGCACGACCACCGTCAGCCGCGCGACGAGCAGACTGCCGGTGCGGAACCCGGCCAGCGCCAGCCGCCGGTCCCCGGCGCGGGCGTTGAGCACGACGAACATGCCGGTGAGCGCCGCCAGCGACGCCACGGCCATCGGCGCCATCAGCCCGCCGTGGACATCGGGCAGCCAGAAGTCACGCGAGAGTGAACTTCCCCCCTCCCGCACCGTGATGGTGGTCCACCCGTCCTCGGTGAGGTACTGCGCGAACAGGACGAACACGGCGGGGACCACCAGCAGCAGCACCCACAGCACGTGATTGCGGGCGGCCTCCCGCAGCCCCAGCCGCACACCGGTGCGCGTCTGCCCGGCCCCCGGCCGCCCTCCGGTCCGGGCGGTGCCGGCGGCCCTGCTGGTCACGGCGATCACCGTCCAGCTCGCCGCCAGCGCGAGGACCGCCCACACCAGGGCCCAGCCCAGGCCGCCGGCCGGACCGGTGTATCCGGCGGGCAGTCCGGTCATCCACAGCGTCACGAAGTACGTCGGCAGGGCCCGGGTCTCCGGGTGCTCGGTGCCGCTCATCGCCGGGCCGAAGAAGACATCGATGATCCAGATGAAGAGGACCAGCACTGTCCCGTTGACCGGGTTGCGCACCAGCACACCGGCCAGCGCGCCGATCGCCAGGTAGATCAGGGCGAACAGCAGCGTTCCGGCCACGGCCCGGCCCGGGCTGCCGGTCCCGGTGCGGACCGCCAGGGCGAGCAGCGCGGCCGTCGAGGCCAGCGACGCCAGGGCCAGGCCCGCCATCATGCGGGCCGCCACCAGCCGCGACGGGGGAAGACCGGCCAGAACCAGCCGGCGGTCGGCTGCCCGGGCCGCCCGGGTCTGGAAGTACATGGCGACGGCCGCCACGAACCCGGCCGACCAGCCCGCCGAGGCGGTCGGCACGGCCGGACTGTCCGGGCCGGTGACCGACTCGGCCGCGTCGGCCAGCGCCCCGGACGCCACGAGCACGAACACCACCGGAACCAGCACCAGCGTCAGCAGGTTCATCGGCGTCCGGGCCGCCTCGGTGAGGAAACAGCGCGCGGAGAAGAAGGAGTTCACCGCGGCACCGCGAGCCCCTCGCACAGGTCCACGATCCGGTCGAAACGCTCCTCGTCCGTCACGAAGTGACTGATGATCAGCACCGAGCGGCCCGCCGTGCGACGCTCCCGGACCAGGTCCCAGAACCGGAGGTAGGTGTCGAAGTCGAAACCCGCGTACGGCTCGTCGAGCAGCAGGACGTCGGGATCGGCGAGCAGCGCCAGCCCGAGGTTCAGCTTGGACAGGGTCCCTCCGGACAGCCGGTCGGCGCGGGTGGCCGCGTACCGCTCGAAGCCGAGCGAGGCGTAGATCTCCCGCCGGGAGCGGCGTTCGGCGTCGGCCGGCAACCGGTAGGCGCGGCCGAACAGTTCGAAGTGCTCGTCGCAGGTCAGCCGTTCGTAGAGCACCGGCTCCTGTGGGCAGTGGCCCGTCCGCCCGGTGTGGGTCACGGTGCCGGCGTCGGCCGGCAGAGCACCGACCAGGATCTTCATCAGGGTGCTCTTGCCGGAGCCGTTCTCCCCGACCAGGCCGACCACTTCGCCGGGCGCCAGCGTGAGATCCACCCCGCGCAGCACCTGGTGACGGCGGCGGGCCGGCCAAGTGCCGCGCCGGTAGCTCTTCTCCACCCCGGAGGCCCGGAGCACCTCGGCGGGCGGGGAACCGCCGGCGGCAGTGGAAGGAACCACGACGGGCTCCTCTCGCTCGTCTCCGCCGTCCTGTCCGGCGGACGGTACTCACAGGGGTACCACCCGCCGGGCCGGGCAACCCCGCGACACTCCCCGGGGCGGGACCGATACCGTTCAGCCCGGGCCGGCCGGCGGCGGACCACCGACGGGGGGCGGCCGGGCCCCCGGAACAGCTTTCACCCGGGCGCCACCCCGGCGGCACACGCCCTCCCGCTCGCGGCCACTCTCGTCCCGCATACTCCCGCGGAGGGGCGAGGCGGCGGGCCCCCCGGGCCGGGCCCCGCCCGGCACGGCCGACAGGAAGGTCCCCCCATGCCGCACCGGCCCCCGTCCCTCCGGCGTCCCCGGCTCTCGCGGCACCGGCTGCGGGGCGGGCTGCTCGCCCTTGTGCTCCTCGCGCTGCCGGCGACCGCCGCCTCGCCGGCCGTGCCCGGCCACGGCCCGGGGCCGCGGCAATTCGACCTGCAGGCGCACCGGGGCGGACTCGGGCTCGTGGTGGAGAGCACGATCGCGGCGTTCTCCCACGCCCTGGAGACCGGCGTGACCACACTCGAACTCGACGTGCAGATCACCGCCGACGGACACGCGGTGGTGACCCACGACCGGCGCGTGGACCCCGCCAAGTGCCGTGACACCGGTCCGGTCCGGCCCGGCGATCCGCAGTACCCCTACGTCGGCTCCTACGTCGTCCACCTCACCCTCGCGCAGGTGCGCACCCTCGACTGCGGCTCGCGGACGCTTCCGCAGCACCCGGGCCAGCGGCCCAGTCCCGGCGCGCGGATGCCGCTGCTGTCCGAGGTGTGCGACCTCGTGGACCGGTACCGCGCCCACCGGGTGTGGCTGAACATCGAGACGAAGGTCGAGGCCGCCGCGCCCCACGAGACGGCGCCCCGCGAGCAGTTCGTCCGCGTGGTGGCCCGCGAGGTCCGCCGGGCCGGGAAGCTCGACCGGGTCACCATCCAGAGTTTCGACTGGGGTGCGCTGATGCGCATGCGCCAAGTCGAGCCGCGGCTGCCCCTCGTCGCGCTCACCAACGGGCAGCCGTTCCTGCAGGTGGGGCAGCCGGGCAGGTCGCCGTGGCTCGGGGGTATCGACATCGACGACTTCGACGGCGACCTCGTGGCCGCGGCGGCGTCGTTCGGGGCCGACGCCATCTCCCCGGTGCACGGCGACCCTCAGGGCGGGCGGGTGGGCGATCCCGGCTATGAACCCTTCGTCACCGCCGGGATGGTCGCCGACGCCCACGCCGCGGGCATGAAGGTGATCCCCTGGACGGTGAACGACGCCGCGACGATGCACAAGCTCATCGACGACGGGGTGGACGGCATCATCACCGACTACCCCGACCGGTTGCGCGAGGTGATGAGGGACCGTGGCCTCGACCTCCCCCGGCCCTACCGGCTGCCCGGACCGCTCCTGCCCGGCCGGCCGGCCGTGAGACCGTGAGGCGGCCGGCCGGGCCGGGCCGGGGCGTCAGGTCGCTGAGGGCGTGGAGAACATGAGGAGCTGCCGTCCGCGCACACCTCCCGCCTCCAGGCGGCGGTGGGCCTCGGAGGCTTCCTCCGGTCGCAGCACCGAAGCGGTGCGGGGAACCACCGCTCCCTCGCCGGCCAGAGCGGCGAGCCGGGAGAGGACCTTCCCTTTGCCGGGGTAGTCCAGCACGTTGACCGCGTGGCGGGTGATGCCGCGCTCCATCGTCAGGTCCCCGGGACGGCAGGTGACGACCTGGCCGCCGTCCCGGACCGCCCCGAGGGCGGGCGAGCCGATGACGGCGGCGTCGACCAGCGCGTCCACCCCTTCCGGCACCGCGGTCCGGTAGGCGCGGGCCGGATCGCCCCCGCGCGGCACGACCGTTTCCGCCCCGAGCCACTTGAGCAGGGGCTCGTCGTCGGGAGCGGCTTCGGCCACGACCCTCAGTCCTCGTCGTGCGGCGAGCTGGACGACGAAGCCGCCGAGTGCTCCCGCTCCGCCGGTGACCGCGAGGGTGGAACCGGGCGGGAGATCGAGCCGCCGCAGGGCCTGGTGTGCCGTCAGGCCGTTCATCGGCAGCCCGGCGGCATCCGTGAGGCTGAGCCGCCGGGGCACCAGAGCGGTGTCCTCGGCCGGGACCACGACGTACTCGGCCTGGGCGCCGCCGTCCGGGCGGAAAGGGTTGACGAAGGCCATCACACGGTCGCCGAGCGCGAACAGGGTGTCCGCTCCGGTCGCGTCGATGACGCCCGAGACGTCCATTCCCGGCACGTACGGCGGCTCCAGCCCTCGCATCCAGGGAGTCAGCAGTCCGGCCCGCAACATGAGGTCGGTGGGATTCACGGCCGCGGCCACGACCCGCAGCCGGACCTGCCCGGGGCCGGGGTCGGGGATGGGCCGGTCGATGACCTCCAGCACATCCGGGGTGCCGTGTTCGAGAATGCCTACTGCACGCATGGTGATGATCCGTTCCGTCCAGAACAGTGGTGGTGTGGGTCTGCGGCTCAGCGCGGCGCGGGAAGAGCGGGGAGAACCAGCGGAGGAGGGGGCGGAGGGCCGGGCAGTTGCCGCCAGCCCTCGCAGCGGGCGCGTTCGCGCATCACCGGGTCGGAGCCGATGACGACGGAACGACCGGTGGCCTCCAGCATCGGCAGGTCGGAGGGGTGATCCCCGTAGGCCGTCGAGTCCTGCAGGGACACTCCGTTCTCCTTCGCCCAGCGACGTACCGCGTCCGCCTTGGCCGTGCTGATCATGGGCTGGTGCACGGTTCCCGTGTACCGGCCGTCGACGATCTCCGGCTCGGAACAGATCACCGCGTCCGGGGACAGCAGGCGGGAGACCGGCGCGAGGGCGGCGGGGAAGGAACCGGAGACCAGCACCACGAGATCCCCTCTCCGCTGGTGCCGGCGCAGCCGGTCCACGGCGGGAAGGTGCAGAAGCCCACCGGAGCGCTGCTCTGTTTCGAACCACTTCTCGGCGGTCTCGGCGACGCGGCGGGCACTGTGGCCGGAGTAGGCGGCGAAGTACGCTCGATTGGTCTCCGTCCGGGAGGCCCCGGTGGCTGTCATGGCGCGCAGTTCCTGCCGCCTGTGACGGTAGACGTGGGGCGGCTCCCCGCCGGCGGCCAGCCAGTACTCCAGGAACCGGAAGATGGTGGCGGCGGTGGTAAGCGTCCCGTCGACGTCGAAGAATGCGGCGCGTCGCTCGGCGGTCACACGAACTCCTCTGGGAAGTGGGGGACACGGCGGCGGGTGCCGGAGGGGTGCGCCCGCCGCCGCGTCCGGTCCTTGTGTCAGCCCTGGACACCCTTGCGGGCCAGTAGCTCGACGGTTTCCTCGACGTTCCCGGCCTGGAGGATCTCCTCGTCGGTGATGTCGACCCCGAAGAGCTCCGAAAGATGAACGGCGAGCTCGACCAGGACGAGCGAGTCGAACTCCATCTCTTCGTACGCGGTGGCCGCGGTGATGTCGGCGGGTGCACCGAACTTGGTGTGGACGATGTCGAGCACCCTGTCTGTCAGGGTCTGTACGGACTGCTCCATGCTCATGTCCTCACTGTGAGAGTGCTGAAGATGGGCGCGCCCGGCGCGGTGGCGCCGAGGGCGGCCGGCCTCCGGGCCGGGAGTCAGGCAGGGGTGATGCCGGGCCAGGTGATCGCGACGGAACCCCAGGTGAGCCCACCGCCGAACGCGGTGAGCAGGAGCCGGTCGCCAGGGGAGAGGGCACCGTGGGCTGCGGCGTCGGCGAGAGCGAGCGGTATGGACGCGGCCGATGTGTTGCCGACCTGGTCGAGGTTGACCACCGTGCGTTCGGCGGGAACTCCCAGGTGTTCCGCCACCGCCCGCAGGATCCGGATGTTGGCCTGGTGCCCCACCAGGTGGTTCAGCGTCCCGACGGGCCAGCCGACACGGTCCAGCAGCGTCCTGGACGAGGCTGCCATGTGCTGCACGGCGGAGACGAAGACCTTTCGTCCGTGCATGGTGAAGTACTGCTCCGCCTCGGTGGGCACGGTGCCGGCGGAGCGCTGCCGGGAGCCGCCCGCGGGGATCGAGATGAGCTCGCGCTGGGAGCCGTCGGATCCCAGGTCGAATCCGGCGATGGCACCGGGTTCGTCTGCCCGGCCGGTCCGCAGGACCACCGCGCCGGCACCGTCCCCGAAGATCACGGAGGTCGACCGGTCGGTGGGATCGAGGATGGTGGAGTAGGTCTCCGCACCGATGACCAGTACCTTGCGGGAACGGCCGGCGAGGATGGAGTTGGCAGCGGTCTCCAGGGCGTAGACGAATCCGGAGCACACGGCGCTGATGTCGAACGCCGCGACACTGCCGAGCCCGAGCCGTGCGGCGACGTCCGGAGCGGTCCCCGGGCACGGGTGGTCGGGGGTGGTGGTGGCCAGTACGAGGGCGTCGATGCCGGTGTGGTCCGCGGCGATGTTCGCCGACTTGAGCGCCCGGTGCCCCGCTTCCACGGCCAGATCGCCAGTGCACACACCGGGGTCGACCCATCGCCGCGTCCTTATCCCCGTTCTGGTGGTGATCCACTCGTCGGTGGTGTCGAACCGGTCCGCGAGTTCTTCGTTGGTGACACGGCGGGGTGGCAGGTAGGCACCCAGGCCCGTGAGCACGGCAGCTTCGGTCATAGCTGGTCAAGCCTCCCGAATAGACACTTCTACCGATGTGGTCTCGGCAACAGGTGGGCGACGGAGCACTCCAGGTGCCATCCGCCGAAGGTGGTGACGATGTCGGCCGAGCGCCAGGTCCCCTGCTTGGTGGGCAGCAGACGAGCGTTCGCCAGCCGCGTGCCGAACCGTTCCCCCGAGGGCGCCCCGGCCGGAGCGATGGTGGTGCGCCGCATCCAGAGGGTGTTGCTGTCTGCCCGGCTGACGTCGTCGAGCGAGTAGAGCAGGAGTTGGCCGAGCTGCAGGGCGGAGACGAACAGGTCGATCATCGACGGCCGGTCTGCTGCTGCGTCACCGCTGTTGCCGTCATCGGTCAGCAGGAGGTCGGCCGTGGCGGTCAGCCCTTGTGTGTCGGCCTCGACCGCTGTGAGCAACTGGCTGCGAACGCGGTGAGAGACGCCGAAGGGAGCGTCGTTCCACCGTCCGGGAAGAGCGTCCGCCGAGCCGTAATGGCCACTCGAGAGCTCCCCGGCCTCGCCCTCTGCCGGGTGCTCAACCTCGACCTGGACGGTCAGCAGGCCGATCCGGCATTCCATGGCCGTGACCGCGGTGCCGGGCGCCACCGTCTCGGTGGACAGATGCCGGCCGGACACGGAGAAGGTCGCCAGACCGTCTTCCTGCGGCTTCCGGCCGGCCTTGATGGTGAGGGACCGGACACCGAAGACGGCCTGGCGGCCGTACCCGTGCGCATGCGCCAGGTACAGGCCGGTCAGCTGGGCCCCGTACAGCATCACGTCGATGGTGGACAGGTGGGGACGCTGACCGGTCTCGCCCTTACGGGACCAGGTGCCGGGTATCGACAGGCCGGCCGTGGCGTCGATGGTTCCGCCCTGGAGGGCGGGGTGGACGGCGATATCGGTCAGGGAGTGCCGGACCCGCTTGAAGCCTTCGCCGAAGAAACGTTCCGCCCTGTCGCCGAGAAAGTCGTCGACGGAAGCCAGGGCCGTGGGTGTGGTCGGTGGTGAAGTGGTCATAGAGTGTCCTCCGTATGACAGGGCTCCGTCGTGAGCCCGCGTTGTACGGCGTCGGCGGCGCCCGGGGATTCCCCTCGACAGGCGTCCAGGGCTGTCGCCGACGTTCCGTTCGCGGCTGGGATCAGGCGGTTCCCGCCACCTCCGCGGTCTTGTCGGCCGGCGGAGCGGGTTCCTCCTTGTCGGTCTCCGACGGCTTCTTGAGGTTCAGCACGACCAGGACCGTCAGCACGATGCCGATGGCGATCCCCCATGTGGCCGTGGTGACACCCTCGGTGAGCCGTGCGGGGTCAGCGGTTCCGCCGACAGTGACGGTGTTGACGACGGCGATCAGCACCGCGAGACCCACAGCGCCACCGATCTGCTGGCCGGTGGTGGCGATTCCGGAGCCGATGCCCTGGTCCGCGGGCGGAACACCGGTGGTGGCCGCCGCGTACATCGTGGTGAACACCATTCCCTGCCCGAGGGAGAGCACCAGCAGCGGCGGGACCAGCGCCCAGTACGACACGCCTTCGGAAAGCGTGAAGGCCAGCGCGACGGTGCCGACGAGACCCATGGCGAGGGCCACGAGCAGCGTCTTGCGGACACCGATCCGTGTTGCGGACCGGCCACCGAGGATGGTGCCGATCAGTACGCTGCCGGACGGCACCACGAACGCGAAGCCGGTTGCCCACGGGCTGAACCCCTGTGCGACCTGCCAGAACTGGGTCAGGAAGAACGCCAGGGCACCGAAGGTGGCCATGAACAGGAAGGTGATGCACGCACCGGTCGACAGGTTGCGGTTGCGGAACAGCCGCAGCGGAACCATGGGCGCCTTGGCCCGGCTCTCGATCACCAGGAACAGGGCGAGCATCACGATCGCGACCACCAGCGGCGTCATCACCCGGCTCGAGCCCCACCCGGACTCCGGACCCTGGACCAGTGCGAACACCAGCAGAGTGGAGGCGAGGGTGCCGGTCAGCGCCCCGGGCAGATCGAAGAACCCCTTGGCGGTCGGCTGGTCGTCGGGCAGCAGGGTGAAGGCGACGAACATGGCGCCGCCGGCCAGGAGCACGTTGACGTAGAACACCGAGGGCCATCCGAAGGCATCGGTGAGCAGACCGCCGAGAATGGAGCCCAGCACCATCCCGGAGCCACCCGCGGCGCCCCACACCGACAGTGCCCGGTTCCGCTCGGCCCCCTCCTTGAAGAGAGTGGTCACCAGCGACAGTGTGGCGGGCGCCAGGAAGGCACCTCCCAGGCCCTGGACGCCTCGGGCGGCGATCAGCAGCCACTGCTCCTGGGCCAGGCCGCCGGCCAGGGAGGAGGCGGCGTACAGGAACAGGCCCAGAAGGAACATGCGCTTGCGGCCGAAGAGGTCGGTGGCCCGGCCGCCGAGCAGCAGGAACCCGCCGAAGGCCACGGCATAGGCGGACACGACCCACTGCAGGTTCTGAGCGCTGAAGCCGAGCTCCCGCCCGATCTCGGGCAGGGAGACGAAGACGATGTTGTAGTCGATAGCGATGATCATCTGGGCGAAGGCCAGAAGAGCCAGGACAGCTCCCAGATGGCGCGGCCTGGCTGAAAGGCTTGTCGGCACGCGATTTCCTCCTTTGTGTTTCTTTGATCGGGGACAGGGGGAGGGGGACCGGCCGGAGAGAGGGGTTCCGGCCGGTGGTCAGTAGCGCAGGGCGTAGGACAGTTGACGGGCGAAGGACTTCTTCCGCTGCGCCTCGTGGAAGCGGGCGTCCGCCTTGAGGTCCTCGATGTCGGCCTTGACCCGGCGCTCCGCCTCTTCGATGGCCTCGTCGATCGGCACCACGACGGGCAGGTCGAAGATCTTCACGATCTGCTCGATGCGGTCGGGTACCGGGCCGCCGATGATGCGGTAGGGGATGCGCATCTTGTCGAGCGATTCAATGAGAAGGTCGTCGGAGAGCCGCCGGAACTTCTCCGAGACCGGACGGTGGCCATCCGGTTCCATGTCGAACTCCACCGGCAGGTGCACATACGCGTCGTAGATCCGCTTGGCCCGGGCCCTGGTGATCTCGCCGAGCGTATCGGTGTAGCGCTGGTAGAAATGCTTCACGGGAAGGCCCATGACCTTCTTGATGCCTTTGAACCACCAGTCGGCACCCGGGTTGATGCCCACCCGCATACGGGCCTCGAAATAGACCCACTCGTGGAAGACGCCACCGTCGGAGATGAACGCGTCCCCACTCGACTCGTTGTGCACCCGCTCCTCGAAGCGGCGCAACCCGAGCTTCACGAGTTCCATCGCGTTGAGTTCCATCACCGTCTTGCCGGGGACGAGGTCGACCAGCAGTTCACGTGAGGTCTTGGCGTGGGTCCGGGGTATCCCGGTCGCGATGGACAGTGCTTCCGTCGTGGTGGACTTCCCCGTCGAATAGGTGCCGGAGATGGCCAGTTTGAGCTTGGGGTTGTCCTTGAAGCTGGGAACTTCCATGACGTGCATGACAGGTCTCTTCCTTCACTCGGTGGACTTCTCGGCGAGCCGGGCGGCTTCGTCGACGGTGGAGACCGAGGGCCGGCCCAGGTACTCACCTGCCTGCTCAAGGCGCTCGGCAAGCGTTCCGCGCACGGTGTACAGGGGGATTCCGGTCGCTTCGAGTGCGGGAATCAGAATCGCATCCGAGAGACGTCGGAAGTTTTCGTTGATGGGGCGGTTCTCCGGGGCCAGCGGGAACTCGATCGGGATATGAAGGAAGGCGTCGTAGGTCCGTCCGGCGTGATGCTTCATGAGCAGCCCGAGCTCGTCCGCGACCTCTTCGAGTACGGCGGTCTCGGTGCTGCGGTGGCGGTCCGCGAGCGGAACATCTGTCCCCGGGTAGGACCCGGTCACCAGACGTACCTTGGCGTACGCCCATTCATGCACCACTGAGCCGTCAGAAATGAACCCGTCCGCATGCCGGGACTCGTCCAGCACGCGTTCCGTGTACCTGTTGACGGTCAGTTGCAGTAACTGTCCTGGTGTCCAGTTGTGGACACTTCTCCCCTCTCCGCCGACAGGCTCCCGCATGGGAGATCCATGAGTGCGGGGCAGGCCGGTGAGATGAGAAAGCGCGGTGGAGAGCAACGTCTTTCCGGACCCGTAGGCGCCGACTACGGCAACTTTGTTCTTCACGGCCAAGAGCATCGCATGGCCGAAAACGGGCTACCAGTGGCCAACAATGCTATTGCTGCCACCAACAGGAAGAGGAGAGGAGAACCGCCGGGCAGGGAGACGCCCCGCAGGGACACGTCCCTGCGGGGCGCGGGGGAGTCAGCGTGAGCGGATGGCCTCGGTATGAGGGAAGAGGGCCCGGTTCTCCACGCTCCACCGGATGGACTCGGCTTCGCCCGACCTTCTCGAAGGAAGCCCAGTTGACGGCGTAGTTCAGGAAGGTTCCGAAACCACCGGTGGTCTCCCGCAGGTGCCCGATGGCTGCCACGGCGTCCTCGGCCGAGCCGACGATGACGCGCCCCTGCTCGACGGCTGCCTCCAGTTCCCGGTCGCGGCCCACACCGGGTGTCGTGACGTCCACGCCGACGGCCTCTCCCCAGTAGCCGTGCAGCCAGGCACCGAAGCCCTCCCGCACGTCGCGGTACGCCTCCTGGCGGGTTTCGGCGATGTGCAGGGGGACCGCGATCCGCCAGGTGCTCCGGTCCATCGTGCGGCCGTGCTCCTCGGCGGACTCCTCCGCGTACCGCCACTGCCGGGCCAGATCCACCGGCGGCCGGCCGGGCGGAGGGGCGCCGAACGAGAGCAGGCCCAGCCCGTACTTTCCGGCGTGCTGAGGGCTGTTCGGGGTACCGACGCTGGACACGGCCATCTCGATGCCCGGTTTGCTGTACCGCGGCAGCTGCATCTTGGCGTCCCGGAGGGCGAACCAGTCCGACGTGGCTGTCACCCGGTCCTCGCCGTTGACGAGCTCCTTGATCACCGGAATCGCCTCGCGGGCCATGCGCTTCAGCTCTCCAGCGTCCAGGCCGAGCATATGGGCGTCGTTGGGGGTGGCCCCGGGCCCGACTCCGAGGATGTAGCGTCCGCGGGTCAGGTGATCAAGAAGGATCGCCCGGGTGGCCACGTGGAACGGGTGGTGGAAGGGCAGCGTGACCACGCCGTTGGCGAGCCTGATCTGTCCGGTGCGCTCGGCCGCGGCGGCGATCAGCGTTTCCGGGGCACCGATGGTCGGCCACGCGAGGGAGTGGTGTTCGCCGAACCAGCACTCGTCGAAGTTCAGCTCGTCAAGATGCTCCACGAGCCGCAGGTCCCGGCGGATCGTCAGGTGCGGATCCTGGCCCGGCTCGTGCAGCGGGGACAGGAAGACGCCGAATCCGGTGTGCATGAGAGGTCGGCCGGGTGTCCTCGCCCCGCGCTCCGCGGATGACCACCTGTCCGAACTGGAGATGCCCGGAGTCTCCGGTGACGAGCAGATCTCCCTGCGTGCCGTTGATCTCCCAGAGAAAGTTCGTGCCCCGGGAGGTCCCGCCCCTCGCCGAGGATGTTGACGCAGAAGCTTTCGGCTGTGCGCAGCCGGGGCCAGCTCGTACTGGTGTGGGCCACGCGGAAGAGAACGAGAGGGGGGTCCAGGGATACCGGGGCGAAGGAGTTCAGCGCGAGCCCGGCAGGCGATGCGTCACCTGTTCGGAGTGCTGTGACGGCGACGACTCCCGTGGGGAATCGTCCCAGGGTCGCGCGGAACCGCTCCGGGGATACGGACGGTTCCATGACGTTGCTGTTCTGGTCGTCCGGGCCTGGCGCGTTCTCCTGCCTTGCGGGAGAAGGGCTTTCGGATGTCCGACTGCCGCGACGGGGCGTAACCGAGGTGGACATGTATCCAGCGTCAGCTCGGGTAAGCGGGGCAGCCAGTGCTTGCTCAACATAGTGGCCCTGCCAACAGACAGATTCACTCTCTTTCCGGAGGCACAACGGAAAGCCCGCCCCGCCTGTGGCGGAGCGGGCCGCGGTCACGACCGTCCGGCTTCAGCGCAAGGGCTGCCAATGCGGGCCCGCGCTGTCCTCGGTGACGTTTCCGAAGACGACATCGGCGAAGTGCCCCCCGAACCCCGCCGTGCCCGGCCGGCGCAGTTCGCGGAGCACCCGCCTGCGGCTGCGTACGGCTTCCGCGGGGTCGGCATCGGAAGCCGCGCGCCACTGCGGTCGGGCCACCTGCAGCGGTGAGTGCATCACGTCCCCGATGACCAGCACACGGCTGCTGCCCGAACCGATGAGGTAACTCAGATGCCCCGCGGTATGCCCCGGCGTGGCCATCACTGTCACCCCGGGAAAGATCTCGTCCCCGTCACCGGCGGTCTCGATCCGGCCCCGGAGTCTTGACGCGGCCGACCGGGGCATGTTCCAGCCCTGCCATTCCTTCTCCGAGGCCACGTACCGGGCGTGCACCGGACCGGCGTCGGCTCCACCGGCACCGAAGGCCCATCCGACGTGGTCGTCGTGCAGATGGGTGAAGGCGATGGTGTCAATGGAGGAGAACGTCCGGCCCGCGGCACTCAGGCTGTCCGGCAGGCTCCCTCCCTCGAGCCTGCCGAGCGGGGGGATCGTGTGCTCGGCGGGGATCCGGTGCGGGCCGAAGCCGGTGTCGATGAGAAGCGCTCTCCCGTCCTGCTCGACCAGCAGCCCTCCCACGGAGCCGATGAGGAACCCCTCGGCGTCGAGGTGATCACGCTTGTCCTGCCAGTAGTCGGGCGAGGACTCGGGAAACCAGGAGAGCGGGTGCAACTGGACGTAACCGTCCGGTAGGTAGGTCAGACGCAGGTCACCGCACGTGAGGGTCCGCAGGGACGAGGCCCGGCTGAACGGGCTGCCGGCACCGGAGTGCGTCTGAGAGGTCGGTCCGGTCATCTGGCTTCCTCCATCACGTCGAGCCCGGGGGTCACTGTCAGATGCGAGAGGCGCCGCAAGGCCGCCTCCGTACCGGTTCCGGGGACCGGCAGGTACACCGTCATCCGCAGTGCGATGCGCTGTGTGAAGTCGAGGGCCGTCCGGGTGAAGTGCAGGTCGTCCGTGGCGGGGTGAGTGAGATACTCGGGCCCGCAGGAGTCCTCCATGACGTCCCGCTGTTCCCACAGTTCGGCGAACCGAGGGCTGGTCGAGGCTAACGCCTCGACCATGGCCTGAAGCTCCTTGTCGCCGGTGTGCTGTGCCGCCCGGCTGCGGAAGCGGGCGACCACCGAAGGGGCGATCTGTTCCCAGGCCGGATACGCCGCACGCACGTGCTTGCTGGTGAAGAACTCCTCGAGCACGTTGTACCGCTCACTCCTGATGCCCAGGAGGATCCGGGCGGCTTCGTTGGCGATGACCACATTCCACCGGTGATCGGCGATATAGGCGGGGTTCGGCGACCAGTTGTCCACGAAGGGCTGAAGGTTCTCGGCCTTCGGGGTGGTCATCGGTACCGGGTAGTTGGCCTGGACGCCCGCAAGGTGCCGCAGGTAGAGCCGCTGGTTGTCATTGAGCATGAGGACCCGGGCGATCGAGTCCAGGACTTCACCGGAGACATTCTCCGCGCGGCCCTGCTCGATCCAGGTGTACCAGGAGACACCGACGCCGGCCAGAAGGGCCACTTCCTCCCTGCGGAGTCCGGGAGTGCGACGCTTGCCCGCGTCCGGGAGGCCTACCCGGGAGGGGGGAACCTGTGCCCTGCGGGCCATCAGGAACTTCCCGAGCTCGGCCAGTTGCCGTGATGTGCCACGTCGGTGCGAAGAGATCTTCCTCATGATGCGCCACCCTTTCTTCTCTGCTCGTGCCCGGCTTGTGCGGTCCGGGAATAGCGCAGCTTCGCAAGGATCTTGATCTGAGATGCTGAGGGCTGTCCTGCATGCAGGAGTCCGGTCGTGCCGCTCTGCGGGTGGTGCACATCTGAGCGGCCGTATGCCTCGCGTGTTCTTCCCCCGTTCCCCCGTTCCCCCCTGGAAAGCCCCGGAGCGGAATGCTACACACTCCTGTGGTCGACGTCCTGATCTTCTTGTGTCAACCTCCGGACAAGATGACGGGGCGCCCGCGAGACAGCGGAGCCGCGCCGAGGCCGGAGCCGGCCAGGACCACCGCCGCGCCGCGGTGCGAGAGGTGAACAGCCGGCCCCCGGCGGTCTATTCCCGCCGGCTGCCCGGACGCACCGGTGAGCGGGGGTGACGGTGATGGTGCCCGTTTCTCCTGGTCACTTCCACATCGCGGCCCGCCCTGGGGTCACCGGCCCCGCCAGTGCCGCCTGAGTTCGTCCCGCAGGGTGCGAGCCACCCGGCCCATGAGGGCGTCGGCGCCCGGCTGGGTGGCCGCCGGCACCCGGGACTCGGTGAGCACGGCCACGGCGAAGCACTGCCCGTCGGCGTGCTCCACGACACCGATCTCGTGGCGAAGGTTCAGCAGCGTCCCGGTCTTCGACGACCAAGTGGACAGGTCGGAGGCGAAGTCCGGGGCGAGCCGGTGCCGCAGCAGGTTGTCCGCCATGAGCCCCCGCACCCGCGCCGCCGCCTCGGGGTGGATCGCCGAGGGCCGCCACAGGGCCTCCAGCAGGTCGGTATAAGCCCTGGCCGTACCGGAGTTCGCACGGGTCACGTCGAGCTGGGGCACCCGGTGCCCCCGGCCGCCGGTGCCTGCGTCGATCGCCAGGGCCTGGGCGAGATGGGCGTCGGCCGCGTCGAAGCGCTCCGCCGGGGTGTCGTTGAGCGCGCCCGTGGTGTGCCGGACGACGATGCCGCGCACGCCCATGCCGTGCAGGATCTCCGTGACCCGGGCCGGCGGGGTGAGACCGAACAGCGTGTCGGCCGCCGTCCCGTCGCTCAGGCAGGTGCTGAGGTAGAGCAGGTCGTCGACGGCGATGCGGGCGGGGTGGCGGAACCGGCTCAGTCCGGTGGGCCCCGGGGAGGTCACCTCGCCCGGCCGCACCTCCAGGGCGGCCGCCCCGTCGAGTTCGCCGCGCCGGATGCGCTCCACGGTGGCGAGAGCCAGCGGCACCTTCACCAGGGACGCGACGGGCAGCTCGGTGTCGGGGTCGATGCCCAGCTCCTCCCCGGTGCGCAGGTCCCGCACCAGTACGGAGCCGCGCAGACCTCCGTCCGCGAGGGTCCGGCGCTGCTCCCGCAGCAGGGACTCGGTGGTCACCGGGCGCCGCCGTGCTCGCCGGCGGCGCCCAGGTACCGGGCGAGGGCGGGGCCCAGCCGGGTCCGGAGGCGGGCCGCGTCGGTCTCTGCCGCCGCGTCCACGCAGTAGCCCCGGGCGAGAGCGAGTTCACCGACGGGCCGCCAGTACAGGTCCAGCTCCCCGGCCTGCGCCGGTGAGCACAGCAGCAGGCCGCCGTCCGGCCCCAGGACCCCGGCCGCCGCGGAGGCGAGGTCGGTCGCGACCGAGAGCTGGGCGGGCATCAGGCCGACCGCGTCGCACAGCCGGGTCACGCGGTCCCGCACGTGCGGCACGTCGTCCTCGGGCTGGAGCCGCACGCACCGGGGCGGGCCGTCGTCGGTGCGGCCGGGCCGCAGCGTCTCCAGGTGGACCGGCCCCGGCCCCGGGTCGCGCGCCGTGGCCAGGCCGAGCGGGACGGTCCACACCGCCTCGCCGGGCGGCACCGCGACCAGAGCCGCGCGCACCTCGTGGGTCCGCACGAGTTCCGCCCGTTCCGCCGGCGGCACGGCGCGCGGGGCCAGCGCGATGCCGTGCCGGCGGGCGTCGGCGATGAGGCGGGCCAGGCCGGCCGTCGAGCACGCCTGGGGGAGCGCGAGACGGAACGGCGCGCGCCTTGCCTGCGCCGCCTCCTCCTCCATGCGGTCGGCCAGTCGCACGAGTCGTCTGGAGACCGGCAGCATCTCCCGGCCGAACGGGGTGAGCGTCACCTGCCGCGAGGACCGCTCGAACAGCTGCTCACCGAAGTGTTTCTCCAGCGCGGCGACGCGGCGGCTCGCCACCGACTGGGCCATCCGGGCCGCCGCTGCCCCGATCGTGAAACTGCCGCGGTCGCTGACGCTGACGAACGCGCGGCACGCGCCGACGAGATCCACGGCAACCCCCCTCCCGCAGGATCATCCATGCCGGATCAGCATCGAACCACACACAACGGTCTTGGACCGCATGGGGCCGCCGGTCCCAGGATGGCCGCGCGGCCGGGTCGCGTCTCCGCGCGGAACCCCCGGCCGCGCCTGCCCGCACGGCACTCCCGGCGGGCAGTCCTCACGACTCCCGGAGGCCCGAATGGCACCTCTTTCCCTGGCCCGACGCGTCGCCCTGCGGGCGCTCGGCGTCCTCGTGCTCGTCCCGCTGGCCGCCTGCGGCCAGGACACGGCTCCACCACCCGCGGCCCCGGACTCCGCGCAGACCGCCGCTCCCGACCACCTGGCCGAGGAGTTCGAGCGGCTGGAGGAGAAGTTCGAGGCGCGGCTGGGCGTGTACGTGCTCGACACCGGCTCCGGGGAGGAGATCACCCACCGGGCGGACGAACGCTTCGCCTACGCCTCCACGTTCAAGCCCTTCGCGGCGGGCATCGTGCTGCGGGACTTCTTCCCGGACCGGATCGACGACGTGATCACGTACACCTCCGAGGACCTGGTTCCCTGGTCACCGGTGACGGAGGAACACGTCGAGGAGGGGATGAGCCTGCGCGACCTGAGCGAGGCGGCTGTCCGGCACAGCGACAACACCGCGACCAACCTGGTGTTCGACGCGCTCGGCGGGCCGGAGGCGCTCGGCGGGGAGCTGCGGGAGCTGGGCGACGAGGTCATCCGGATGAACCGCTACGAGACGGAGCTGAACGAGGCGGTGCCCGGCGACACCCGCGACACCAGCACGCCCCGGGCCCTGGCCACCACCCTGGAGATGTTCCTGCTGGGAGATGTCCTGGGCGACGAGGAGCGGGAGATCCTCGCGGACTGGATGCTGACGAACACCACCGGAGCCAACCTCATCCAGGCCGGGATGCCCGACGGCTGGAGGGTCGCCGACAAGAGCGGTGCGGGGGAGTACGGCACCCGCAACAACATCGCCGTGGTGTGGCCCGAGGACGGGGAGCCCTTGGTGATGGCCGTCCTGTCGAGCCGTGACGAGCAGGACGCCGGATACGACGACGTGCTGGTGGCGGAGGCCGCCGCGGTGGTGGCCGGGCATCTGACGTCCTGACCGCAGCCGGCCGCGCGGTGAACGCGGCCCGGCGGCGCGCTCCGGCGCGGTGCCGGAGTACGCCGCCCCTTCCGGGCGGGCTCGTTTCCGGCTAATTCGGACCCCGGTCGAAGGCCGCCTTCGACCAGAGGAATCCGAGCACGGTCAGGGCCAGGCACCAGGCGACGGCGATCCAGCCGTTGTTGCCGATCCCGGTGCCGAGGAGGAGGCCGCGCAGGGTCTCGATGGCGGGGGTGAACGGCTGGTACGCGGCGATCGGCTGGAACCAGCCGGGCATCGACTCGACCGGGACGAACGCGCTGGAGACGAGCGGCAGGACGATCAGCGGCAGTGCGTTGTTGCTGGCCGCCTCGGCGTTCGGGCTGACGATGCCCATGCCGACGGCGATCCAGGTGAGGGCCAGGGAGACCAGCACGACCAGTCCGAACGCCGCGATCCACTCCGTGGCGGTGGCGTCCGTGGACCTGAAGCCGACGGCCACCGCGACGGCGCCGACGAGGACCACGCTCAGCACGCTGCGCAGCACGCCGCCGAGGACATGCCCGGTGATCACCGATCCGCGGTGGATGGCCATCGTGCGGAAGCGGGCGACGATGCCCAGGGTCATGTCGTTGGAGACGGACACCGCGGTCCCGATCACGGTGCTGCCGATGGTCATCATCCAGATGCCCGGCACGAGGTAGGCGAGGTACTCGGAGCGGTCGGCGCCACCACCGATGCCCGCGCTCATCACGTCTCCGAAGACATGGACGAAGAGGAGCAGCAGCATGATCGGCGTGAGCAGGAGGTTGAGCGTCATGGACGGGTAGCGCCGCGCGTGCAGCAGATTCCGCCGCAGCATCGTGTGCGAGTCGCGTACGGCTGAGGAGAGGGAGCTCATCGGGCGGCCCCGCCTTTCTGTCCGGGCCGGCCGGTGCTGCCGGTCAGGGCGAAGAACACGTCGTCGAGGTCGGGGGTGTGCACGGTGAGCTCGTCCGCCTCGACGCCGGCGGAGTCGAGCCGGCCGAGGAGGGAGCGCAGGGCGCGGGGGCTGCCGTCGCCGGGCATCCGCAGGGCCAGTGCCTTGTCGTCGAGGACGGCTTCGCGCAGGGCGGAGGCGGCGGACCGGTAGGCGGCCGGGTCGGTGAAGCGCAGCCGGACGTGCCCGCCGGGGACGAGCCGCTTCAGTTCGTCGGGGCTCCCCTCGGCGGCGATCCTGCCGTCGTGGAGCACGGCGATGCGGTCGGCGAGTTGGTCGGCCTCCTCCAGGTACTGGGTGGTGAGGAGGACGGTGACGCCGTCGGAGACCAGCTCGCGGACGGTCTGCCACATGGTGTGCCGGTTGCGGGGGTCGAGGCCGGTGGTGGGTTCGTCGAGGAAGATGATCCGCGGGCTGCCGACCAGGGTCATGGCGAGGTCCAGGCGGCGCCTCATGCCGCCGGAGTAGGTGTCGGCGGGCTGTTTCGCGGCGTCGTCGAGGCCGAAGCGCTCCAGCAGGCCGGCGGTGACCCGGCGGCCCTCGCTCCGGGGCAGGTGGTGCAGGTCCGCCATGAGGAGCATGTTCTCCTCGCCGGTGATCAGTCCGTCCACGGCGGAGAACTGCCCGGTGACGCCTATGGCCGCGCGTACCCCGTCCGGGGAGACGGCGATGTCGTGGCCCGCGACCTGGGCCCGGCCGCCGTCGGCGGTGACGAGCGTGGACAGGATCTTCACGGTGGTGGTCTTGCCCGCGCCGTTGGGCCCGAGCAGGGCGAACACCGAGCCGGCCGGGATGCGCAGATCGATTCCGCCGAGCACGGTTGTGTCGCCGTACGACTTGCGCAGACCGACGGCGGAGACGGCGGCCGGCGGCTGAGCGTCCGGTGGAGCTGATGTGGGCATGACAGATGAGCTCATGATTCCTCCCTTGAGGACGAGCGGGCGGGGCGGGGCGGTGGCGGCGGTGTTCAGGGCCGGGCGCGGAGAATGTCGATGTTGCCGTGCCGGGTCCGGGCCCGGACCTCGACGGTCTCCGTCGCCTTCTCGGGGGCCTCGGACGCGGTGAGCGCGTTGCGCACCTGTCCCGACTCCGAGACGACGTCGAGCCAGGCGGCGGAGCCCTCGCGGACGCCGACCTCGATGGCTCCGTAGGCGGTCTTCAACTCGACGTTGCCGCGCACCACTTCACCCAGGCGCAGGGTGCCGTGGGCGGTCGTGGCGACGACCGATGCCTCGGCGCGTGCGATGTCGATGTCACCGTTGGAGCCGCTCACCCGCAGATCACCGGTCGCGGCGCCGACGGTCGTGGTGCCGTGGGAGTTCTTCAGGACGGCGGGGCCGTCGACGAGGCCGACGCGCAGGCTGCCGGAACTGGTGGTGATCTCGGCCTTGCCCCGCACCCGGTCCACGGTGATCGAGCCGTGCGAGGCCGCCAGCCGCAGCGGACCGGTCGTGTCCAGGCGCACATCACCCGAGGACGTCTTCACGTGGACGTCGCCGAGCCGGCCCTCGCCGAGCACCTGGACCCAGCCGCCGGTCATGTCGATGTGCGACCCGGTGGGCAGTTCGATCGTCACGTCGACGGTGCCGGTGCGGCCGAACAGATGACGCTGCTTGGGGGTCCTGACGGTCAGGGTGCCGTCGGCGAAGGCGATCTCGGTCTGTTCGGCCGCCCGCAGGTCCTGGGGCTGGCCGGGGTCGCGGGGCCGCACCCCGACGACGGTGTCGAGCCGGTCGCCCGCGGTGAACCGGAGGGAACCGGCTTCCACGTGCGCCGTGGCCGAGATCGGTCCGGGGGTGTCGAAAGAAGGCATGGCTGTCCCGTCCTCATGGGTGTCGGAAACGTCCTCGCTGGTGGGACGTGGTGTCGGTGATGGTTGGGGGGGAAGTGGTCCGGGCGGGCTAGCGCACCCAGCCCGTGAAGCTCTGGCCGACGGAGTGGGTCCGTCCCGAGGTGTCCGGCCGGGTGCGGCCGTCGACCGCTGCCGACACGGCCCGCACCAGCCAGGCGTTGACCGACAGGCCCTGGCGGCTCGCGGCTTCCTCGGCCCGGGCCTTGAGGTGTGCCGGCAGGCGAAGGTTGACGCGGGCCGTGCCCCCCTCCTCTCCGTCGGCCGGGGCCGCGGGGGGCGGTTCGACGGGTGCGGCCGGCTCCGGGACACCGTCCTCGGCAGGTGGCGGTGTCACCACGAAGTCGGGATCCAGCCCCCGCAGCCGTACGTCGACCGAGCCCGGGGCGAGTTCGCGGGTGACCTCGTCCATCGCGGCGGAGAGCACATTGAGCATGGCCAGCCGCGCCGCCGACTCCAGGGGGCCGGTGAGCCGCTCGGTCAGCTCGCGGGCTTCCTGCCCGCCGGCTTCGGCGGCCACCGCGAGTTCTCGGCGGAGGGTGTCGACATACGGAGTGAGATCCATGGCGCCATGATGGCATCACTGTGGCGCCAAGTGCAACCCCGTGGGTGCTCCCATCCTCGAGCAGGCCGGAAGGGGCTCGAAACGACAGGTGGCGCGGGTGTCGTGGCCTTGCGGCGTCGGCTGCGCCGGGTCGATGAGGGCGCCTCGCGTGGCGCCATTTGGCATCGCGTGGCGCCGGATGGCGCCATCTCGGCGCCGTCGGGTGCCGTCAGGCGCCGTCAGTGGGCCGGGGTGCCGTACGGGCCTTCGGCTTTCCCGCGGTGCTGCCGCGCCCCCGGCCCTCCTCGAGAGCTACCCGGTGACGAACTGGGTCAGGATGGCCTGTACCTCGTAGATGTCGACGCCCTTGGTGAAGGTCTTCTCGACCGGAGTGGGATGGCCCGAGATCCAGATCTTGAGCTCCGCGTCGAGGTCGAAGGTTCCGGCGGTCTCCACCGCGTAGTGGGTGATGGACCGGTAGGGGATGGAGTGGTACTCGACCTTCTTGCCGGTTATTCCCTGTTTGTCCACCAGGATGAGCCGACGGTCGGTGAAGAGGATCGTGTCGCGTATCAGCAGGAACGCCGCGTGTACCTGCTCGCCCTGGCCGAGCAGCCGGGCGTAGTCCTGCTGAGCCGCGGCCGGGTCCACCGTGTGAGCGTTACCGAACAGAGCCATGCCGGCCCCCCGTTCTGACGTCGGACGATTTCCGCACTGTATAGGGACCCGGTCGCGCCGTCTGCGGTTCCGTGGCGGTCTGCCGGCATGGGCCGTCGTGGAGGCGGAGAACGGTGAACGACTCCTTTCCCGGAGTTCCTCGCCGTTCCGCCACCGGTCATGCCCGTGGAGATTTCCCCTTCCGTCCGGTCCGCGCTCGCAGCGAGAGGCGGGATGATCTCCTTCACAATCTCCATGCGGTTCTCACCGTTTCCGCAAGCGGTTGGAGGGGTGAAGGTGAGGGGAAAGGAGAACGAGGATTGTCCGGGGTAAGTTGTACCGGGTTCAACGATTGCTCCGGCATATTTGGGCGTGCGTGTGTGCGTTCCGGAAGACTTCCCGCCGAGGCTCGTGCGTCCCTGTCGGGTAGAGGTGGCGGCGCCTGTCCCCTCCGTCCCGCCCCCTGTGTGCCTCCCGTACCGAAAATTATCGGAGGTCCGAGTGCCTGCCGCCCGTCGACCGGCAGGCTTCGGAGGCTCCCTGTGTGTTCTTCGGAGGGTCGCTTCCCCCGCGCTGAGCAGGCGTTCACCATGACCTCCCGGCTCTCTCCGTGCGTCCCTCTGTACCGGAAACCTTTCGGTAGTCACCGGAGTGAGCTGTACTTCCGGTCAGCCGCGGCCCTCGTGACCGCCGCTCCCCGCCGTCGGCCGGGAACCGGCCGCTGAGCTGGCACGATGGTGCACCTGCCGGAAGCCGGAAGGATTGCGCCGCCGCGTGCTTTGCGGCCGTGACCAGGCAACTTTCCGGAACCGTGATCGGCGGGAAGTAAGTGGCGGTGACCGCGGGGTCACTTTTACCGCCTTTTAACCAACGAGTCGGCGCCTGTTCACCGGGGGGATGCTGCTCAGCCACTGGAAGGATCCGGCATGACGCAACTGGCACTATTCGCCTGCAATATCGTTGCAGTGACACTCCTGGTCTTCGGCCTGTACTTTCCCCGCCACAGGCGCCGGGAGATGGTGGTGGCCTACCTCGGGGTCAACGTCGGGGTGGTCGCGGTGGCCGCCTCGCTGAGCTCGGTCGGCGGCAACACGGGGGTCGGTCTGGGTCTGGCCCTCTTCGGCGTGCTGTCGATCATCCGGCTCCGCTCCTCGGAGCTCGACCAGCACGAGGTCGCCTACTACTTCTCCGCGCTGGCCCTCGGCATCCTGGGCGCACTGGAGACCGACAACGTCTGGCGCTCCGGCGGCCTGATGGTGCTGATCCTCGCGATGCTCTACGTGGGTGACCATCCGCGGCTGCTGCGCCGTTACCGCCGGCAGGTGATGGTCCTGGACGCGGCGTTCCCCGACCACGCCTCGCTCGTCGCCCACCTCGAGAACGTCCTGGGCGCACCGGTCCACTCGGCCATCGTGCAGCGGGTCGACCTGGTCAACGACACCACCGTGGTGGACGTGCGGTTCCGCAGCGTGCCCGGCACCCGCGCCACGGCCGGCGTCGGCACACCGGCCGTCGGCGACGCCGCCCCGGTGGTGATGCGGTCATGAGCCACGCCCGTCTCGGTGCCGCGCTGGCCGGCCTGCCCCCGATCGGACTGGAGGAGCTGGTCTCCCGTGCTCTGCTGCAGACCCGGGTGGACCGCAAGTACGTCCTCCCGGTCGACACCGTCCGTACCCTGCTGCGCCGGCTGCCGGCCGGGACCAGGGTGCTGGAGATCGACGACGACCGGAGCTTCGCCTACCGGTCGCTGTACTTCGACACCCCCGACCTGGTCAGCTACCTGCTGACGGCCCGCCGGCGGCGCCGCCGGTTCAAGATACGCACCCGGCTCTACGAGCAGTCGTCCGAGTGCTGGCTGGAGGTGAAGGTCCGCGGCACCCGGGGCAGCACGGTCAAGCAGCGGCTGCCCTACCATCCGGACGACCACGGGACGCTGGCGCCCGGACGGCCCTTCGTCGACGCGACCCTGGCCGAGCACCAGGTCGCCGGGCGTGAACGGTTCGCTTTCGTTCCGACCCTGACGACCCGGTACCGCCGTACCACCCTCTACCTTCCGGACACCAACAGCCGCGTCACCATCGACACCGACCTGATGTGGCAGGACGACACCCACCGGATCCACCTGCCCTCGCTGGCCGTGGTGGAGACCAAGACGGGCTCCACCGCCTCGCAGGCGGACCGGCTGCTGTGGCGCCTCCACCACCGTCCCAGCCGCATCTCCAAGTACGCGACCGGCCTGGCCGCGCTCCGTCCGCACCTGCCCTCCGGGCCGTGGCGGCGCACGCTGCGCCGGGAGTTCCCGTCCTCCACACTCCGGACCGAGCCGCCCGCCCGGATCCCCTCCCGGGATCTGCCGGACGCGGTGACGGACCGGGCGGAAGCCCGCACAGCCGGCAGTCGCGGATAGACCCGCCGCGCAACGTGCCGATCCCCCACAGCGGCAGCCGACGTCGCCTGCCGCTTCGTCGCGTCATGGACAAGAGGTGTTGCAGTGAGAACGAAACGGATGACCGCGGTGGGCCTGCTGGCCGCGGTTTCTCTCCTGATGACGGGCACCGCGGGTGCGGACTCCGGCACCGGGGCGGCGCCACCGCCGGCCGTCACGGTCTCCGGCGAGCCGGCCGCGGCCGTCGGCGGAACCGGCCCCGCACCCGATGCCGATGCCGATGGCGAGATCATCGCCGCCCAACAGGCCGACCTGACCGGTGACATCGTCTTCTCCGAGTCCAGCCGGACCTTCCGGGGACAGATCTCCGTCTCCCTGAGCACCACGGTGAGCGACGCGGAGATCCGCTACACCACCGACGGCCGGCTGCCCACCGCGTCCTCGCCGGTCTACACAGGCCCCCTGGAGTTCCGGACCACCACTCAGCTGCGCGCCCGGGCGTTCGTGGGCGGGGCCCCCTCCGGGGACCCGGGAACCGCCCTGTACACGGCCCGTTCCTTCGACGCCACCCACGACCTGCCGGTCATGGTGATGGACGCCTACGGCGGCGGGAAGCCGGGCCGCGAGTACCGGGACGTCTCCACCATGGTGATGGAGCCGCAGGGCGGCACCGCCTCGCTCTCCGCCACCCCCACGGTGGCCACCCGGGCCGGCTTCCGCCTGCGCGGGCAGTCCTCCGCCGAGTTCGAGAAGGCGCCCTACCGCCTGGAGCTGTGGGACAACGACAACGACGACGCGGCCTATCCGATGCTCGGCATGCCGGCCGAGGCGGACTGGGTACTGCGCGGGCCGTTCTCCGACAAGGCGCTGATCCGCGACGCGTTCGTCTACAGCCTGGGCCGCGACATGGGGATGGAGACCCCCCGCTTCGCGTTCTTCGAGCTCTACCTGAACCTCGACTCGCAGCCGGTGTCGCCCGACGACTACCAGGGCGTCTACATGCTCGTCGAGACCATCAAGGACGGGCCGGACCGCATCGACATCGAGAAGCTCAGGAAGAGCGACACCACGCTCCCGGAGATCTCGGGCGGCTACATCTTCAAGTTCGAGTGGTTCGCGGCCGAGGAGCCGATCCTGCACTGTCCGGGCGGCGGCTGGGACTGCTGGCGCGACCTGGAGATCAAGAGGCCGAAGTCCCCCAACTCCCAGCAGATGCAATGGCTGGGGCAGCATCTGAAAGAGTTCCACGACGCGTTGCGCGGGCCCGATCCGTCCCATCCGCAGACCGGCTATCCCGCCTACATCGATGTCGGCTCCTTCGTGGACCAGATCATCATCGCCGAGTTGTCCCGCGACATGGACGCCTACATCCGCAGTTCCTACTTCCACAAGGACCGCAACGAGAAGATCGTCGCCGGACCGCTGTGGGACTACGACCTCACCTTCGGCACCGGCGGGTTCTTCAACAACACCGAGATCAGGGGCTGGCAGTTCCAGGAGGTCAGGCAGCCCGTCGCCAACGACTGGTTCGTCCGGCTGATGGACGACCCGTCGTTCGTCCAGCGGGTAGACACCCGCTGGCGTCAGCTTCGGCAGGGCATCCTGTCCGACCAGCAGATCAACGCCCGCATCAACAGCCTGGCCTCGCCCCTCACCAACGGCGCCCAGCGCAACTTCCAGAAGTGGCCCAACCTCACCCAGCCGATGATCGGGTTCTTCTTCACCCCGACCGCCCCGACCTGGCAGGGACAGGTGGACTTCATGCGCGACTGGACGCACCGGAGAGCCGCCTGGCTGGACTCCTCCGGCTGGCGCCCGAACGCCGGCTTCGCCGTGGCACCGGACCGGCAGTTGCCCTGACCCCGTTCCGGTGAGCGACGCTCCGGCGGCGGCACCCCCGGGTTCCGCCGCCGGACGCGCCCGGCCGGCGTTCAGCCCTCCCGCCGCAGGGCTTCCCGGACCGCCGGGACGACCTCGGCGGCGAACACGCGGATCTGCCGGTCGTGGTCGTCCTCCGGCCAGATGACGAAGCCGTTCATGCCGGTCTCCCGCACCAGAGCGACCAGTTGACCGGTCCACCGGCCGGCCGGGCCCCGGAACGGCCCGTCGGAGGAGGACCGGACCAGCCCCGCGATGTTGTAGACCTTGCGGATCGACGCCGGATCCCGTCCCGCCTCCTCGGCGGCGGCGTCGAGCCGCCGGACGGCCGCGGGCAGGTCGTCCAGCCCGAGGAAGGCGTGCGAGGGCAGCCACCCGTCGGCCCGCGCGCCGGTCAGCGCGAGCATGCGCGGTCCGTAGGACCCCAGCCAGAGCCCCAGGTCCCGGCGGGGCGCCGCTCCCGGCCGGACACCGGCGACGGAGTAGTGATCCCCCCGGAAGCGGACGCTGCGCTCACCGCTCCACATCGCGCGGATCACGCTGATCGCCTCGTCCAGCGCGTCGACCGCCTCCCGGGGCCGGCGGCGCGGTCCGCCCATGGCCTCGATGGCGTCCCAGAACGCGCCGGCTCCCAGGCCGAGGTGAACCCGGCCGCCGGTCAGCCGGTCCAGGGTGGCGGCGGCCTTCGCCAGCACGGCGGGCGGGCGCAGCGGGAGCGAGGCGACCGTGGGGACCAGCGTGACGTGCTCCGTCCGCGCCGCGAGGAAGCTGAGCAGCGTCCAGGTGTCGTCGAACGCCGCCTGATAGGGGTGGTCCTGAAGGGTGAGGAGGTCCAGGCCCAGGCTGTCGATGAGCGCTGCCTGCTCGCCCGTCCGCCCGACGGGGGAGGACACCGGATCGACGTTCGCACCGAACAGAACGGGAAGGGACATGCGGGTCTCCTGACGGACGGCGACGGCCACTGGCGGGCGCTGCCGTCCGGGTTCCCCGCCCGGCGCCGCTCTCACCCGCTCCTCCGGACGGACCGGACACGCCGTCGGCACCCTCCCCCGCCGGGCACAGGTGAAGCCCACCTGTGGCACGGCACACCGGCGTGCCACAGGCGGGTGATCATGTGCGGGGAGACCAGTCCTCGCTGCGGGGGGTACCGCCGTCAGTGGACCGTGATGTTGGAGTTGCCGCTGCTCTGGTAGCCCTCGGTCGCCATGATCATGTAGTAGTTGAAGCTGCCCAGGTTCATCCCGGCGCGGTTCCACGCGTCGAAGTGGTTGCCGGTGTTGATGGTGCCGCCCACCCGGCGCTGCTGGCGGACGCTCCAGTACTGGGCGAAGGTCCGGGTGCCCTCGACGGAGGGGGCGTTGTACCGCATCGTGTGGTAGATGTCGTAGGTGCCGCCGTCGCTGTGGACGTTGCCGCGGTAGTCGCCGGTGGGCCGGTAGGTGCCCCAGCTGTCGACGATGTAGTACTCCACGAGCGGGTTGGACGTCCAGCCGTAGAGGCACAGGTAGCCGTTGCCGGACGGGTTGAAGCTCCCCGAGTAGCTCACGTTCCGCCGGCTGCCGTTGCGCCAGCCCTTGCCGCAGACGAAGTTGCCGGTGTTGCTCCACTGGGTGCTGTAGTTGCCGCCGTTCCCCATGGTCATGGAGACGGTCCGGTGGGCGTCGGTCCAGAACGAGAAGTAGTACCCGTTGTGGGTGCCCTCCTGGTTGTCGACGATGGTCTGCTGGGCGCTCACGTCCGCCCTGGCGGTGGCGGGCAGCATCGCCGCGGACGCGCCCAGAGCCAGGGCGCCGGCACCTCCGAGGAGCAGCCTGCGGCTGATCGGGCTGTCGGGGGCGTTGTCCTTGTCCATGCTTCCTCCTTGTGAAGGCATGTGGGAGGCCAAGGCCGGTGTGGTGCTCCCGGCCGGCCTGTGGGGACCCAAGGTGACGCCGACGGCGCGTCGGAGTCCGGCAACGCGGTGAGGGCTGGACCGGTTCGCTCGCGGCCGCGCGAACCGGCGCACCAGGTCAACGGCAAGACCCCGGACTGACGACGACGGTGGGTGTCGGTGTCATGACAATGTTGCGGCGGTGTTGCCGGACTGTCAACGGTTACCGCAAGGTTACCGGAACCCCGACTTTCGCCCTTCTTTCCGCGAGATCAAGTAGTCCCAGTTCAGACGCCTGTCATCAGAGGCCGAGTGGCGATCTCGCGGAGGCGCTCCACGTTCCACGGGGAGGTCCGGGCAACTGATCCCGAAAACTTTCGGTGCTGTTCCGGATCACCGTCCGGTCGTGAGGGCCGCAGTGGAACCGGCATTCAGGGCGCGTTCTCCCTCAGCAGCACTTCGCGCCGTGCAGGGGCACCCCGCATGGGGCGAGGGCCGGGCCACAGCCCGGCGGCGGTGAGTGCGGCGGCCAGGGCCAGCGCGGCGAGCACGGTGGCGGTGGCGGGGAAGCCGGCGGTGGCGCCGAGCCAGCCGGCGAGGGGATAGGTGAGGAGCCAGCAGGCGTGGGAGAGGGAGAACTGGGCGGCGAAGACGGCCGGGAGGTGGCTGTCGGCGGCGGAGCGGCGGATCACGCGGCCGGCCGGGGTGAGAACGGCGGAGGTGGCCGCGCCGGTAGCGGTCCAGGCGGCCAGGAGGCCCCACCAGGTCCAGGGCTGAGGCGAGGCGGCGGTGAGCACGGCGACGGCGGCGGCCAGGGGAGGCAGGCCGAGGGCGGCGGACAGCATGACGGCACGGTCGCCGCGGCTGCCCAGGAGGCGGGGAAGCAAGGTGGCGGTGACGAGGGAACCGGTGCCGTAGGCGCCGAGGGCGAGAGCGACGGCGGTGTCGGGGCGGCCGAAGTGGTCGCGGACGAGGACGACGGTGTTGACGAAGACCATGGCTCCGGCCGCGGCGACCGCCATATTGAGGGCCAGCAGGGCGCGCAGGCGGGCGGTCGTGAGGAACAGGCGGGTGCCCAGAGAGGCCTTGCCGCGGAAGCCGCCGGTTTCCCGCGTCGGCCCGGCGGCCGGCCGGGGGAGTGCGACGGAGACGACGAGGGCGGCCGAGGCGAGAAACCCGAGCGTCGTTCCGGTGAAGAGCCAGTCGTAGGTGACGAGGGTCAGCAGGGCGGCGGCCAGGGCGGGGGAGAAGAGGCTTTCCAGGTCGTAGGCGATCCGCGAGAGGGAGAGCGCTCCGGTGTAGTCGCGCTCGTCGGGGAGGATGTCGGGGAGGGTGGCCTGGAAGGTGGGAGTGAAGAGGGCCGAGGCGGCCTGGAGCAGCAGGATCAGCAGGTAGATCTGCCAGATCTGGGTGACGAAGGGCAGCGCGAGAGCGGCGGCGCCCCGCATCAGGTCCATGGTCACCAGCAGGGCGCGGCGGGACACCCGGTCGGCGAGGGCGCCGGCGAGCGGCGCGAGACAGACGTAGGCGGCCATCTTGATCGCGAGTGCGGTGCCGAGCACGGCGGTGGCATCGCTCCCGGCCAGGTCGTAGGCGAGCAGGCCGAGCGCGACGGTGGCCAGGCCGGTGCCTGCGAGGGCGATGACCTGGGCGGCGAGCAGGCGGCGGTAGACGCGGTGACGCAGCGGCGAGAGCATCGGCAACCCCGTTCCGGCGGACTCGGCGGCGATGTCCCCACAGAATAATCAATAGGTGCGCACGTGTGCACCTATTGGTCGGGCTGTTGGCCGGGGCGTCCACGGCGTGCGTCAGTCGTGCGGCGGCAGGGACCGGACGTGATGGTCGGCGACGTTCATGGCCTCGTCCACCAGCCGTCGCAGATGGCCGTGGCGCAGGGTGTAGACGACCCGCCGGCCCTCTTTGCGTGTGGTGACCAGCCCTGCCAGGCGCAGTTTGGCCAGGTGCTGGCTGACCGCCGGGCGGGCCGCGCCGGTGGCCTCGGTGAGGGTGGTCACGTCCGCCTCGCCGCCGCTCAGGTGCCGCATGATGGCCAGGCGTGTCCGGTCCGCGAGCAGGCCCAGGACCGAGACGGCGACCTCCAGCCGGTCCTCGTCCTCCTGCGCATCATGCGCAGCTGCGGAAACCCGGCGCGTGTTCATGCCCGCCATCGTAGGGCCGCCGGGGCCGGCCTGGAGAGGAAGCGGCCCGCGTACCGTGCCCTCGGCCTGCCCGGCCGAACCACGGAAACGCCCGCGGCCTCCGGCCGCGCGGCGACACCCGATGGCGCACCGTCGCCGCGGCGCTGTCCGCCTCCCGTGGTGATGCCCCGAGAGGCATGGCTCGATTGAATGACACGCACATGGTGTCATGGCGGCATGCTGTATCAGGTTCCTTCCCTTGATGACTCCGACCGGCGAACCCTCGACGAGATCGCGGAGATGTGTCAGGACCTGCGTCGTCTCCTCCGCACGCCGCGCAAGTGGACCAAGCAGTTGCGGAGGAACCTCACCGCTCGCGCCATCGCGGGCTCGAACACCATTGAGGGGTATGCGGCCACGGTCGAGGATGTCGAGGACCTGATGGCAGGAGAGATGCCACTGGAGGCGAGTGACGTCACCCGCAGGGAACTCGAGGGATACCAGAGGGCGATGACCTACATTCTGGCCCTGTCGGACGTCGGCTCGGAGTTCCGCTACGACCTCGGCCTCATCAACGGCCTGCACTACATGATCCAGGAGCACCACCCGCAGAAGCGTCCCGGACGTCTGCGAAGGAGTTCCGTCTATGTGTCGAGCCCCGAGGACGAGTTGGTTCCCGTCTATACGGCGCCGGAGAGCGACGAGGTGCCAGGGCTCATGGAGGAACTGATCGCCTGGCTCAACGAAGGGGACCTGGACACGCCCGTGCACGTGCGGGCCTCCATGGCGCACTTGAACCTCGTGAAGATCCATCCGTGGGCGGACGGGAACGGCCGCATGTCACGCGCCCTGTCCACGCTCGTCTTCGCTCTTGAGGAACTCATGCCGGCCGAGTTCTCCTCGATCGAGGAATGGCTGGGGCACGGCCAGAACACCTACGGCTACTACGAAGTGCTCCGGGAGACGGGTGGGGCGGGCTGGAGCCCCGGAGCCGGGACGTCGGCGTGGGTGAAGTTCTGTCTCACCGGACATCACGTCCAGGCTCAGCAGGCGAAACGACGTTTCGATCTCTACACGCGGGCATGGCAGGCCCTGACAGAGGCCGCTTCGAAGGCGAAACTGGACGAACGGGTGGCAGTCGCACTGCTCCCGGCCTTTCTCGGAGGCCGTGTCCGGCGGCCCGTCTATCAGTCCGACGCCGAGCTGAGCCTGCAGCAGTCCACTCGCGACATCCGTGAAATGGTCCGCACGGGCTGGCTGGAGCAGCACGGCGAAGCACGCGGGAGGTACTACACGGCGGGGCCCCGGATCCTGGCGGTCCGCGAGTCGGTCCGTCGCTCGACGGAGCCTTTCGTCTACCCGTACCGGCGATAGCGGGCGCGGTCGAGCGCCCAGCGGTTCCTCGACCGAGAGGGGCGCCGCCGCGGGATGTGCGGGGCAGTCAAGGGCAGGGAGCGTAGACCACACCTGAGTGTGACGGTGTGTTCGGCCAAGCGGCAGTGGGTGCAGGTCGGGCGGCTCCCTTTGCCGGCAACGGGAGGCCGGGCTCAAACGTAGAATTCGCGACCAACCGAGGGGACGAGCCGGACATCGGAGCGTTTGCCGATCTGCCTTTCTTCGGATGCTCCCGGTGCATGTCCTCCGAAGAAAGGCAGGCTCTCGTGCCCGAGTGGATCAGAATCTCCGGCGGCCTCTCCGCCATCGCGGCCGGCTCGCGGACGAATGTGTGGGGTGTGAACTCCGGCGGGAACATCTACAGGTTCTCCGGCAATGATGTGGGGGAGCCGAGCCCTTGGGTGCGGATCCCGGGGGCGCTGGTGGATGTCGGTGCGGGGGCCGACGGCACGGTGTGGGGTGTCAACAGCGGTGGGAACATCTACCGTTACGCGGGTGATCAGGACATCCAGGGATCGTCGCGGTGGGTGCAGATCCGTGGTTCCCTCTCGCGTATCGCGGTCGGGTCGCGGACGAACGTGTGGGGTGTGAACTCCAGCGGGAACATCTACAAGTTCTCCGGCAACGACGCCGGAGACCCCAGCCCCTGGGTCCGCATCCCGGGCGCGGCGGTCGACATCGGGGCCGCCGCGGACGGCACCGTCTGGCACGTGAACAGGGCGGGCGACATCTACCGCTACGCCGGGGACCAGCCCGGCTGACCCGGTACGCCCCCGGAACCGGGCGCGTACCGTTCGCCGCCGCACCAGGCCGCCGCAGCCCTCAGGACCCGTGCCCGAGGGCTCGCCGCGGCTCCTTCCGCCGTCCGGTGCGGGAAGCTGCCGGTGCGGCGAAGCGGCTCGGCCCTCCGGACCGCGACAGCGGTCACCGGGTGTCAATCCGGCCACTCCCAGGACAGGCACGGGGGAGAGAGGCATGATTGTGTCTGCCCCGAAGGGGCTCATCGTTCGGCAACCGGAGGTGCGGGATGAACGGATGGAGACGCGGCGTCGTCGTGCTGGCCGCATTACTGCTGGGCGGGTCGATGACCACGGGCACGGCAGGCGCCGCGACGTCGCAGGACGTGTGCGGCTCGACGAGCACACCCGCCGGATGGGTCGAGGTGAGGTACTGGGACAGCTCCCAGTGCGGTCCGACCGGCGGCGGCATGTACAACACGAAGCGCATCACGGACACCAGCGGCGTGGGTCCCGGCGGGACGGTGCAGGCCTGCACCTACAGCCCGGTACCGGCCGGATTCCGCGTCACCAGGTACTCGTCCGTCTCCGACTGTGAGCGGAGCCGCGGCACCAGCGACTACCACAACCGGACCGACCTGGTGAACCTCACCGGTCTTCCGACAGGTTCCACGCGGACCATCTGCGGCCTGTTCGACGTCCCCGCCGGGTGGACGGTGGTCAGCCGTCACAAGTCCACGAACTGCCAGCAGTACAAGTACGGCATCCCGTCCAACGACAACACCATGACCATCCGCAAGTCCTGAACGGACCGCCACCGCTCGGGCGGGCTGCGGCAAGGGCCCGACGAGCACGCCTCCCTCGACACGTACGTGCTGCGCTACCTGGCCGCGTACGGCCCCGCGAGCGTGAAGGACATGCAGAAGTGGTCCGGGCTCTCCCGCCTCGGCGCGGTCTTCACGCGGCTGGGTGAGCGGCTGCGCCGGTACCGGGACGAGCACGGCACGGTGCTCCACGACCTTGCCGAGACCGGACTCCCGGACGCGGACATGGACGTGCCCGTCCGTTTCCTGCCGGAGTTCGACAACATCCTGCTCTCGCACGCCGAGCGCGAGCGGATCCTGCCACCGGAGTACCGGAGAGAGGTGTTCACCGTCAACGGCATCATCCGGCCCACGATCCTGGTCGACGGTTTCGTCGCGGGCCGCTGGAGGATCGACCGCGGGAAGGGCCCGGCCGTCCTGACCGTCGAGCCGTTCGCCCCCCTTCCCGGCACCGGATCGCCGGACTCACCGACGAGGGCGAACGCCTGGTCCGCTTCGCCGCGCCCGACGCCCGGAGCCACGAGGTCCGCATCACGAGCTGAAGCCGCCGAGGGCATCACTGCCCTCGCCGACGGCTTTCCCGTCACCCGACAGCCGGCAGTCCGCAGCGTGGCCGACCCTGCCCCCCGGCTCCGCGCGCGGCTCGCGAGGGCCGTCCGGCCGAGGGACATGACCCATTCGGCTCTGGGAAGAGGCACCCGCCCCCGGGCACGCTGGGAGCGTGAACAGTGGGAGTGGTGCAGGTGGGGAAGGAAGGCCGGCACGGCGGAACGCCGTCGTGCCGGCCGGACCCGCCCAGTTCCCGCCCGGAGCGACCCGCGGGGAGCTGCGGCACACATGGGCCGAACTGGCCGCACCGACCCCGCGCCCTGAGCCTTTCGACCCAGCCATGGTGGCCGGGCTGCCCGAGCCTGTGAGGCGCTGGCTGACGCACGCCATCGCGCCCGGCACCCCGCTGCGGGAGACCGCCGAACTGTCCATGCGGGGCGAGATCCGGCTGGGCGCCTGGCGCCCCTTCCGGGCCACCCAGGTGCTCGCCCCTCCCCGGGGGTTCATCTGGGCGGCCACCACCCGGGTGGCCGGTCTGCCGGTCACCGGATACGACCGCTACAGCCGGGGAACGGGCGAGATGCGATGGCGGCTGCTGCGCGCGGTGCCGGTGATGTCCGCCACCGGGGCCGACATCACCCGCAGTGCCGCCGGCCGCCTGGCCGGCGAACTCCCGCTCGTCCCGGCCGCGGCGCTCCGTCCGGAGGTCAGCTGGCATCCCGTCGACGCCGCACGCGCCACCGCGAGCGTCCGGGTGGGCGACGAGGAATGCCGGGTGACCCTGACGGTTTCGCCCTCGGGCGCACCGGAGTCTGTCACCGTGCCCCGCTGGGGCAACCCCGACAAGGCCGGCTACCGCGAGCACACCTTCGGCGGCGTCTTCACCGACCAGGCCTTCTTCGACGGCTTCACCATCCCGTGCGGCGGCCGTTTCGGCTGGTGGTACGGCAGCAGCCGGTGGCCGAAGGGGGAGTTCTTCCACATGACCATCGACCACGCCGCATACCACTGACCCCCTCCGCCGGCGTGTTCAACCGCACCGGCGCTTGCAGCCCCGCCCCGCCCCGGCCGGGGAAGAGCTCAGCCCTGCAGCAGTTCCTCGACCGCGATCTCGCAGGCGACGGGCCCCGGGATCTGTGCTTTGTCTCCCGGAAGATACTCCGCTTCACTCTGGTACTTGCCGTGGTGCGGGCGGCTGAGCACAAGGACCCTGCCGTGCTCCCGGTCTGCGATCAGATACACGGGTACGCCGACCGTGGCGTATGCCGATACCTTGCTCTCTGTGTCGTCCCGCCAGTTGGAGGAGGTCACCTCGGCCACCAGACGGAAAACGTCAGGCGGATAGCCGTTGTAGGGCAGCGGGTGCTCCAGGAAGTCCTCGTCGACCACCGCGAGATCCGGGATGACGAAGTCCTTCTTTCCCGGACGCAGATACAGACCGAGCCCTTGCAGGACGTGCAGACCTCGGTCCCGCGCACCGGCGGTCATCAGAACGGCCATCAGAGAGGTGAGGGCCAGGGCGTGCCGCCCGTCGGCCGGTGGGGTGACGACGATTCTTCCGTCGATGACCTCGACCCGGTACCCCTCGGGCACCTCCAGCCCTGCAGCCACGTCCAGGATCTCTTCCTCACGATCGCGTGTGACGTCACCCGGTACGTGAGTTGCGTTGACAGACCGTGCCATGGAGCCATTGTTCCGAATGTCCCACATCACAGTACGCCCCACGCTCTTCGGGCGGGACGTACTCCACCACCGACTGAGAGGCGCGCAGGGCCGAGGCTTCCGCCGGCGTGCTCTGCGTGCCGTCGGCGTGCATGTGCGGAGGGTCAGTACCGGGAGGCCGGTTCGGTGATCACTTCCAACCCGTCCCGTGGTGCCGGAACCGGGCCCCGGAAATTCAGCAGCCTCACTGTTTCCAACCGCGGATGATCTTTCAGTGGCTCCAGACTCTCGAAAGGCCCGACGAGATGCAGTCTTGTCAGGCCGGGAAATTCTTGGTTCACGAAGGCCAAGTCTTTCGCTGTGATTCTCTCGGAGTTGCCCGTCGCCCATGCGTACAGTTGCTGGATTCGCGGTAATGCTGTGCCTGATTCGGCGAGGCTGTGCAGTGTGAGCCGGTTGATGACCATCACTTCCAGCCGTGGAAACGATGCGATCGTCTCGCACTCTTTCCGGGAAAGGGGGCGAACGCAGTACTGCAGGCCTAGATAACTGAGGCGGTTCTTGGTTTCGACCACCTCCAGCGAGGGTGGTTCGGACGGAAGAGTCAGCCGGTCCACTGTCCGTGGAATCTCCGCGAGGGAATCAAGTGGCACGTTCCCCACAACGGTGAGAAGCCGCAGTCCGTCGAACCCACTGAGGCCTCGCAGAGCGTCCGGGGGTGGGTTTTTTTCCTCGCATGTCAGAATCAGTGCCTCAAGGCCCAGAGGGTGCAGGGCTTCGATCCCACAGGGAAGACGGCTCACGTCGAGGATGAGGGTGTTCAAGCTTCGCAGACGGCTCAGAGGGCTCACGTCGGTGAGTTGAATTTTGCTGAGATCCAGCCGGTTCAACTGCCGGTCCGTGAGAAGCTGATCGAGCTGCGTTTCCGAGGTTTCGTGCGGAACGGAGAGGAGTTGGATCCCTTTCGTGGCCAAGGTGCACTTGAGGCTCTTTTCGTCCCAGGGGGAGAAGGTGACCTTGTCCCGGGGAAGGCGACTCATGATCTCCGCGTAGTACTGGCCGGCCTCGAACGAGGACCAGTGATTGGACAGTTCATAATGCACGCCGTGATTGTCCAGAGCGACGAAGCGTCGCAGCACCGGCAGGGCGCGGTCGCCGGCGATGAGGGCTGCTGTGCTCACCACGGAGGTGGCCTCTTCCTCGGTCAGCCTGTCGGGGCCGGGCAGCAGGTCGAGGACGACCGGCCCCGCGGCGGCCAGGGACTCCGCCTCCTCGAAGGTACGCGGCGGCAGGTAGGACGTGGCCCGGTCGGTGACCAGCTCGCGGATCTCCGGAGAGAGTTCCGGAGCGTGTTCCAGACAGGCGACTGCCAGCAGGTGGAGTCGGATGCGGTGCTTCTTCACGCGGTCGCCCCGCTGGATCAGCTGCTTGAGCAGCCGGTCCCGTTCGGCCGGACGGCCGTGGGCCACGGCCATCCGCACCACGTCCTCGAACTGGTCGAGGTGTGCCCGGCCGACCAGCCACGGGATGTCGCGCCCCTCCACCGCCGCCTTCGCCGCCAGGTAGTCCTGGAACGTCCGGTGCACGAAGTCCACCGCGCCCTCCGCCGGTTCGCGCAGCAGACCGGAGCGGTCCAGCAGGAAGCGGTACACCGCTTCCGCGTCCCCCTGCTCCGAGGCATGGGGCATGCTCGGCAGCGCGTCGGCGATCACCTCGACCGCGTCCTCGCGTTCCATCTCGGTGCGGCCGTTGCGGATCAGCCAGTAGGCGAGGCGCTGCAGCAGCAGGATCTGGGCCGGGGCGTCCAGTTCGATGGCCGACCGGACCTTGCGTTCCTGGTTCCGCCGTTCCAGCAGCATGTGCAGACCGGCCTCGTACAGTGCCTGCCGGCCGCGCGGCAGGTGGCCGCGGCGTGTGCGGTGCAGGGCGCACACCAGGCCGCACATCAAGGGGTTGGTCGCCAGCCGGGCGAGATCGGGACGCCGGCGCAGCACGTCGAGCAGGTCGGCGCAGGTTTCCTCGTCCGTGCGGGTGGCGGTGTGCCAGCGCCGCACGAACGCGGTGGTGTCCTCGCGGCTCATCGGGGCGAGCGAGAGGTCGGTGAACCCGTCCCCGGCCAGCCAGTCGTGCCGCACGGCGGAGGGCCGGGCCGTGACCAGCCACAGATTGTCGGGGAAGTCCCGGACCAGCGAGATCAGCCAGCGGCGGACTTCGGCGCGTTCGTCCTCCGGAACCTCGTCGATCCCGTCGACCAGGAGCAGGCCGCGCCCCGCGTTCAGCACGCGTTCGACCCAGCCGTCGGGAGGGGTGTGCGGACATCCGGCGGCGGCGAGGAGGGCGCCGGGCAGCGGGAGGTCGGCACCGTGCCGGGTGAGGCGGCGCAACGGCAGCACCAGCGGTACCCGGCCGGTCAGCTGTTTCCGCAGCGGACTGCCCGCCTCGAACTCCCCGCGGGCCGTGGTCACGGCCAGCCACTGCACCAGCGTGGTCTTGCCCGATCCTCCCGCTCCGCGCAGCAGCACTCGGGACTTTCCGGCGAGTGCCGCTTCCGCTCGCCGAGGAGCCGGGGGCGGTGCGTCGGCCAGAGCCGCCCGGCCCCCTTCACGGTCGTGCGAGGCGGATGTGCCGGAGGCCGACGTGGTCTCCAGGCTGAGGTAGGCATCGTCCAGCGGCCACTCGTCCTCGACGTCGATGCCGTGGATGGTGAGCTGTCCGTACCGCCGGATGATGTGGGCGGCGTACCGGCTTTCGAACTCGATGTCCTCGGCGGTCTGCGGCGGCAGTCGTGCGGCGAGTGTGTCCAGGTGCTCGACGAGCCCGGTGATCCGCCGGCTCTGCTCGACCAGGGTGCGGGCGATGAAGGTGGAGCGGCGGGTGAAGTGGTCGATGATGTGCAGGCACAGCACGGTCAGCAGCGGGTCGTAGAGCGCCAGTGCCCCGGCCGAGAGCGCGTCCGGGCGGGAGCGGACGCGTGCGGCCAGCCCTTCGGCTCCGAGGGAGACCGCCTGGACATCGTCCATCGACAGATCCCCGCACGCCCGGAGCGAGGAGACCAGGGCGTCGGTGACCTCGGAGCGGATCTCGATGTCCGGTGCCTCGTGCGGTCCGCGGGCCTCCGCCGCGCGCTCCACCAACGCGGCCGTCAGCTTCCGCAGCTGCTTCTCGTTCAACGCCCCGGGCTCCGGCCCGAGGTTGAGCAGCGAGGAGATCCGTACCGGCCGGTCCACCAGACCGGCGCCCGGCTCCTCGCGTCGCAGGAGTTTCTTCAGCAGTGGACCGATGGCGGCCGACCCCAGCCGCAGTCCGATCGTCCCGGCGTCCAAAGCCCGCCCCCTCCGTGTCCCGTGCCATGAGCGTAGAGCAACGGGACCGTCACCGTGGAGGTACCGGCTTCGCCCGGGCGGCCCATGCGGACCGGCGTGGAGGGCGGGACGCCGCGCGGCCCGGGCCCGCGTCAGCCCGGGCGGCCGGATATGTCCTTGGCGAGGAGCACCGTCCCGTCAGGGGCGGCCCGTGACACCGGCTGGTACCCCTCACTCCGGTAGAAGTCGATGTTGTGCAGGCTCTTGGCGCCGGTGCACAGCACGATGCGGCGCAGGTCCGGTCCGGCGGTGGCCTCCGCGGTGCGCAGCAGCCACCGGCCCATGCCCCGGCCGCGCAGATCGGGTACGACGGCGAGCCGGCCCAGGTGCCAGTCGTTGGCGACGCGGCGGGCCCGGACCATGCCCAGCAGTCGTCCGTCGAGCCGGACGCCCGTGGTGTGCCAGCTCGTCAGCCACCCGCGCACGTCCTCCGGCGACTCGTGCAGGGCCGGTATGGCGAGGGTGTCGTTGGCGATGGCCTCTTCCGCCCAGCAGCACCGCTGCAGCACGGTGACTTCCGCCGCGTCGTCCGGGGTGAGCTGCCTGGCGTAGCTCCCGGGCACGGGGGCGGGCGCGGTCCCGGGCCGCCCGCGCTCGCGCATCGGGCGCAGGGCGTGGGCGACCCGGGCCAGCTCGTCCAGGAGGGCGGTGGCCGCCGCGTCGCGGGCGGTGTCCGGCCGCAGCCGTCCCTCTTCCACGGCGTCGCCGATGCGGAGGGCGACCGTGGCTCCCAGCGGGACCAGGCGCAGCGTGGTCACCACCTGCTTGGCGTGCTGGACGGAACGGGTCCCGGCCGAGGTGTTGCCGTAGCTGACGAAGCCGACCGGTTTCCACGCCCACTCGCCGCCTAGGTAGTCCAGCGCGTTCTTCAGGGTCGCCGGCATCCCGTAGTTGTACTCCGGCGTGACCACGATGAATCCGTCGGCCGCGTCCACGATCCCGCTCCACCGGCGGGTGTGCTCCCGCCGGTAGACGCCCGAGGACGGATGTTCCTCCTCGTCGAGGAAGGGGAGCCCCAGGTCGCCGAGGGCCACCGGCACGAGCTCGGCGCCCAGTTCCGCGGCCCGGGGGGTGATCGCGTCGATCAGCCACCGGTTCACGGCGGGGCCGAGGGCGCCCGGGCGGGTGCTGCACATCAGAGCGAGAACGCGAAGCTTTTTCGTTGACATGGAAACAAACCCTAGGTGGTAGATTGCTTACATGTCAACGACCTCCTCGGCCGGTGCCGCGCGCTGGCTGACCCCCGACGAGGACCGGGCCTGGCGCGCCTTCCGGCGGGTCATGGTCGCCGTCCGGACCGGCACGGCTCGCGACCTGGCGGCGATCGGCCTGTCCGAAGCCGACTACGAGGTGCTGAGCACGCTCTCGGAACGTCCCGACCACACCAGCACGCTGGGCGAACAGGCCAAGAAGATGGGCTGGTCACGCAGCCGGCTGTCCCGGCACGCGACCCGCATGGAGGTGCGCGGCCTGCTGCGCCGCGCACCGGACCCCGCAGACGGCCGGGGCTGCCTGCTGGTGCTCACCGATGAAGGCCTTGACGCGCTCAAGGGCGCCGCGCCGGCCCACGTGGAGTCGGTGCGGCAGCACTTCATCGACCACCTTGCCCCGGAGGACCTCGCCGCCCTCGAACAGATCGCCCGGAGGCTGGAGGGAGCGGCCCCCGAACCGGTGACGACCCCGGCGAAGAGCCGCCCACGCGGCATACCTCAGAAGTGAGCGGAACCGACGAGGTGAGGAGAAGAGCGATGGCCGGAACACCCGATGTACGCCCCGTGGGGGACCTCCCGGACGAGATCGGCAGAACCGCCGCACGTGAGCTCTCCCTCCACGGCGTGACCAGCCTCGCCCGGGTGGCCGAGCACTCACGGAAGGAGCTGCTGGCCATCCACGGAGTCGGCCCCAAGGCGATCGCGATTCTCGGGGAAGCGCTGGCGGCGAAGGGCCTCGCCTACAAGGGGGACACGGCCGCGTCGTGACGCGGTCCGGTGGTCGGTCAGGCGCTCCGGGCCTCGGCGGCCAGCCGGGTCCGGGCCTCCATCAGAGCGAAGCCGAGAAGGTTCCGGCCGCGCCACAGGGCGGGGTCGGCGGCATGCTCGTCGGTGGCGGCGAGACCGATCCCCCACACCCGGTCCCGCGGGCTCGCCTCGACCAGGACCCGGCTCCCGGTGCCGAGCAGGTAGGCGCGCAGCGCCGGGTCCTGCCCGAACTTGGCGACGTTGCCCGCCACGACCAGGTCGAAGCGGGAGGCGGCCCAGCGTGCCTCGTCGAAGCCCCGGACCAGCCGTCCCAGCTTCTTGGCCTCCGCGGGGGTGCGGGCCGCGAGGATCGCCGGGAGCGCGTCGGTGTCGCCGAACAGGCGGGCCTTGCCCGCCATCATCCAGTGCTCCGCACCGGCATACGTCACGCCGTCCACGGTGAACGGCGCGGGCCACCACTGGCTGAGGACACCCGGCCCGATCGAGCCGTCCCGCCGCGGCCGGTGCCCCCAGAACATCAGCCACTTCGGCCGCGCCCCCGAAGCCATGAGCTCCACCAGCTCCTCCCGGGTGCGGGCCTGGTCCGGGCGCGTCGCGTCGGTCGTCTCCATGGCGGCGATCCTCGCAGCCCTCACCGACAGCGGACAAAGCGATTCGCGTGATGCCGCAGGGCCGCCGAGACGCCCCGGCAGGCGGCCCGAGGCGGCGCGGTCACAGGGCGCGGACCACCAGCATGGCGCCCATCGCGAGCATGATCGCGGCGATGAGGCTGTCCAGTACCCGCCAGGCGGAGGGCCGGGACAGGACGCCGCCGAGCAGCCGGGAGCCGTAGCCGAGGGCGGCGAACCACACCAGGCTGGCCGCCATCGCGCCGCCCCCGAAAGCCCACCGCAGGGAGCCGCGGTCGGCGGCGACCGCGCCGAGCAGCAGCACCGTGTCCAGGTAGACGTGCGGGTTGAGCCAGGTCATGGCCAGGCAGGTGAGCACCGCGGTGCGCACCGACCCGGCCGCGGCGCCTTCCGCCGACAGCGTCTGTCCGGGGGCGGGGCGTATCGCCCTGCGGGCGGCCAGGAGTCCGTAGCACAGCAGGAAGACGCCGCCTGCCAGGCCGATGACGGTCAGGGCGCCGGGCCACGCGCTGATCACGGTGCCGAACCCGGCCACGCCGAGCGCGATGAGCAGCGCGTCGGACACGGCGCAGATGCCGACGACGGCGAGTACGGCCTGCCTCCGCAGGCCTTGGCGCAGCACGAACGCGTTCTGCGCGCCGATGGCGACGATGAGGGACAAGCCCGTACCGAATCCGGCGGCGGCCGCCGTGAGAGACCCGCTGTTCATGGCTCCCGACGCTAGAGCCGGACACGTCATGAGTACAGCTGAACTTTCTTACATACCATTAGCCGCCATGATGACCGACCTGCCCCACGACCTGGTGCGCACCCTGCTCACCGTCGTCGACGAGGGAACCTTCGACGCGGCGGCGGCAGCCCTGTACGTCACGCCCTCCGCCGTCAGCCAGCGGGTGAAGGCGCTGGAGCAGCGCACCGGCCGGGTGCTGCTCGTCCGGACCAAACCGGTCCGGCCGACCGAGTCCGGGCAGGTGATCGTACGGCTCGCGCGCCGGCTCGCCGCGCTGGAGGACGGCGCCCGGCGGGAGCTGGGCATCGCGGCCGGGTCCGGCCCGGCCAGGCTGCCCATCGCGGTGAACGCGGACTCGCTGGCGACCTGGCTCCTGCCGGCCCTGACCCGGGTACCGCAGGACGGCCAGGTCTGCGTCGAACTGCACCGGGAGGACGAGGCGCACACCGCCGCGCTGCTGCGCGAGGGGCGGGTGATGGCCGCGGTGACGTCGCTGGCGGAGCCGGTGGCGGGCTGTGCGGTCCGACCGCTCGGCCTGGCCCGCTACCTGGCGGTCGCCAGCCCCGGGTTCGCGGCACGCCACCTCTCGGACGGCCCGGTGGCCGACCGCCTCCCGGACGCTCCGGTGATCATCTTCGACCGGCGTGACGAGACGCAGGACCGCTTCGTGCGCGCGCTGGCGCCCGAGCGCGCCGGCGCGGGCCCGCACCGGAACTACGTGCCCTCCACCGAGGGCTTCTGCGCGATGGTGGTCGCCGGCCACGGCTGGGGCCTGGTGCCGGCAAGCCAGGCGGAACCCCTGCTGCGTTCCGGTGCGCTCACCCAGCTCGCCCCCGAACGCCCTTGGGACGTACCGCTGTACTGGCAGCAGTGGAAGCTCGAGGTCCCCGCCCTCTCGCTGGTGGCCGACGCCATCACCGCGACCGCCGCCGAGCTCCTGCTTCCCCCGGTCCCCCGGAGCTTCACGGGACCGGCATGAGCACCGTGACGGGAGCCACTCCTGCGACAGCGAGGATGCCGCGCCGGACGAGTGGGTCGAGCCAGGCCCGGGCTCCCGGTCCGGTATGGCGCGCCGGGGCTGACGTGCCGGGCGGGTTGAAGCGGGAAGCCGGACGTCACGGCGCGACCCACGCCTGCCGCGGACCGGCGGATGCGCACCCGTGAAGCCGGCTGTGGCGGCTCCCGCCGCCGGACTGGGCCGAGCACGCTCCGCACTCAGCGGAAGGGAAAATGGTACTACCTATGTCGCATCCGTCTCGCTGCGCCTACGATTGACGGGTCCCCGAACCGCCTGACGCACGGTATGCCGGTCGTCGGGCGGGCCGTAACGGCCTGTGTACCCGAGCCGCAGGCCGGCATCGAGCGTACGTGCGCCATCCGTTTGTTCCGGTGAGGCTCCCTCCGCACGCCCGGTCGCCGGGCTCCTGAGGACACCAGGGGTTGTTGTGCGGGTGAGCCTTCTGCTGTGCCGTCATGGAGTCGCCGTGCCTTCCTTCAGCCTGCCGCAACGGCTTGTTGATGGCCCGTCGCACCGTGGTGCGTGCAGACGAACAGCCCGTACGTCACAGCCACGAACGGCGGTGGCGGCCGCCCGGCCGTCCACTGCCGCGTCGAACGGCGCCCGAGAGTTGTTCGACCTGACCAGCGACTGCTCCCTCCCCCATGAATGAGGTGCATCCATGCGTAAGCTCCTGCGCGGGTTAGTAGCGGCATCCCTCGCTCTCCCTCTGCTCCTGACCTCGGCGCCGTCCGCACAGGCGGCGTCCGACCCGGTCGCCATGACCGACGGCTTCTACGTCGACCCGAATTCCAGCCCCGCGGTCTGGGCGGCGGCCAACCCCGGTGACGGACGGGCCGCGGCGATCCGCGACTCCATCGCCAACACCCCGATGGCCCGCTGGTTCGGCTCCTGGAGCGGCGACATCGGCTCCGCCACCAGCTCCTACGTCGGCAGCGCGCAGGCCGCCAACAAGCTGCCGGTTCTCGTCGCCTACAACATCTACGGCCGCGACGCCTGCGGTGGTCACTCCGGAGGCGGAGCCGCTTCCCCGTCCGCGTACGCCGACTGGATCTCCGCCTTTGCCCGTGGCATCGGCAGCCGTCCGGCGGTCGTCATTCTCGAGCCCGACGCCCTGGGCGACTACAGCTGCATGAATCAGGGCCAGATCGAGGAGCGGCAGCGCATGCTCACCAACGCTCTCTCGCGGTTCCGGTCCGATGCGCCGAACGCCTGGGTCTATCTCGACGCGGGCAACCCCCGCTGGGTCGACGCCTGGACCATGTCCGAGCGGCTCCAGGCCTCCGGCCTCAGCCTTGCCAGGGGTTTCTCCCTCAACGTCTCGAACTTCATCCCCACGTCGGAGAACGTCTCCTACGCCGGCAGCGTCAACCAGGCGCTGAGCCAGCGTTACGGCTACAGCAAGCCGTTCGTCGTGGACACCAGCCGGAACGGGAACGGCTCGAACGGTGAGTGGTGCAACCCGGCCGGCCGCAAGATCGGCACTCCTCCCCAGCAGGGTGGCGGCGGCGCCGAGATGCTCCTGTGGATCAAGACCCCGGGTGAGTCAGACGGCAACTGCGGTGTCGGGCAGGGCTCCTCGGCCGGGCAGTTCCTGCCGGAGGTCGCCTACCGGATGGTCTACGGCTACTGACCGATGTCGGCGTCCTCGGCGCCGGCGCACCTCGCCGGCGCCGAGGACGGCCGCGCTGCCCTCCGGCCGAAGCCACGCCGCCGCTTACCCCGGCATCCAGTCCTCGCAGGTCCCTCGGGCCGACGAGGGCTGGACACCCCTGAGCCCCGTATCGCTGACGCGGGCGTTCACACGTGAGCGGGAGCCGGGGAGCTCGCTCTGAACTCCAAAAGCCTCGCCCTTCGGCGACACCGTGGACTGTGACCTGCTCAAACGTCGCCCTCGGGGGGCGTCAGTGGCCACAGGTCAGGGCGCGGGGGAGTCCAGCCGGTGAGCGGTACCGGGTGTGCCGGCCCATGGGTGGGTCCCAGGGAGGCGCGGGGAGCCGCTCACGATGACGAATGACTGCACAGTGATGTCACTGACGACAGAATGGAGTCATGGGTAGGGCATTCACCATCCGAGAAGTCCCGGACGACGTCGCCCGCCGCCTGAAGACACGCGTGGCCGAAGCGGGCCAGTCCCTCCAGGCAGATCTCCTGAGCCTTGTCACCCGCGAGGCGGCTGAACCCACCCTCGCTGAAATTGCAGCCCGGGCCGAGCGCTATGCCGTTCGCGAGGTCAGTACCGAAGGCATCCTCGCGGTGATCGACGAAGGGCGGGCCGATCGTTGATCGTCGTGGACTGCTCAACGCTCGTCGCCTTCCTCACGGACAGCGACCGGCGTGGACAGCAGGGCCGCAGCCGCATCGCCCGGGAACCGCGTCTCTATGCCCCGCATCTGCTGGACACCGAGATCGCTTCGGCACTACTGGGTATGCGCGCGGCACCCGAGGCGGCGTGCCCAAGGTTACGGCTGCCGAGCTCGACGAGCACTTCAAGACGTACGCAGCCCTGCCCACCCACAGAGGTGAGGCCGCCCCTCTTCTGCCTCGCGTACGCGTTCTGCACGCCGACTTGTACGCCAACGACGCCACATACGTCGCCTTGGCGGAAGTGCTCGGCATACCACTCGTCACCGCCGACGTGCGGATCAAGAAGGGCCTCACCAAGCCCAACGGCGGTTCCATGGCCCGTTGCGAGATCGACGTGATCGGGGGCATCTCGCGTTAGCCGGGCACGCTGGGGCACGTCGGGCACCAGCAGCCCGACCAGCTCCCCGACGTGCCACTGCCCGACAGCAGGATCGCCGAACGCCCTGGGGCGAGGAAGAAGAGGAGACGGATCCGGGGGCATGCTGATCACGTCGGTGGCCCTCTCCTCGGCCTCCACGCGCGTGCACCCGTGTTGTTCGACTGTGCCTGTTCGCCGCAGGAGGACCAGGCGTTCCCGCTCGTTCCGCCCGAGGCGACATCGCCGGCGGTTCCGCCTCCCCAGTGGAACGCGGAGATCAGCCGGCAGGGGTGGCTGTGGCCGTAGTGTCGGGAGCTCCGAGGATGAGGCTACGGTTCTTCCCGCCACTCCGGACCGTGTGCGTACCGCTTGTCGGACTCGGGGCGTTACCGCATCCGCCCTCGTCTCCGGACGACAGCTTGATCGTCTGCCATTGCTGGCCGGCGCTGCCCCAGTCGGCGTACTGAGACGACGTTGCCGCCGTCGGCGGTGGAGGCGCCCCGCGCCTCCACCGCCTTGCCGCTGGTGCGATCGGCGTACCAGCCGTTGGTGTCCACGGCCGTGGCCTCGACAGGCGCCGGCAGCTCCTGAGCGGGGGCGGTGATCACCGAGGTGAGCAGGCCGGTCGCGAGGACCGCCGCCGGCACGGAGGTGAACCGGGACCACCAGCGCGATCTGCGTGGGTGGGCGGAGAAGCCGCACCGTAGGTCTTCACCGGTTCACCCCCTTGTCAGCGGCACATCAGGTGAGAGTCCAGCGCTGGTTGTCGCCGTTCCAGCAGGAGTAGAGCTGGATCGCTGCGCCGTTGCCTGAGCCTGCGGCGTCGAGGCAGAGGCCGGACTGGACGCCGACGATGGAGCCGTCGGAGTTCACCTGCCACTTCTGGTTGTCGCCGCCCCAGCAGCTGTAGATCTGGACCCTGGTGCCGTTGCCGGTGCCGGCGGCGTCCAGGCACTTGTTGCCGTAGACCCTCAGCTCGCCGGCGGCGGTGTGCTCCCACTGCTGGTTGGTGCCGGTGTGGCAGTCCCACAGCTGGACCTGGGTGCCGTCGGCGGTGCTGGCGTTGGGTACGTCCAGGCAGCGGCCCGAGCCGACGCCCCTGATCTGCCCGCCGTCCGGAGGGGGCGTGGACGAGCCGCCGTTGAGCGCGTTGAGGACGGCGTCGTAGGCGGGCTTCTTGCTGCCGTCGTTGTTGAACAGCAGCGGCGTGTGGTGCGATCGCCAGGAGTCGCTGTCGCGCACACCCCAGACGGTGATGCCGAGGCAGCGCGCGACTGCCAGGCAGTCGTTGATCACGTTGGCGTAGGTCGTGGGCGAGGCGCCCTGGATGTCGAGTTCGGTGACGGACACGTCGACGCCGAGAGCGGCAAAACTCTGCAGGGTGGTACGGAAGTTGCTGTTGTAGGGGTTGCCTTCGTTGAAGTGCGCCTGGAAGCCGACGCAGTCGATCGGAACGCCGCGCTGCTTGAAGTCCCGCACCATGGCGTACATGGCCTGGGTCTTGGCCGCGTTCCAGTTCTCGACGTTGTAGTCGTTGTAGCAGAGCTTGGCGGCCGGGTCGGCGGCGCGCGCGGTGCGGAAGGCGACCTCGATCCAGTCGTTGCCGGTGCGCTGCAGGTTGGAGTCGCGCCGGGCTCCCGAACCGCCGTCTTCGAAGGCCTCGTTCACGACGTCCCACTCGACGATCTTGCCCCTGTAGTGGGCCATCACGCCGTTGATGTGGTCGATCATCGCCTGGCGCAGCGCACTGCCGCTCAGGTTCTGCATCCAGCCGGGCTGCTGGGAGTGCCAGGCCAGGGTGTGGCCGCGCACCTGCTTGCCGTTCTGCACCGCCCAGTTGTAGACGCGGTCACCGGCGGTGAAGTTGAACTGTCCCCGCTGCGGCTGGAGGGCGTCGATCTTCATCTCGTTCTCGGCCGTCACCGAGTTGAACTCGCGGTTCGCGATCGTCGTGTACGTCGAGTCGTTCAGTCTGTTCGCGGCGATGGCGACGCCGAAGTAACGACCGCTCTGCGCCGCCGCGGCGCCGAGCGTGGTCTGCGCCGCCTCGACGCCTTGCGTGCTCTCGGCGCCGGGCGTGTTCTCGGCGGCGTGTGTGCTCGGCGGCGCGACCAGTGCAGCGATCACCCCGAGGACGCCGACGACCAGCGCTATCAGCAGACCGCGGAACTTCCGGCGGACGGCGGGTGGGGATATGGCATACAAGCCCATGACTGTGTACTCCATCGCGGCTCAGCCGGGGGACCGCCACGCGGCGTCGCGTACCTCTTCCACTGTGCGAAGAGTCAGGCTGCGCTGGTGCGAACCTCACCGGATCGGAAAAACGGGGTGGTGCGGGTGCTGTGGTGCGCGGTTCTGCCGTGCAGCACAGAGGCTCGCGGCACACTGTTCGTTATTTCGGACAGTGATCGCCTCCACAGACAGGGAGAGTGCGGGATTGACGGTGGATCGTCAACCCTCCAGGAGGGATTTCCGTTCATTGCCCGAAACTTTCCGGAAACCGGGCGAGTCCGTCGGGGCGCGGAGGCCCCGGCGCCGCCGTCGCCGGACGCGGCAGGACCGGGCCCCGGCGAAAGGCCCGAACCAGCAGGTCGGCAACCTCGCGCGGCCCCGAGCCGACCGGGTCCGTGTTCCGGCCGACGGCTCGAGGCCGGGTGCCGGCCAGGGCCGGGTGTGCTCGCTCAAGCCTGAAGGAGAGGCGCTGTTTATGGACAGATCGGCGACAGGCCTTGACCGGGGAGGTCTCACGTTCCTAGCTTGTCGCGTCAAGGATTCCGTGAAGTTCCGTAAGGTTTTCGGTAACTGACACTTCCACCCCGGAGGTCTCCATGGCCCACTCGCCCGGACACCTGATGGATCCGCCGGCGTGACGGCCTTCCGGCGGTAGCCGTCACAACCGGCCGTCCCCTGGGGTGGCTGAAGGACGAAGACCTGCCTCCTCCCGGTCCACGGCGACGTGCTCCGGCTTGAACCCAGCGCACCAGCACGTCGGCATACACGGCCGCCTTCGCACTCTCCCGTCCCCGACCCCGGGCGGCCGCTCCGCGGTTCACCGGGGTCACTCACCCCCCAGAACAGGGAGGCCTCTGATGTGGTTCCGCCGTCCGTCCCCGCTCCGCCCGAGACGCCTGCTCGCCGTCCTTGCGCCCTTACTGCTCGTCGCCACCTTTCTCGGTGCCCAGCCCGCCGGCGCGGCGACCGTGGACCCCGACGCCTCGTATGTGCTGATCAACCGCAACAGCGGCAAGGCGCTGGACGTCTACAACCGGGCGACCGACGACGGCGCCCGCATCACCCAGTGGACCAGGAACGATCAGAGCCAGCAGCAGTGGCAGTTCGCCGACTCCGGTAACGGCTACTACCGCATCAAGTCCCGCCACTCCGGCAAGGTCCTGGACGTCCACAACTGGTCCACCGCGAACGGCGGCTCGATCGTCCAGTGGGCCGACCTGAACGCCACCAATCAGCAGTGGCGGCTGGCCGACAGCTCGGACGGCTACGTGAGGTTCATTTCGCGCCACAGCAACAAGGCGCTCGAAGTACAAGGCGGCTCCACCGCCGACAACGCGAACATCGTCCAGTACGACGACTGGGGCGGCGCCAACCAGCAGTGGCAGCTCGTCAGGGTCGGCGACAGCAACCCCGGGCCCTGCGCTCTTCCCTCGACATACCGCTGGACATCAACGGGCGCGCTGGCACAGCCCAAGCCGGGGTGGGTCTCGCTGAAGGACTTCACCGTCGTCCCCTACAACGGCCGGCACCTCGTCTATGCGACGACGCACGACACGGGGACGCGCTGGGGGTCGATGAACTTCGACCTGTTCAGCGACTGGTCACAGATGGCCTCGGCCGGCCAGAACACGATGTCGGCTTCCACCGTCGCGCCCACGCTCTTCTACTTCGCGCCGAAGAACATCTGGGTGCTCGCCTACCAATGGGGCAGGACTTCCTTCTCCTACCGGACCTCCAGCGACCCCACCAACCCGAACGGCTGGTCGGCCGAGCAGGAGCTCTTCTCCGGAAGCATCTCCAACTCCCCGACCGGACCCATCGACCAGGCGCTCATCGCCGACGACACGCACATGTACCTGTTCTTCGCCGGTGACAACGGCAGGATCTACCGGGCCAGTATGCCGATCGGGAACTTCCCGGGCAGCTTCGGCACGAACTCGACAGTGATCATGAGCGATACGACGAACAACCTGTTCGAAGCCCCGCAGGTCTACAAGCTGCAGGGCGAGAACCGCTACCTCATGATCGTCGAGGCGATCGGCTCGCAGGGCCGTTACTTCCGCTCGTTCACAGCCACGAGCCTGAACGGCTCGTGGACGCCCCAGGCCGCGACCGAGAGCAACCCCTTCGCCGGCAAGGCCAACAGCGGCGCCACCTGGACCAACGACATCAGCCACGGCGAACTGCTCCGCACCAGCGCCGATCAGACCATGACCATCGACCCCTGCAACCTGCAGCTCCTCTACCAGGGACGCAGCCCCGACTCCGGCGGCGACTACGGCCTCCTCCCCTACCGCCCGGGCCTGCTGACACTGCAGCGCTGACGGCGCGGACCGGCGGGCTCGGCGGAAGGCCGAGCCCGCCGGTTCACGTGACAACGTCAGGACTCATGCGGCGACGGAGCGGGGGTCGAGCAGCGCTCATCAGCCCGAGCGGCGCTCATCAGCCCGAGCGGCGTTCCGCTCAAGAAGGTCCCAGCTGTTGATCGACCTCGGCGTCACACGGTCGCACCCGCGGCCTGAGACCTCCAACGACTTGGTGAGCGCTCCCGCTTCAGGGATCGCTTCTCAGGGCCCGCGGAGGGTCTGCTGACCTGCCGGAACACCGCTCACGACACCTCGTTCCTCCGCTGCTGGGGCTCCCGTCGGCCGCGCTTACCGCCCTGGGGAGCACGCATCGGGCACGGCACCAGAAAGGAGCCGGCGGTAGTCCCTGAGTTGGCGGTGCAGCGATGCGGGATGTGTCCTCAGTCGGCGGTGCCGGGTTCGGCTACCCACTGGTGGGGCTGGCCCGTAATGGCGGCGATCTGTTCGTAGTCTTCGTCGTAGTGCAGGATGCTCACGCGGTGCCGCTCGGCGGTCGCGGCGATCAAGAGGTCCGCGGTGGACAGGGCGTGGTGGTTGCCTTTGCGGATGGCCTGTACCTGGATGTCCAGGGCCCGGTCCCATACTTCGTCGGGGCAGGGCAGATAGTCGAAGCCGCGCAGCAGATCACGGATGAGGTCTGCTTCCCGGGCGTTACGGGCCGAGTACAGCATCTCGACCTCGACCACACCGGTGACGGCGAGAAGGCCGCGTTGGACGAGCGGGTCGAGAATGGCCCGGACCCCTGGTTTGCCACGGCGTGCCAGGGCGGACTTGTCGAGCAGATAGCGCACCCTCACGCTGCCCGGGCGTCGTGGCTGAGGTCGATCTCGCCGCTGTCGATCGCATCCATGAGGGCCATCCGCTTGTGCAGCTTGATCGTCTCGTCGATGGCCCGCCGGACGGCCTCGGCTTTGGTCTTTGCCCCGTACAGGCGCATCAGTTCCTCGGTTGCCTGGTCGTCCAGGTCGATCACGGTCCTCGACATGCTTCCTCCCGGTTGTGGACGATACCTAAACGATATCGCGGTCTTCGGCTGCAAGGTATCGAGTGTGGACCCGTGCTGCTCCTGGTGCCGCCGCAGGTCGTCGCCGAGGAGTTGGTGCCGGATCTGGCGCGCCACTGCCGGCCGACAGCGGTGCCCCGCCGGTCCTCGACCCGGCGGGGCACCGTCTCGTACGGGCCCGTCTCGTGCGCGGCGGGTCAGCCCGGCAGCAGTTCCGCCACCGCCGCCGCCGTCTCCGGGTGGGCGGCGAGCAGGGCGGCGCCCACCGGCTCCGCCGACGCCCAACCGTCGTTCCTTAGGCCCAGCAGCTCCGCCACCGCGTCACAGGCCGCCGGATGCGCGGCGAGCAAGGCGACGCCCCGTCCGCCGCCGCGTCCCGCCGCCCCGGCCGCAGCCGGTGTCTCCGGCCGCTCCCGCCACGGCGGCACCCAGGCGTCCAGCTCCTCCAGTCGCCCGGGGAAGATCCTCCCGGCCTCCCGGATCAGCAGCGGCGCCAGCTCGGCGCCCTCCGCGCGGAGCGTGGTGATCAGCGTCGGCAGCCAGGGCAGCAGCACCGGATCCGGCAGCCGCCCGAAAGCCTGCGACACCGCCTCCACCACGAACCCGGCCAGGCCCGGAACCGGCTCCAGGGCGTGCAGAAAGCCGCTGAGGTAGCGCGGATAGGCGGGCACCACCAGCGGATGGGCGAGCAGTTCCGCGCACCGGGCCCGCAGCTCCTCCCGGGACAGCGTCCCCAGCTGCGTCTGCGCCGCCCACAGCAGCGCCGACTTCGCCGGGTCCTCCGGATGCGACTGGCCGACCGCCAGCTCCAGCTGGGTTCGGTCGCAGCCCAGCGACAGTGCCAGGCCCTCCATGCTGAACAGAAAGCCCAGCATGGCCGCCACCTGCCGCACCGTGGCGTCATCCTCGGTGAACGCCGTCGGCAGCAGGGTGCAGTAGTGCGCATAGCCGGTGGTGACGAAGGACTCAATCCAGCACGGGAGTTCGGCCCCGCTGGTGCGGTAGTACGCGAGCAGCCGCCGGACCCGCCGCAGCACCTCCGGCGCGCCGTCCACCCCGCGCTCGGCGCGCAGCACCTCCAGGGCGCGGGCGCCCAGCTCCTCGGCGAGGCGACGGCTGCCCAGGTAGAGCGTGGCGTCCTCCACGGCCGCCAGCACGCCCGCGATGGTGACCTGCGCGTCGTACGCCGCGCGCCGCAGCCGTTGTTCCAGGACCTGTTCGATGCTGACGCCCTCGTAGCCCAGCTCGATCAGGGCCCTCTGGTGGATGCCGAGCGCCAGGTCCCAGGACTCCTGGAGGGACTTCTCGCCCAGCCGCCGCTCGCCCATGATCGGCCGGGCGGCGCCCTTCGGCAGCAGATAACGCAGCATCCACAGCACATCGGAGCACTGCTGCAGCTCCGGCCGCCCCGCGATGTCCAGCAGTGCCCGCTGCACCCCGCGCCGCTCCAGCTTCAGCTGCAGCGGCGCCAGCCGGTCGTGCACGTCGCGGGCCAGTGGCGGCAGCGCGTCATAGCCGACCTTGCCGGTGCGGTCGCCACCCATCATGATCTCCACCAGGCGGCGGACGTCCCGGCGGCCGGGCACCGCGTCCTTCTCGATGCAGGTGACGGCCGCGTCCTGGAAGTCGTACGGCGTCGGTTTGGCGCGGTCCCGCATCCCGGCGAGCAGGATCGAGGTCTCGAAGACGGCGATGGCGTCGGCGGTGGAGGAGAGGTAGCCGTTGCGGCGGGCGGCCCGCACGATGTCCACCGACCAGCCGAGGAGTTCGGCCTCGTCCAGTTGGTCCAGCACGGGCGACTGCTGGAGGAATCCGGTCAGCCGGTCCCCGGCCGGTGTGGTGCCCGGGTCGGGTGCCGGGGCCGCGATCTTCTTCCGGGCCCGCGGCGCCTTCGTCTTCTTCGTCCCGGACTGGCCGGCCAGGCGGTACGGCTGGACGCGGGTGCGCTTCAGGTTTTTCGCCCAGACCGAGGCGGCGATCGACACCGATCCCCCGGCGAGGCCGAACTGCGCCTCGATCGCCGCGTGGCTGGACGGGATCAGGCCGTACTGCCAGGTGGTGGCGGTGCGCGGGCTGATCTCGAAGGTGTCCTCGCCCGTGAGGCCGAACTCGGCGACCCGGCTGGCGGCGTGGAAGGCGCCGCAGACGTAGAGGCAGTCAGCTGGGTCGGTGCCGGTGGCGGCCAGATGCTGCCGCATCCGGGTCCACATGTACCGCTCGCGGTCCTCGTCCACCCGCATCCGGTCGCCGCCGGGCGCCAGGCGCCGGAAGAGGCTGCCGATCAGCAGCATCACCTGCCGGTAGGTGTCGTGGTCGCTGTCGCCGAGCGGTAGTTCCACGTACTGGTGCCACCACTCGGACCAGTGCCGCACCCGGCCGTGCCGCAGCAGATGCTCCTCCAGTCCGGCGAAGCGCGGCCGCAGATCGCCGATCTCCACGCCCACCGCATCACCGTGCAGTGCGGCCCCGTCGGCCTCGGCGCCGCCTTCCTCACCGTCGGCGTGGGCATCCTGGTCGTCGGCTCGCTGGGCTCGCTCGTCCCACTGGAAGACATGGTCCGCGGATCGGTCCACCAGGACCAGCTCCACGCCCGGCGTGTCCAGGGCGTAGGCGATGGCCTGGTATTCGGCGGAGGCCTCGGTGACCGGGGCCACCACCGACAGCGGGGACCAGTCCGCCGGGAAGCCCTCCACCTCGGTCGCGAACGCCTGGACGGCTACCGGAAGCTGGCAGTTCCGCAGCTCGGTGAGGAGCGGCGCCAGGTCCTCGCACAGCTCCAGATAGACGACCCTGGGCTGCTTCTCGCGGAGGCGGCGGGCCATCGCGGTGGCGGAGGCGGGCGAGTGGTGGCAGACCGGGAAGATCTCCAGCGGCTCCCGGGCGGCGCGGTCCACGTCGTCGACGATGCCGAGCAGCAGGTCCTCCAGGGCGCCGGGCCCGTCGGCGAAGGCCGCAGCAGCATCCCGCAGCTGGCCGCGCAGCGCGTCAAAGCCCCCGCTGGCTGCGGTAACTGTGGTGGAACCGCTCATGACAGGGTCGCGATCGTGTCCCGGCCGCCTGCCAGGAACTCCGGCCAGGGCCCGCCCTCTTCCTTGCTGCGCGGCTCGACGACGCCGTGCAGATATTTGTTGAGAATGGCGAGGTCTTCGGGGGCCCGCCGGGAGAGCGAGCCGACGAAGGAGGACGCCAGGGTGCGGGCGGTCAGCGCGGTCTCGCCGAAGAAGTTGCTGTGCAGGACGGCGTCTTCCAGCACGCCGATCTGCTCGGCGGTGGACAGCGCGGACTCCAGCTTCTGGTCATCGCTGCCCGCCGCGGCGGAGGAAGCCCGCAGGTCGGCGAAGCTGCGCAGCAGCACGTCGAGCAGGGTCGGCGGCACGTCCAGCTCGATCTGGTGGCGGCGCAGCAGCTCCTCGGTGCGGAAGCGGACGATCTCCGTCTCGCTCTTCTTGTTGGTCACCACCGGGATGCGGACGAAGTTGAAGCGCCGCTTGAGCGCCGAGGACAGGTCGTTGACGCCGCGGTCGCGGCTGTTGGCGGTGGCGATCACGGAGAAGCCGGGCTTGGCGAAGATGATGCTGTCGCGGTCGGCGCTGTCCAGCTCCGGGACGGAGATGTACTTCTCGGAGAGGATCGAGATCAGCGCGTCCTGCACATCGCTGGTGGCGCGCGTCAGCTCCTCGAAGCGGCCGATGGTGCCGGCCTCCATGGCGGTCATCAGTGGTGAGGGGATCATCGACTCGCGGGACTGGCCCTGGGCGATGACCATGGAGACGTTCCAGGAGTACTTGATGTGGTCCTCGGTAGTCCCGGCGGTGCCCTGGACGACGAGGGTGGAGTTCCGGGAGATCGCGGCGGACAGCAGCTCGGCCAGCCAGCTCTTGCCGGTGCCGGGGTCGCCGATCAGCAGCAGGCCGCGGTCAGAGGCCAGCGTGACGATGGAACGCTCCACAAAAGTTCGGTCGCCGAACCACTTCGGGGCGATCTCCCGGTCCAGGCCGTCGGAACGCTCGGAGCCGAGGATGAACAGCCGGACCATCTTCGGGGAGAGACGCCAGGAGAACGGCTTGGGGCTGTCGTCCATGGACTCCAGCCAGTCCAGCTCTTCCGCGTACTTGATCTCGGCCGGCGCGCGCAGGAGTTCCGGCATGTCAGACATGGGGGTGCCTCTCTTGGCAGGTAGTGGATGAGCGCGGGCGTCAGGTGCTCGGGCGTGCTCAGGTGAGGAAGGTCTTGAGCTCCTGGACGAGCTTCTTGATGTGACCGGATATCACCGGGGTGCCGAGGTCCTTGAAGCGCTCCCGGAACCACGGGTTGACGCTGCCGCGGCCGGAGCTGTTGACCGAGCCGACGGGGATGAACTTGGCGCCGGAGCGGTGGATGGCCGCCATGCTCTCGAAGAGCGGTTCGCGCTGCCATTCGTAGAAGTCGGAGATCCAGACGACGACGGAGTTCCGCGGCTCGGTGATCTTCGGCTGGGCGAGGGCCATCGCGGCCGTGCCGTCGGTGCCGCCGCCGAGGTTGGTGCGCAGCAGGGTCTCGAAGGGATCGTGCACCCAGGGGGTGAGGTCCAGGGCCCGGGTGTCGTACGCGACCAGGTGGACGTCGACCTTGGGCAGACCGGCGAAGATGGACGCCAGGATTGTGCAGTTGACCATGGAATCGACCATCGAGCCGGACTGGTCGACGACCACGATCAGCCGTTGCGGGGTCGTCTTGCGGGCCGTCTGCCGGTAGTAGAGGCGGTCGACGTAGAGCCGCTCCTCCTCCGGGCTCCAGTTGGTGAGGTTCTTCCAGATGGTGCGGTCGAGGTCGAGATTGCGGAAGACCCGCTTGGGCGGCACCGAGCGGTCGATGGGGCCGACCGTGGCCCTCTCCACCTGCGTGCGCAGCACCCCGGCGACCTCGTCCACAAAGCGGCGGATCAGGTCCTTGGCGTTGGCCAGGGCGAGGCCGGAGAGATTGTCCTTGTCGCGCAGCAGCTGCTCGATCAGGGACATGCTGGGCGTCAGCTGGTCGGCCAGCTGCTGGTCGGCCAGCACCTCGCGCAGCCGCATGCGGTCGACCAGATCGGCCTCGATGGCGCCGAGTTCGGGCCCGATCTCGGGGATCAGGCGGCTGAGGTCGGGGCTCGGGCCCCCGGCGCCGGTGCAGGTCGGGTTGACGCCGGGCCCTGCCGGGCGGGCGCCCCGCAGCTCGCCGGGCCGGCAGCCGAAGGCGCGCTCCAGCCAGCCCGCGTCGGACTGCCAGCGGGCCAGCTGCCCGGCGGTCACCGCGCCCGGCTCCTGGACGAAGACATTGAGGAGCACCTTGCTGGCCAGCGCGGCCCGCCGTACTTCCCCCTCGCGGTCTGTCTCCCCCTCCTCTGCCGGGGCCGGCTCGGGGGTCATCAGGCCGTCGAACTCGGTGGCCAGGTCGGGGTGGCGCTGGACCAGGGAGTCCACGGAGGTGCCCGGGTCGAGCAGGGCGGGCGGCAGGCCGAGATCTTCCACCACGGCGAGGCTGGCCGACTCCAGCGAGGCCTGCTCCTCGCCGTTGAAGAGGCGGGCGAGCAGCCGCCAGTAGAGCACCTGCCGCCGGTTCTCCTGGGCGTTCGGTTCGGCGCGGGCTTCGTCCGTCACGTTCGCAGCAGCCTTCCCGCTCGCTCCCGGAGCACCGTCACCGCGTCGGTGGCGGCCTTCTCCGCCTTGGCCCCGGCCTTGTCGGCGGTGCCCCCGGCCCATCCACCGGCGTGCACGGCCACCGGTTGCTTCTTGACGGTCTTCTCCACTGCCAGCGGCTGGACGTGGAACGCCCCGGCGTCCCAGCGCAGCAGCCCGATGCAGGCGGCCGACTTCGCCACGTCCTTCGCCGTGAGGGGACTGGCGGCCGGTATCCGGTCGGCGTCCACCGACAGCGCGGTGCCGTCCCCGCCGGGGAAGGTGAACGTCACGCTGCCGTCCTCGTCCTGCGCCGCCCGGTAGCCCTCCAGCAGCACCGGCACGGCGAGGCGCGCCGGGTGCCGGTCCAGGGGGGCGGTCACCGGGTCGGTGGCGGTGGCCAGCGCGACACGGGCGGTGGTGAAGGCGTCGGCGGTCTCGTCCGGGCGGGCCTTCTCCTTGTCCCACAGCAGATCGCCGTCCGCCGTGACCGGCATGCCGGTCAGCTCCATGGCCCGGCCCTCGCCGACCGCCGCGAGCAGCGACAGGCGGGGCCGCAGCAGCTGCCACAGTCCGGCGCCGATGACGGTGTCCGGCTTGGGCGTGGCAGCGCCGGCCCGCACCAGGCGGGGCGGGCCGCCGTCGTCCGGCTCGAACACCGCGTGGACCTGGGCCTGGACGGCAGTGGCGTGCTCGTGGAGGTCCACGCCGAGCGGCAGCAGTCGCCCGGTGAGGGTGCCGCCCGGCTGCGGGTCCGCGGCGCCGGGCAGGGCCAGCAGCAGCGCCCGCGACCACAGGTCGCCCCAGCGGCGCTCCGGCACCCGCTCCAGGTCGGCCCCGGGGCAGGACGCCGCCAGCTCGGCGGCGAAGCCGTCGAGCAGCGTCGCCAGCCGCCGCAGCGCCGGGTCCGGCAGCATCGCGGAGACGACCTGCGCCGAGGCGGCGATGGTGTCGTGGTCGATGCCGCGCCAGCCGCAGCGGGCCAGGTCGGCGAGCCAGGCGCGGGCGGCGGCCAGCAGGTTCGCCGCCGTGGGCTCGCGGCGCGGTGCGGGCTCGGGGGCCGTGCCCGGCGAGCGGCCGGTGGCCTCGGCGACGCCGTCGGCCAGCGCGTCGTGCACGGAGCCGAGCAGCGCGACGCGGGCGGCGGCCAGCACCGTGAAGTGGTCCTCGCCGGCCGTCCCGGCCGCGGCCTTGTCCGCCGCCTCGGCCGTGCGGGCGGCCAGCGGGCTGCCCGCCACCGCCTGGGCGAGTGCTGCCAGCCCGGCGGTCTGCGCGGGTCCCGGGCGCAGCAGCCCGCCGGTCAGCGCCGCGTCCAGGGCATCCACGGCCGCCAGGGCCTCGTCCAGCCCTGCCACCGGGGCGGCCAGCACATCCGCGCGCATCAGGCCACCGCCGCACGGGTCGCCGGGAACCACTGCATCTCCGGCAACGGCGCCGTGTCCGGGGCGAGTTCGAGATAGGCGAGATGTCGCAGGAAGCGGCTGAACACGGGTGCTGCGGCGGCCTTGCCGTCCTGCTGCTGCGCCGGGCGCGCCGCAACGATCCCGGCAGTGATGTCCTCCGCCGCAGGCGGGGCCTCCGCCGGCTCCACCTTCAGGTAGCGGGCGACACGCTGCGCGCCGTACTGCAGCACGGCCTCCTTGACCAGCGCGCGGATGTGGTTGCAGATCCAGCCCTGCGCACCGCCGCAGGGGCGGTTGTTGTTGGTGCTGCACGCGAAGGCGTAGCTCCCGGCCGCGACCGAGGAGACGTAGACCCGCTCCAGCGAGGACCCGCTGGAGACCACGCCCTGAAGCCGCCCGTCGGCCAGCTCGACAAACGGCACCTTGGCGAGCTTCCGCGCCCGCGCGGGCGCCACCACCCGCACCCCGCTCGACCTCTCCCAGGCAGACAACGCACCATCTCCAATGCACCAAGGGGGATTTCCGCACCAGACCGGCTCGGACACCTTCGAAGGTAGGCGCCCCCACTGACATTCCAGTCGACCACGCACGCCCCCCGCGAGACGTCGGGTCGCCACGGCCGTCCGGACCACCAGGTGCTGTTGGCACGTGTCGCACACTGGCTGGGTGAAGAGTCCACGCCCCGGGAACACCGAGAACGTTTCCGTGTCCGTGCCGGCCGACTTCGTGAGCTTCTTGCGGGGTCGCACGGGGAAGCGTGGCATGCAGGCGGGCGAGTCGGAGGAGGGCCTGGGTGAGGTTCCCCGTGAACTGTGGATGGTGCTTGACGGGGACGCTGTACGTCCCGTACTGGTTTGCCCCGGGTCGGCGGATCGTTCTGCTCACGGTTTTCCGCAAGACCAGGATGCGCGAGGCGGCCGAAGTCGAGCGAGCTCAACAAGCCCAGAAGATCTGCGAGGCCGAGCACGGCCAGGCGCAGCACACCTATGACCGTGTCAGGGAGGCGTGATGAACCACGGCCAGTGGAAGACGCGTCGTACCGAGCAGCTTCTCGGTGAGGTTGTGGAGTACGACCAGGAGTACATCGACGCCCGCCTCGCCGGTGACCTCGGCCAGGCCGTCTACGACCGCCGTGTCGAACTGGGCCTGTCCCAGACTGAACTGGCCGAGCGCGCATCGATGACCCAACCGCAGATTTCCCGCATCGAAGGTGGCGACACCGTGCCGACGCTTCCGCTGCTGCGTCGCCTGGCCAAGGCCCTGGACGGCTCCCTGAACGTCGCCCTTACCGCTGAAGACTCCCGCGTCACCTTTACCCCTCACGCCGCCTGAACAGTGCCCACCAGGGCCCGGCGACACCGAAGCCCCAGGTCGCTGACCTGGGGCTTCAAGCTGGAGCGGGCGACGGGAATCGAACCCGCGCTCTGAGCTTGGGAAGCTCATGTTCTACCATTAAACTACGCCCGCCGAGAGCTGCCGATGGCTGCTCGTCGCAGGTCACTCTACCTCATCGCCGATTCCCCGTGCACGGTCCGCGGCGGGGCGTGAGGGCGTGCCGGAGGGCTTCCGCGGGGTGGTGGGAGGGCGCGCGGGAGGGGTGTGGTGCGAGGGCCGGGCGGGGCGGAGCCGCAGGTCTTTCCGGGGCCGTGCGCGGGGGAGTTGGGGCCGGTTGGTCCCCGGGGGAGGTCTGTCGGCCCCGTCCGCCGACGGGGGGCCGGGGCGTGTACTGGAAGCAGGCACCCGAACCCGAGGAGACGGTGATGGCAACGACTCAGCAGATCGAGGTCCCGGTGGGCGGGGACACCGCGGAGGTTCTTCCGAGCGGGCGGATCGAGGTCGAGCCGGTGGTGGGGGACGCCTACCGGGTCGCGGTGCGCGGGCACAAGTTCCTGGTGGACCAGCCGGTCGGTGCCGGAGGCGCCGACGCGGGGGTGACGCCGGTGGAGCTGTTCGCCGCGTCCGTCGCCTCGTGCGTGGCCTTCTACGCGGGCCGCTACCTGCAGCGGCACGGCATCTCGCACGAGAAGCTGCGGGTGACGGCGGGCTTCGTGATGGCCCCGGACCGGCCGGCCCGGGTGGGCGGCATCCGGGTGCGCATCACACCGCCGCCGGAGCTGCCCGAACAGCGCCGCACGGCTCTGCTCGCGGTGGCCTCGCACTGCACCGTGCACAACAGCCTCATCCAGCCGCCCGACGTGCAGGTGACGCTCGACTGAGACCGCTCCCCGCCGGGTACGCGTTGCCGGGAAGGTATGAACACCGGCCCGGCCCCCACCGGGCGGGGACATCTCAGGAGGCAGTTCTCATGACGGCGACGGTCGAGCTGACCAAGGACAACTTCACCGAGGCGGTGGCGAGCAAGGACATCGTGCTGCTCGACTTCTGGGCCTCGTGGTGCGGGCCGTGCCGCTCGTTCGCGCCGGTCTTCGAGAAGGCGGCGGAGCGGCACGACGACCTGCTGTTCGGCAAGGTCGACACGGAGGCGGAGCAGGAGCTGGCGGCCTCGTTCCAGATCTCGTCGATTCCGACGCTGATGGTGGTGCGGGACCAGGTGGTGCTCTACTCGCAGCCCGGCGCGCTGCCCGAGCAGGCGCTGGAGGACCTCATCAAACAGGCGCGGGAGCTGGACATGGATGAGGTGCGCAAGCAGCTTGCGGAGGAGCAGGGCCCGCCCCCGGCCGGCCCGCCGTCCGGCTGAGCCCGTCCCGGTCGGGGCCGGTCCGGAGTGGCTGGCCGGGCGGCGTCGGTGGGATCGCCTAATGTGGCGGCGTCGTCCAGAGACAGGGGAGTGGCAAGCGTTGCAGACCACTGTTGTGCGGTGTGCCGATGGGCACCAGTTCAGCACCTCGCAGTTCCCGATGCAGCAGCTCGGCAGTGAGCGGATCGGCCCCGGCCGGCTGCTGCGGTGTCCGCGCTGCGCGCGGCTGCGCAGTGCGGTGCCGGTCGAGCGGCGGTAGGCGCGGAAGGCGGTAGGGGCAGGGGCCGTATCGGGCCGCGCGGTGCGCGGCGCCGGATACGGCCCCTGCTTTCTTGGGGGGACGCCGGCCGTGAGGGGGGTGGCGGCCGGCGGGGGATGGTCAGGTGAAGGACTGGGCGGGGCTGCCGTCGCACTCCTGGAGGGTGAGGCGGGAGGTGGGCCCGGTCAGGGTGGCGCACATGCCCGGGGCCTCGACGGGGGACAGGGTCCCGCCGGCGGTGGTCCACTGCTGGTTGCCCTGGCCGTGGCAGTCGAAGACCTGCAGGCCGGCGCCCGCCACGTACCTGCTGGAGGGGACGTCCAGGCAGCGGTCGTGGCTCAGCTCGATGTGCACGGTGCCCTTGGCGGTGTCCTGCCACCAGCCCTGGGAGCGGCTGTCGTCGCAGGCCGCGCCGGAGACGGCGGTGCGGTTGCGGGTCTTTTCACCGGCGACGCCCAGGCAGGTGCCGGTCCCGGCGTTGCGCAGCGGCGCGAACGAGTCGTCCCAGGCGCCCGCGTACAGCACGGCCTCCTCGGTGCCGGCCGGCACGGCGCAGGACGCCTCGCTGAGGCCGGAGGCGCGCAGCTGGGTCAGGCAGGAGGCGAACGCGCCGTGGCCGCGGCCGTTGGGGTGGAAGGACTGCCGCACGGAGTTGGAGTCGGGCGGGAACGGGTTGCTGAGGTCGACGGTCAGGCCGCGGACCCAGGGGGTCTCCATGCACACCTCGTGGCCGTGGAAGAGCCGGGAGGCGTCCAGGTAGGTGGCGCCGGCGTTGCGGACGGCCTCGCGCATGCCCTCCTGGAAGAGGGGAACGGCGGTGTTGCGTCCCCAGGCGGCGTCGGAGGTGTGGAGGGTGCATCCGCCGATGAGCTTGCCGGGGAAGCGGGGGTTGTCCTCGAAGTCGGGGCCGACGGGGCCGGGGTAGCCCATGACGACGAGGGTGTAGTCGGCGCGGCTGTAGCCGGCGTCGGCCATGACGGTGTGCAGGTCGTTGATGGTGGCCTCGACCTTGGGCTTGAGCCCGTCGACGCGGTCCTGCCATCCGGGGTTGTAGACGGGGGCGCACGGGCCCTGCCAGAGCAGGAACCAGCGGACGGTGCAGTCGGTCATGACCGGGCCGAACTCGAGGTCGTCGTTGGCGCCGGCGACCAGCAGGATGGTGTCGAGCCGGGTGTTGCGGGCGGCGATGGCCAGGCTGTCGCTCTGCACGAGTTCGTCGGCGTACTGCTGGCGGCCGCCGATGCGGATGTTCTCGGTCTTGGCGCCGGAGCAGGCGGCGTTGTAGGTGATGTCGGCGGGGATGCCGGTGCGGTGGATGGCGGCGTCGTGGGAGCGGTGGCACCAGTTGTCGGGGCCGTCGGTGGGGTCCTCGTAGTTGCCGACGCCCTCGCCGCTGATCTGGCTGTCGCCCAGGGAGATGATCGAGGTCTGGCGTTCGTCCATCGGCCGGACGGCGGGGTCGCCGTAGAGCTCGGTGGCTTCCGCGGCCCGGATCTCCTCCAGGTGGGCGGGCAGGGGGGTGGCCGGGACGGCGGGTTCCTCGGCGCCGGCGGTGGCGAGGCCGGTGGCGAGCAGGGGGATGAGGGCGGCCAGGACGACCGTGGTGCGTGTTCGCTTCCGAGCCATGTGGGGGCTCCCGTCAGCAGGCGGACATGGGGGTGGGGCTGCTGACGGTTTCTACTCGCAAGTAACGGCTTTGGGAATCCCCCGCGTTGAAATCCGCGGCGGTTTCCTGCGTGCGCCGGGGGCGGGCCGAGGCGCCCGCGCCCGTCCGTGACGGGGCGTGAACGGCGCCCGGGCCGGGGCGGTCAGACCTGGGTGCGGTGGAAGTTCAGGAAGGACCGGGAGGGGGTGGGCCCGCGCTGGTTCTGGTAGCGGGAGCCGGTGCCGGAGGAGCCGTAGGGGTGTTCGGCGGGGGAGGTCAGCCGGAACATGCAGAGCTGTCCGATCTTCATCCCGGGCCACAGCTTGATGGGGAGCGTCGCGACGTTCGACAGCTCCAGCGTGACGTGCCCGGAGAACCCGGGGTCGATGAACCCGGCCGTGGAGTGGGTGAGCAGCCCGAGCCTGCCCAGGGAGCTCTTGCCCTCCAGCCGGGAGGCGATGTCGTCGGGCAGGGACACCACTTCGTAGGTGGAGGCGAGCACGAACTCACCGGGGTGGAGGATGAACGGCTCGTCGCCCAGCGGCTCGATCATCCGGGTGAGGTCGGGCTGTTCGACGGAGGGGTCGATGTGCGGGTAGCGGTGGTTCTCGAAGACCCGGAAGTACCGGTCGAGCCGGACATCGATGCTGGAGGGCTGGATCATCGCCGGGTCGAACGGGTCGATGCCGACCCGTCCGGCGTCGATCTCGGTCCTGATGTCCTTGTCTGAGAGAAGCACGCCCCGAGGTTACAGCGTGCCGAGCTTGACCAGCATGAGCAGGGCCAGCAGCTGGATGGAGGAGGCGGCCAGCGCCCGCTGCCAGGGCAGGTCGTGGGAGCGGCCGACCATCATGGTGAACAGCACCCCGGCGAACACCCAGGTGGCCCAGCCCAGGACCTGCACCAGCGGCGCGCCGCCGCCCAGGAAGACGGCCAGCGCCAGGCGGGGCACGTCGGTCAGGGCCATGATCAGCATCGCGAACCCGGCGGTGGGCGCCCACAGTCCGGTGCCGCCGAACTGGCGGGCCAGGTTGTGCGTGACGGTGCTCAGCAGCAGCGCGCCGAGCACCATGGCGACGCCGGTGACCAGCAGGTACGGGATGAGGCTCGCGGTGGTGGTGTTGAGGATGTCCTCGCGGGCGTTGTCGAGCCCGAAGACGGCGAGCGTGCCGTAGAGGAAGCTGACGGTCAGTGCGGGTACCCACATGGGGTAGTCGCGCATCTGCCAGAAGGTGGGGCTGGGCCGGAAGACGATGCCGGTCAGCAGCTGCTTCCAGGGCAGCCGGGGCGGCGGCGGGCCGTCGTCGTGGTGGCCGCCGGCGTGGTCGTCGTGGTGGTCGTCGTAGCCGGGGCCGGGCCCGTGGTGGCCCTCGTACGGCTGGACGGGGGGTTGCGGGTTCGCCTGGGCGTACGGCTGCCCGTACGCCTGGTTGTACGGCTCCTGCGGGTACTGCTGCCCGTGCGCGCCCTGGTGGGGGTAGTGGTGCGGTGCGTCCGCACCCTGGTCGCGCTTCTTCCTGTGTCCAGCCACGTATACGAACGTACCGCCTCCGCGGAGGGGTTCGTGCCAGGATCCGCCGCGGCGGGGCGTGACCTTGGCCGGATCCGGGGAGCGCGGCGGCGCGAACGTATCCGGCGCTCCGGTGCGGGCGGGGCGTGCGCGCGGGTGCGCCGGGCACCCGGCGGGCCCGCGGGAGCCGACGGGACGGGCCCCCGTGGCCGGTCCGGCGGGACCGGCCACGGGGGCCCGGGGGTGCCGCTTCGGGCGCCGGCTACGGGGCCGGCTGCGGCTCCGGGGCGTCGGTGGTGTCCGGGCCGCCGGACGGGTCGGCCGGGGTCCGCACGGAGTCCAGCAGCAGCTGGGCCACGTCCACGACCTTCAGCTCCTCGCGGGCCTGGCCGTCGTTCTTCTTGCCGTTGACCGAGTCGGTCAGCATCACGAGGCAGAACGGGCAGGCGGTGGAGACGATGTCGGGGTTGAGTGCCAGCGCCTCCTCGACCCGCTCGTTGTTGACGCGCTTGCCGATGCGCTCCTCCATCCACATCCGGGCGCCGCCGGCGCCGCAGCAGAAGCCGCGCTCGGAGTGGCGGTGCATCTCCTCGTTCCGCAGGCCGGGGACCTTGCCGATGATCTCGCGCGGCGGGGTGTAGACCTTGTTGTGGCGGCCGAGGTAGCAGGGGTCGTGGTAGGTGATGAGGCCCTCGACGGGGGTGACGGGCACGAGCCTGCCCTCGTCGATGAGGTGCTGCAGCAGCTGGGTGTGGTGGATGACCTCGAAGTGGCCGCCCAGCTGCGGGTATTCGTTGGCGATGGTGTTGAAGCAGTGCGGGCAGGTGGCGACGATCTTCTTCTTGGGGGCGTCGCCGAAGGCCTCGTTCAGCGCGGCGACGTTCTGCTCGCCGAGCTGCTGGAAGAGGAACTCGTTGCCCAGGCGGCGCGCGGAGTCACCGGTGCACGCCTCGTCGCCGCCCATGATCGCGTACTTGACGCCGGCGGTGTGCAGCAGCTCGGCGAAGGCCTTGGTGGTCTTCTTGGCGCGGTCCTCCAGGGCGCCGGCGCAGCCGACCCAGAAGAGGTAGTCGACCTCGGTGAGGTCCTCCACGTCCTTGCCGACGACGGGCACCGCGATGCCGGTCTCCTCCTGGAGCTCCTTGGTCCACTCCAGGCGCTTCTTCTTGGCCATCCCCCACGGGTTGCCCTTGCGCTCCAGGTTCTTCAGCATCGTGCCGGCCTCGCTGGGGAACGCCGACTCGATCATGACCTGGTAGCGCCGCATGTCCAGGATGTGGTCGATGTGCTCGATGTCGACGGGGCACTGCTCGACGCAGGCGCCGCAGGTGGTGCAGGACCACAGCACGTCGGGGTCGATGACGCCGTTCTCCTCGGCGGTGCCGACCAGCGGCCGCTCGGCCTCGGCCAGGGCGGAGGCGGGGACGTCCGCGAGCTGCTCGGTGGTGGCCTTCTCCTCGCCCTCGGCGTTCTTGCCGCCGCCGGCCAGCAGGTAGGGGGCCTTGGCGACGGCGTGGTCGCGCAGCGACATGATCAGCAGCTTGGGGGAGAGCGGCTTGCCGGTGTTCCAGGCGGGGCACTGCGACTGGCAGCGGCCGCACTCGGTGCAGGTGGAGAAGTCCAGCAGGCCCTTCCAGGAGAAGTGCTCGACCTGGGAGACGCCGAACTGGGTCTCCTCGCCGCTCTCGTCGTCGAAGACGGTCTCGAAGTCGATGGGCTTGCCGCCGGAGGTCATCGGCTGGAGCTCGCCGAGTGCGGTGGAGCCGTCGGCCTCGCGCTTGAACCAGATGTTGGGGAAGGCGAGGAAGCGGTGCCAGGCGATGCCCATGCCCGTGTTGAGGCCGATGGTGATGGCCCAGATCATCGAGACGCTGATCTTGATCATGGCGGTCAGGTAGACCAGGTTCTGCAGGGTCTCGGTGGACAGTCCGTCGAAGGCGAGCACCAGCGGGTAGGTCACGAAGTGCGAGGCGCCGTAGGAGTCGGTGCCGGCCAGCGCGCCCTCCAGGCCGCGCAGCACCAGGATGGCCGCGCCGATGGTGAGGATGACGTACTCGACGAAGTACGCCTGCCAGGCGGTGGAGCCGGTGAAGCGGGACTTGCGTCCTGCCCGGGTGGGCAGGTTCAGCAGCCGGATGGCGATCAGGGTGAGGATGCCCAGGGTCGTCATCAGGGCGATGAACTCGATGAAGATCTCGAACGGCAGCCAGTGGCCGAGCACCGGCAGCGCGAAGTCGGCCTGGAAGAGCTGGCCGTAGGCGGCGACCAGGGTCGCGGCGAGGGTGAAGAAGCCGATCGCGACGAACCAGTGGGCGACGCCGACGACGGCCCACCGGTTCATCCGGGTGTGGCCGAAGAACTCACGGGCCACGGTCAGTGTCCGCTGCCCCGGGTTGTCGGTGCGGCTGCCGGCGGGCACCGGCTGGCCGAGCTTCACGAAGCGGTAGATCTGCACGGCGGCGCGGGCGAGTAGCGCTACGCCGACCGCGGTGAGCACCAGCGAGACGACGATCGCGGCGAGCTGCATGACGGCTCCTGAACCAGCGGACGGACGGATGAGGAAAAGGTAAATACTGACAGATTACTAAGCAGTAACTTAACTTGTGTTGTCTGAGCGTACTAAGTGCCCCGCCGGGCGCGCAGCCGAAGTGCCGGTGATCTGTGTCGCTCAGGTCCGCCTCACCGCGCCCGTCACCCGTCCGGCCCCCGTGCGCGTCGGCCGCCGCGCGCCGCCTGGGTGCTCCGGATGCATGACTCGGCGTGCGGACCGGCGCGGACCGGCGCACGTTGGTCACCATGTGGTCCAGACGCCTCCTGCTGTGCGCGGCAGTCCTCCCGCTGCCGCTGCTCGTGACGTGGGACGCCCCCGTCCCGGAGGGCGACACGCCGCCGGACACCCCTGCCGCCGAGCCGCCCTCGGTGCTCACGCCCGCCCCGCGCCCGCACATCGTCACCCGTGAGGCGTGGGGAGCCGACGAGTCGCTGCTGACCGAGCCGGTGGAGTACACCGGACCGACCCGGGCCGTCTTCGTGCACCACACCGATCACCCCGACGGCTACGACTGCGCGGACGTCCCCGACCTGCTGCGGGCCATGCTGGTGGACCAGATCACCCTGCGCGGCTGGGACGACATCGGCTACAACTTCGTCGTCGACCGCTGCGGCACCATCTACGAGGGCCGGGCCGGCAGCGTGGACCACAACGTGCTCGGCGCCCACACCCAGGGCTTCAACCACGACACCATCGGCGTCGCCGCGCTGGGCTCCTTCGAGCCCGGCACCCCGGTGCCCGACGAGCTGCTGGAGGGCATCGCCAGGGTCGCCGCGTGGAAGCTGTGGCCCGGAGTCGACCCCCGCGACCGGTCGGTCCTCACCTCCAGCAACGACGCCAGCCGCTACGCCGAGGGCACGACGGCCGAGTTCCACGTGGTGGCCGGGCACCGCGACGCCTTCCAGACGCTGTGCCCGGGCGATGTGCTCCTGGAGCGGCTGCCGGCGCTGCGCCGCGCCGTGGCGCGCCTGCGGGAGGAGTGAGGCAGGGTGGAGGGTGCGGGCCGGTTCTTTCGTTCACTGCCGTCCCCGCGCCTGAGCGTATGGGTGAGATAAGAGTTGAGTCGCCTCCACTCAGCTCAGTTGACGCGGTCTGTCGTCATGGGGCACCCTTGAGCCAGATTCACTCACCTTGCAGTACCAAGGCCTGGAGGAACCGAAATGGCACGTGCGGTCGGCATCGACCTGGGTACGACGAACTCCGTCGTCAGTGTTCTCGAAGGCGGTGAGCCCACCGTCATCACCAACGCCGAGGGCGCCAGGACCACGCCGTCCGTTGTGGCCTTCGCGAAGAACGGCGAGGTGCTGGTCGGCGAGGTAGCCAAGCGCCAGGCGGTCACCAACGTCGACAGGACCATCCGGTCGGTCAAGCGCCACATGGGCACCGACTGGAAGATCAACCTGGACGGCAAGGACTTCAACCCGCAGCAGATGAGCGCCTTCATCCTGCAGAAGCTGAAGCGGGACGCCGAGGCCTACCTGGGCGAGAAGGTCACCGACGCGGTGATCACCGTCCCGGCCTACTTCAACGACCACGAGCGCCAGGCCACCAAGGAGGCCGGCGAGATCGCCGGCCTGAACGTCCTGCGCATCGTCAACGAGCCGACGGCCGCCGCCCTGGCCTACGGCCTGGAGAAGGACGACCAGACCATCCTGGTCTTCGACCTCGGTGGCGGCACCTTCGACGTCTCGCTGCTGGAGATCGGCGACGGCGTCGTCGAGGTGAAGGCCACCAACGGCGACAACCACCTCGGTGGTGACGACTGGGACCAGCGCGTCGTCGACCACCTGGTCAAGCAGTTCCAGTCCGGCCACGGCGTGGACCTGGGCAAGGACAAGATGGCGCTCCAGCGCCTGCGCGAGGCCGCCGAGAAGGCGAAGATCGAGCTGTCCTCGTCCACCGAGACCACGATCAACCTGCCCTACATCACGGCGTCCGCCGAGGGCCCGCTGCACATGGACGAGAAGCTCACCCGGGCCCAGTTCCAGCAGCTCACCTCCGACCTGCTGGAGCGGTGCAAGACCCCGTTCCACAACGTCATCAAGGACGCCGGCATCCAGCTGTCCGAGATCGACCACGTCGTCCTGGTCGGCGGTTCCACCCGGATGCCCGCCGTCGCCGAGCTGGTCAAGCAGCTCACCGGCGGCAAGGAGGCCAACAAGGGCGTCAACCCGGACGAGGTCGTCGCCATCGGCGCCAGCCTGCAGGCCGGTGTCCTCAAGGGTGAGGTCAAGGACGTCCTGCTGCTGGACGTCACCCCGCTGTCCCTGGGCATCGAGACCAAGGGCGGCATCATGACCAAGCTCATCGAGCGCAACACCACGATCCCCACCAAGCGCTCGGAGATCTTCACCACCGCCGAGGACAACCAGCCCTCCGTGCAGATCCAGGTCTACCAGGGCGAGCGGGAGATCGCGGCCTACAACAAGAAGCTCGGCATGTTCGAGCTGACCGGCCTGCCCCCGGCGCCGCGCGGCGTGCCGCAGATCGAGGTTACCTTCGACATCGACGCCAACGGCATCATGCATGTCTCCGCCAAGGACCTGGGCACCGGCAAGGAGCAGCGGATGACCGTCACCGGCGGCTCGGCGCTGCCGAAGGACGACATCGAGCGCATGATGCGCGATGCCGAGCAGTACGCCGACGAGGACGCCCGCCGCCGGGAGTCCGCCGAGACCCGCAACCAGGCCGAGCAGCTCGTCTACACCACCGAGAACTTCCTCAAGGACAACGAGGAGAAGGTCCCCGGCGAGGTGAAGACCGAGGTCGAGGCGGCCATCGCCGACCTGAAGGAAAAGCTCAAGGGCGAGGACACCGCCGCGATCCGCGAGGCGTCCGAGAAGGTCGCGGCCACCAGCCAGAAGCTCGGCCAGGCGATGTACGCCGACGCGCAGGCCGCCGGCGCCGGCACCGAGGGCGCTGCCCCGGGCGGCGGTGAGCGGCAGGGCGGCGACGAGGATGTCGTCGACGCCGAGATCGTGGACGACGACAAGCCGAAGGGCGGTGCGGCGTGACCCAGGACCCCAAGGGCTTCGAGCCCGAGGAGCCCGAGGTCCCCGACGCCGAGGCAGCCGCACCGGAAGCCGCCTCCGAGGGGGCCGGGGCCACTGACGGCCCGGCCCCCGAGGGGGGCGCCCCGGCGGACGAGGGCTCCCAGGAGCTCCAGGACGTGGCGCTGACCGCCCAGCTCGACCAGGCGCGGACCGCCCTGAACGAGCGCACCCAGGACCTGCAGCGGCTCCAGGCGGAGTTCCAGAACTACCGCCGCCGGGTCGAGCGGGACCGGATCGCCGTCAAGGAGGTCGCGGTCGCCAACCTGCTCACCGAGCTGCTCCCGGTGCTGGACGACATCGGCCGGGCCCGTGACCACGGCGAGCTGGTCGGCGGTTTCAAGCAGGTCGCCGAGTCGCTGGAGACCGTGGTGGCGAAGATGGGCCTGATGCAGTTCGGCAAGGAGGGCGAGTCCTTCGACCCGACGGTGCACGAGGCGCTGATGCACAGCTACTCGCCGGACGTCACGGAAACCACGTGCGTGCAGATCCTTCAGCCGGGGTATCGGATCGGCGACCGGATCATCCGGCCGGCCCGGGTCGGCGTCGCCGAGCCGCAGCCGGGCAGCCAGCCCGCGGGCAAGGGGCAGGCCGAGGACCGCAAGGAGGAGGCGGCGTCCGAGGAGGAGGCCGCCGGTTCCGACGAGAGCTGACGGGCGGACATGAGGGCATGCGGCTTTTCATACCGGGAGAACCGCGTTCCCCCGGCGGCAGCACCGGGGGATGACCTTCCCGCACCCGGCCGGGCACCCGCCCGGCCGGGGCACGGCCGGTACCAGGAGCGGAAGGAGGGACGCTGGAAGTGAGCACGAAAGACTTCGTGGAGAAGGACTACTACAAGGTCCTCGGCGTCCCGAAGGACGCGACCGAGGCCGAGATCAAGAAGGCCTACCGGAAGCTGGCCAGGGAGAACCACCCGGACGCCAACAAGGGTGACCCGAAGGCCGAGGAGCGCTTCAAGGAGGTCTCCGAGGCGCACGACATCCTGGGCGACCCCAAGCGCCGCAAGGAGTACGACGAGGCGCGGGCGCTGTTCGGCGGCGGCTTCCGGCCGGGCCCCGGCGGCGCCGGCGGGCAGTTCAACTTCGACCTCGGTGACCTGTTCGGCGGCGGGCCCCAAGGACCGGGCGGCGGTCCCGGCGGCGGTCCGGGGGCAGGCGGCTTCGGCGGCGGTCTCGGCGACGTGTTCGGCGGGCTGTTCAACCGCGGCGGCACCGGCACCCGTACCCAGCCCCGGCGCGGGCAGGACATCGAGTCCGAGGTGACGCTCAGCTTCACCGAGGCGGTGGACGGCGCGACCGTCCCGCTGCGGATGTCCTCCAGCGCGGCCTGCAAGGCGTGCGCGGGCACCGGCGACAAGAACGGCACGCCCAGGGTGTGCCCGACCTGCGTCGGCACCGGGCAGGTCAGCCGCGGCGGGGGCGGCGGCTTCTCGCTCACCGACCCCTGCGTGGACTGCCGTGGCCGCGGCCTGATCGCCGAGGACCCGTGCACGGTGTGCCGGGGCAGCGGCCGTGCCACCAGCTCGCGCACCATGCAGGTCCGCATCCCGGCGGGCGTCTCCGACGGGCAGCGCATCCGGCTGCGCGGCAAGGGCGCCCCCGGCGAGCGCGGCGGGCCCAACGGCGACCTCTACGTGGTCGTCCATGTCGGGAAGCACCCCGTCTTCGGACGGCGTGGTGACAATCTGACCATCACCGTGCCGGTGACCTTCCCGGAGGCGGCGCTCGGTGGTGAGATCAGGGTGCCGACTCTGGGCGGCCCGCCGGTGACCCTGAAGCTGCCGCCCGGGACGCCCGGCGGGCGCACCATGCGCGCCCGCGGCAAGGGCGCGGTGCGCAACGACGGCACCCGCGGCGACCTGCTGGTCACCGTCGAGGTCGTCGTCCCGCGCGACCTGGGTGACAAGGCGAGGAAGGCTCTGGAGGAGTACCGAACGGCGGCCGAGGGGGAGGATCCTCGGGCGGCACTCTTCCGGGCGGCGAAGGGAGAATGAGGTGGACCGCCGGGACGGGCTCGACGGACGGCAGAGACGAGTAACGGACAACTCCAGCCCCTACTACGAACTGACCGATGACTCACCGGTGTACGTGATCTCCGTCGCGGCGCAGCTCTCCGGGCTGCACCCGCAGACGCTGCGCCAGTACGACCGGCTGGGCCTGGTGTCCCCCGACCGCACGGCCGGGCGCGGCCGGCGGTACTCCGCCCGGGACATCCAGCTGCTGCGCCAGGTGCAGCGGCTGAGCCAGGACGAGGGCATCAACCTGGCCGGCATCAAGCGGATCATCGAGCTGGAGAACCAGGTCGCCGCGCTCCAGTCGCGGGTGGCCGAACTCCAGCAGGCCGTGGAGGGCGCCGCGGTGGCCATGCGCCAGCGCGAGGCCCAGGTGCACGCCTCCTACCGGCGGGACCTCGTCCCGTACCAGGACGTACGCCACTCCAGCGCCCTGGTGGTCTGGCGTCCCGAGCGCCGCCGCCGGTAGGCGCGCCCGCCCGGCACCCCCGGCACCCCCGGCGCCACGGTGCCCCGGCCTCCCCGGCCGGGGCACCCGCCATGTCCGCCCGCCCCGCCCCCGACGGCAACCCGCCTCCTGGGCAGCGGAGCTGGCCGGACGGCCCAGGGTGCGAGAAAATCTCACACATGGGTGCTCGTGCGCAGGGCTGGGCCGAGGTGGGCGAGAGAATCGCCGAGGCGCGGCATGCCGCCGGTATGAGTCAGGGGGATCTCGCCGAGCAGGTCGGTCTGGACCGGACCATGGTCGTGCGAATGGAGTCGGGCCGGCGGCGTATCACGGCTCTTGAGCTGTTCCGGCTCGCCGAAGCGCTGGACGTGCCCGTCGCGCATCTCGTGTCGCGTCCGCCGGAGGCACTCGTCTCGCGCCGCAGACCACTGGAAGAACATGCCGACGACGCCTCCCGGGCCCGCTTCCGGCTGGATGCCCGGCTGGAGGAGCACGCGCGCAACGCCCGGTGGCTCGTCTCCGGAGGTTTTACTGCGCCCCCCGACGTGCGACAGGCTGGGAGCCCTGGCTTCGGAGACCCGCGATCCCGTCCTGCGATGCTCGCTCAGTGGTCTGCGGGAAGAATGCGAAAGGCGCTGAACCCTGGCGTCAGAGGGGTGATCGCCCGGTAGTCGCGCTGGTCCAGGGTGAGGATACGGTCCGTCTTGTAGCGGTCGGCGAGGACGACCCCGACAGCGTCTGCCAGATCCAGCCGCAGGCCTTCGTACTTCAGACGGACTTGGTGGGCCGTGATCAAGTCCGCGGGCTTCAGCTCTGTGAGCCGGTACTGACCGTCGGCGATACGGGTGTTCAGCTCTTCCATGACCTGTATGGCGGCTGGGAAGCCCAGGCCACGGTGGGTGAGGTGGTCGAGTTCTGTGATGACAAGGGGGGAGATGGCCAGGATCTCCCGCTCCGCGATCGCCGCCGCATCTTGATGCTCGTGCTGGTCGGCATCAAAAGCGGCGTAGAGAGCGGAGGTGTCGGCAACGATGATCAACGGCGGGCGGCCTGTTCCTTGATGTGCTCGTAGAGCGTGTCATCCATGGCGTCCGGAGTGAGAGGGCGCCCGCTGTTGAAGACGGGCAGTTTCCGGACTCGCTTGGGGCGCGAGGAACTCTCGAGAAGCATGGCGATTCCTCGCCGGATGAGTTCCGCTTTGCTCACGCCGGTGGCTGAGGCCTCGGCGTCCAGCCGCACCTCAAGGTCCTCGGGGAGATAGACCGTCGTCTTTATCATGCCTCCAGAATACGTCCGCCACCTGCCACCTGCCACACGTCTCCCCTGAGTGGTGGCGTAAGGCGGGGGCCTAGGGCGGGCAGGCGGTCTTGGCGGGGTGGCTACCGGGGCGTAACTTGTCGGAGGTCAGTCAAAACTGCGGGTTGCCGCCACAAGCGGTCACCGCTGACGGAGGAGATCCCCTTGACGGCTGAAAGACGGACAGGCATGCGATGGGCGGCGGCGGCCACCGGGCTGCTGATGCTCACCGGGACCCTGATGCTGGCCGCACCGGCGGCGGCCACGGCGGACGGGACGGCGGCGGACCCGGTCGAGGCGGTCACCGACCGCCTGGTGCAGCACGGCCGCAGCGAAACCGGCGCGGCGAGCGCGGCGGACGAGCCGCGGGTGTCCGTCACCCGCAGCTCGGAGGGATGGGCGTTCGGCACAGCCGTCCTGGCCACCGAGCCGGGCTCCGCACGTATGCCGCAGGGATGGCTGTTCGTCGCCGAGCACAAGGACGATGGCTGGCAGGTCGCCTTCGAGGGCCAGGAGGAGTTCGCCGCCCTCTCCGAACGGGCACCGGTCGTCGAGGAGGCCGAGAAGCCGCTCTTCGCCCAGCAGGACGGCAGGCAGCCGGACGCCCGCGAGAGCGTCACCGGGCAGCCCGGAACCATGGCCGGCGGGGACTTCCGCACCGGCATGGCACTGCCCACCACCGTGGGCGCCGGAACGGTGATGACCAGCGGGCCGCACGGCTGGGGAGGCTACGAACACCCCTGGAGCTCACTGGACTTCGCCGGAGGCGACCAGGTCGTGCGCGCCGCCCGCGAGGGCACGGCGTACACCATGTGCACCGGCTGGATCAGGGTGATCCATGACCGCGGATACGCCACGGACTACTACCACCTGTGGGACAACATCAGCACCAACGGCGGCTGGGTGGGCTCCGGCGCCTACCTCGGGTACACCGGCACCGACGTCACCTGCGGAGGCGCCGCGTACGGGCGGCACGTCCACTTCGGGCTGCGCCAGAACAGCCAGTACGTCGCCGTCGCCGGACACAACCTCGGCAAGTGGGTCATCTACAACGGCGCGTCCGCCTACCAGGGCTCCGCGCTGCACGGCAGCCACCGCGTGTACGCGGGAGGCGTCCTCCACAACTACGGGGCGCTCGGCCTGACCCAGGCCGTGGTGGACGCCAACGGCGGCGGCTCGCTCAACAAGCGCACCGGCCCCGGCACCGGCTACGCGGTCGCCGGCTCGGTCGCCGACGGCGCCACCGTCTCCATCGCCTGCTCCAGCAACGGCACCTCGCACACCGGCCGGTACGGCACGACCAGCCTGTGGAACCGGCTGACCGACGGCACCTGGGTCAGCGACGCCTTCCTGTGGACCGGCGTCAACGGCCCCATCAACGGCTGGTGCTGAGCGGCGGAGCCGGGCCCGGCTCCACCGGTCGGCCGGAAGACGATGCCTGTGAGTGACCGCGGCGGCTCGGTAGTCGTGGCGGAGGTCATCCGCCGCGCGGGGGCCTGCCCTGCGCGGCGGTCCTGTCGGTGAGGGCGCGGCGGCCGGTGCGCCCGGCCCGGAGGACGGCGCGGATGCGGGCGATGTGCGCCCCGGCGTCCACAGGTCCGGCCGTGGCCGCCGCACCGTGCCCGGCACCGTCGGCCGGTCCGGCCCCGGCCGGGCCGCCTGCAGGGGTGAGTATCGCGGGGGCCGTTGCCGCGTCCGGGGAGGGCGCGGTCCCGGTGGTCGGCGGCCCGGCGTCTCCCCGGCAGGCGCGGCACAGGCCGCCCGGGAGCGCCTCGGCGCGGCCCGGTGCCCGGCACACCGTGCATTCGAGCATCCGCCGCGGTGGCGGCGAGGGGTCACGGGGTGGCGGCTGCGGCGGCAGCTTGTCGGTCAGCCGACGGTGGGCCAGCGCCCTGGGGGAGTGGACCTCGGGCGGGAGTCCGGCGGTCAGTGCGTGGCGCAGCCGGAGTTCGTCCGTGCCGCGTCGGAACCACTCCTCGGCCAGTTCTTCGAGCGCCGCGCAGTCCGCCGCGGACAGGGCCATCCGCGGGTCGGCCTCCCCGAGCCGCGCGAGGGCGGTGTACGCGCGTGACCGCTCGCGCTGCGGGACGTCTCGGCTCGCCCGCACGTCCCGGCGGGCCGGGGGTGCCTGCCGCGCGGCGGGTTCACGTCCCGCCCCGGCGGCCCCGGCCGGAGCCGCCCGCGCGGCCGACGGCGGCCGGACGGCGGCGGGTTGCCGTTCACCGGACGGTGCGTCACCGGCCGCCGCCCGAGGGGCCGGTGGCCTGGCACCGCGCGCCCGGCCGGGGGCTGCGGGCCGCGGGCGGGGGACGGGCGCCGGGGCCGCCGGGACGTCGCCGCGGAGGAAGGCGCTCCACCAGGCGTCGTCGCGGGCCGTGCGGGTGAAGTAGGTGCGGGTGACCCACCGGGGCGCGTCCGGCAGCCGCTCGGTGACGCGCCGCAGGTGCCCCGCCTCGGACAGCCTGCGCAGTGACGTGCCCAGCGCGCACTGGCCGTAGGGCAGGCAGGCCGCGAGGGTCTTGATGGAGATGTCCGCGCCGTCGGGCAGCCGGTCGAGGTAGCCGGCGAGGGCGGCGTCACGCGGGTGCAGGGCCGCGAAGTCGTCGGGCCGCCGGGGCTCCTGACCGGGCGCCGAGCGCTTTCCGTAACCGTTCGGTGCCAGGGGGTGTGCGGAGGAGGGGTGGGCGCCGCTAGGATGGGAAGTAGCCACGAGGTCGTTTTTCCTAATGTTGCAGGATCTTGGTGGTCAGACCCCTGTCCGGTGTTGCGAGCACCGACGGGGGTCGCCTTTTGTCCGCACCTTATGACGGTTTCTCGCAGGGTGTCCACCTGATCACATGAAGCGATAATCGCAGGTGGGTGTGCCTGCAAGGGTGGGTGGGTGGGAAGAAGAATGACCACCCGTTCCACAGAAAGAGCGCTCGGATCTCGCCCCTCGAAACCCGAGACCCGAGCCACGGACCCGAGTGCAGCCGACCCATGCCAGGCGCTCAGAACCCCTCGCCCACCGACGGCGAGGCCATGAGCTCAGGGCCGGCCGGCACCGGCAGCCGCCTCGGCGACGCGCGCCCGCAACGCGCCCGCCCGGGCGTCCTCGTACCCGGCCAGCAGACGTTCCGCCTCCGCCCAGTACCGCACCGCCCGTTCCACCGCACCCGGCTTCGCGTCCTCACCCGGCTCCGCCCCACCGCCGGCCCCGTCGCACAGCGCGGTGGCCAGACCGTGCAGCGCCAGCGCCCGCTGCCAGTCGTCGCCCAACTCCGCGTGCACGGCGGCGGCTCTGCGGTGGAAGTCCGCCGCCTCGCCGAACCGGCCGAGCAGCCGGCAGGTCTCTCCCGTCCCCTGCCAGGCCAGCGCCTCCCGGCTGCGGTTGCCCAGCCGGCGGTGCAGCACCGCCGAGCGGTGAAAGGCCTCCAGAGCCTCCGCGTGGCGCCCGCAGGCGTTCAGCGCGGCACCCAACTCCAGTAGCCAGTAACCTTCCAGGGGGCCGCTGCGGCGGCTGTGTGCGATCTCCACCGCCTGCTCGGCCGACCGCACGGCGTCCTCCACGGCACCGCGCTCGCGCTGAACGGCCGCCAGCACCCGCAACGCGTTGCCCTCCCCACGGTCGTTGCCCAGCGCCCGGTGCGCGGCCAGCGCCCGCTCGACAAGACCCGCGGCCTCCTGAAGCAGGCCCGCCTCGTACTGGACCACCGCGAGATTGGACAGCGCCGTGGCCTCCCAGTGCGCCTCCCCCAACTCCCGGAAGGCGCCCAGAGCCTCCTCGAACCGCTCCGCCGCCCCGCGCAGCCGCCGGGTCCGCAGATCGATCAGCCCGAGGGCGTTCAGCGAAAGACCGACCCCCAGCCGGTCCGCCAGCTCCCGCCGGATGGCCAGCGCGCCCTCGTGGCATTCCCGGCTCTCGGCCAGCCGGCGCGCGTGCGTGTGCGCCATGCCGAAGCTCTCCAGCAGCCCGGCCTGCGCCGCCCGGTCCCCCAGATGCCGCGCGGCACGCAGCCCGATCTCCCCCACCGGCAGCCACTCGCCGACCGGAGCCGACGGCCGCTGGGCGTTCCACAGCACCGCCGCCAACTGCCAGGCCTGCCGGTGCAGCCCCGCCCTCTCGGCGGCGCGAACGACCGGCAGGAAGTTCACCTGCTCCCGCTCCGACCAGTCCACGGCCTCGTCGTAGGAGGCGAAGGACAACGGCGCCACCCCCTCCTCCGGCTCACCGAGTGGCACCCGGGCCTCGGCGGGCTGAATCCAGCCCTGCGCCGCGTCCGCCGTCCGCAGATACCAGTCCAGCACCCGCCGCAACGCCGCCCGCCGCTCCTCGCCGGGCTCCTGCTCCTGAGCCTGATCCGCGGCGTAGGCCCGCAGCAGATCGTGGAATTCGAACCGGTCGGGTGCTGTCTGCTCCAGCAGATGTGCACCGACGAGTGTGTCCAGCAGCCGACGGGTCCGGCCGATGCCGGTGGCGGCCAGCGCTGCGGCGGCATGGAGACCGATCTCCGGTCCGGGGTGGAGTCCCAACAGCCGGAACAGGCGCGCACCTGCCTCCGGCAGTGCCCGGTAGGACCAGGCGAACACGGTGCGGACCGCGTCCGCCTCCTCTTCATCCCCCACGCTCAGGGCATCCCAGAGGGACGACTCGTCCCTGAGATCCGCTATCAGGTCGTCCAGCCGCATGTGCGGATGGCTGGCTGCTCGTTCCGCCGCGATACGCAGCGCCAAGGGGAGCCGGGCGCAGAGCCGGGCGAGTTCACGGAGCTTGTCCTCGTCGTCGGACGGGCGGTAGTCGGCGGTCACGGCCCGGAGCAGTGCCACGGCCTCCGGTTCGGGGAGGGTGCCGAGCGGCAACCGACGAGCGCCCTCCCGCACTGCCAGCCCTGACAGATGACTGCGGCTTGTGACGACGACGAGGGAACCTGTCCGGCCGGGAAGGAGGGGCCGGACCTGGCTTGCGCTGTTGGCGTTGTCGAGGACGACCAGCATGCGGCGATCGGCCAGCAGGGAGCGGTAATGCGCGGCAGCGGTCTCCAGGTCGTCGGGTACTTCCTTTGTGGGAACGCCGAGAGCGGAGAGGAATCGGTGGAGCGCTTCGACAGGAGTGACAGGAGCCTCGGGGGCATAGCCACGGAGGTTCACGTAGAGCTGTCCGTCGGGAAACCGTTCCGCGATCTGGTGGGCCCACCGCAGTGCCAGAGAGGTTTTGCCCGCCCCAGCAGTCCCCGCGATGACGCAGACCGACACGACCAGGGGATCGCCTTCCCGGTCGGCGAGGATGGCGTTGAGACGCCGTAATTCGTCTGTGCGGTTGACAAATCCCCGTGCGTCCCCGGGTAGTTGTCGTGGTTTTGGGGCGCCGCTCCGATCCTCGGCAGGCACGCCCTGGTGGTAGTGGACGCCTCCGCTGATGTCCCGAGCCTGTACGACATCACGCGATGACCCCGACAGGTCCGAGCGGGTGCCGTGCGGTCCGGTCCCCGGCCGGTTGGTCTCTTCTCTGTCGCCCGCGCTGATTGGTCCGCTCTCCGGTCTCGTCTGGATTCGGGTTGCTGCTACTGGGCCTGCGGAGGCGGCAGATGGGCCACCTCGCGCTCAACGTAGGAGGCGACGTCCTCGCCCGCCTCGTAGAGGCTTCGCATCACTGCCTCGCAGCTTTCGACGAGGTCGGGGTCGATGAAGCGCACGGCGCCGTCCGGCACGCCCGAGGCGGTGTAGCGGATGTCGTAGAGCGTGCGCCCGCCGAGTGTCACCAACTCCGGAAGCTTCCCGGAGCTTTCCAGGGGTGCGATCTGCTGTGGGAAGACAAGGCGGATTCTCTCACCGCACTCCGCCCGGACCCGAAGGGAATTGAGCTCCCATTGAACGTACGGGGAAAGCGGTTCTTCGACCACTCGCACGCGGTAGAGGGCCACACCGTGATCCTCGGCCTTCCTGGAAAACTGCATGAGTGCTTCCCTGCGGCTTTCGATCAGTCGCAGGGCCTCACTCCAGTCACCTTGGATAAACGCCTTCCAGCTGGCATTCCCTGCCTCGTGGAAATGCTGACGGCGCTCCAGTTTCCAGGAGTCACGTCCTTCGATTTCCCACTCGCGGTCCCGGAAGTCCTGCTTGTAGGCCGCCTGCGTAAGCAAGGTGCCCTGGGCGCCATCGAGGTCGAGTGTCGTGGTGTCAAGCATCGGGGATGTCCTGTTTCGCCGTGCTGAGCATGATCCCGGGGATCACGACGAGCCGTTCGTCCGAGGCGAGGGTGACCTCGCTCGGGAGTCGGGACGAGTAGGCGTCCGTGAGGTCGCGGCCGATGACCGCGATGTCGCCGTTGTCCAGCTGCCAGATGTCGGGGCAGTCGTCCCTGCCCTCCGAGTGATCGAGTTCCTTGGCCGACTTGCCCAGCCGACGCACGAATAACGCCGACGGATCGGCTTCCCAGATGCGCGTGCGAGCCATGGTGCCTCCGATCGGATCCCTGCTCGACAGATCACGACATGGTAGTCCGCTGGATACTGAGTGTATTAAGGAGGGCAGGGGGCGGCAATGGTTCTGCGGTGTCGTGGCACCGCCACGTATGATCATTTCGCGGAATGTCTGAAAATGATACCGATGAAGCGTTGTCCGCCTATTCCTGCTCGTCCTGCGCGGGCGGTGCCGACGCACTCGGAGAGGCGGATGTCTGGCATATGCCAGAAACCTTGGTCTTCTGTGCAGAAGCCCTGCAGGGGCTACCCGCGCGGCCTGCGCCCGGACCGGGCTTCAGTGTTGGGCTGCGCAGGCGATCGTTCTCTCGTACCGTTTGTCCCCGGATAAATCTTCCATCAGCAGGGGGTGGCACAGGGTGGATCCCATATCGGAAGGTCTGCTGGCGGCACTGGCAGGAGGAGCAGGCGGGGAACTGGGCGAACAGGTGTGGGCCTCCCTGGGAGCCTTGATCAAGCGACCTTTCCGCCGCACCGGGGCCGAAGCGGGTGAGGGAGAGCCCTCGTCGGGCGAGGCTGAGCTCGTCGCCCTCGAAGAGGCCCCGTCGGATCCAGCCCGGGAACTGATGCTGCGCAGGGTGCTCGCGGAGCGTGCGACGGCGGACCCGGGCTTCCGGAACGACCTGGAGGAGTGGCTGAGCGCGGCCCGGCAGGTCCGGATCGCGGAAGGTGCGGTCAGCAACAGCATCACCGGTGGCACCTTCAGCGGCGCTGTGGTCCAGGGCCGGGACTTCTCTTCGATCACTTTCTCCGCCCCGCCTGCCCCCGCACCGCCCCAGGACGAGGCCCGCGGAACCCCAACTTCCGGCACAAACCCCGGTCCCTCCTGAGCGCGATCGCGACCGGGCCCTGTTCCGCCAAGCTGCTTGGCCGAAGAGGGCCCGGTGCGGTTCTCGGCACCACGGGCCGGGGGTTGGCCGGGGGGTGAAGAAGGGGGGCGGCAGGCGTGAGACAACCGGGCTGCTGGGGTTGGCTCTTCACATGACGACGATTCCCCGAAAGGCTTGGACGGTCGCAGCCGCAGCCGCGCTGTCCCTGGCAGTCGCCGCCCCGGCCGCCGCCGGGCCCACCGGCATCACAGCCGACCGCACCACGGCCGCGACCGCCGGCCACACCGACGCCTCCGACGGGGCACTGAAGCGGTTCCACGAACAGCCGCTGCACTGGCAGTCCTGCGCCCTCGGGCCGGACGACGAACTCGGCAAGGCCCTGGACGAGTCCGGTGCCCGGTGCGCCGACGTCACCGTGCCGCTCGACTACTCCGACCCCGAAGGGCGGACCATCACCGTCGCCGTCGCCCGGCGGGAGGCCACGGCCGACGCCGGCCGGCGGCTCGGCCCGCTGCTGCTGAACGGCGGCGGCCCCGGCGGCACCGGCATCGACATGATCCTTCCCGGCGGAGGCGCCTCCGAGGTGGCGGACCGGTTCGACCTGATCGGCATGGACCCCCGGTTCGTCGGCCGCAGCACCCCGCTCGACTGCGAATGGCCGGTGGGCTCCTGGATCGAGGCCCCGGGGAAGAGCCGGGCCGACTTCCGGCGCAGCGCCGCCCGGATGCGCGACCTCGCCGAACGCTGCGCCCGCACCGAAGGCGACGTCATGCCCCACGCCACCACACGCAACACCGCACGCGACATGGACGTCATCCGCGCGGCACTCGGCGCGGAGCGGATCTCCTACCTCGGCTACTCCTACGGCACCTACCTCGGCCAGGTGTACACCCAGCTCTTCCCCGGCCGCACCGACCGCGTGGTCCTGGACGGAGTGATCGACCCCGCCGACTACAGCCCCCGCCTGCTGCAGGGCACGGCAGAGGCCAACGAGAAGGCGCTCCGGGACTGGGCCCAGTGGGCAGCGGAGCGGGACAGCGAGTGGGGCCTGGGCGCGAGCCGTAAAGAAGTACTCGCCACGGTGCACCGCATCGTGCGGGCCTCGGCGAAGAAGCCCCTGCGCATCGGGGAGACCTACCGGGTGGACCACCACACCGTGCCGGTGCTCCTGTTCATCCTGCTTTCCAGCGACCGCGACGAGGCCCGAGCAGCCCTGGCCGGGTCGGTCCAGGTGATGGCAGAGGCGGCCGAGCGGAAGCCGGTGGAGCCCACGCCCGTCCTGGACGAGGTCCTCAACTTCACCGTGACGGGAGCCGCTTCCCACTACGGCAGCGTCCAGGCGGCCATCGTGTGCGGGGACGTCGCGGCGCCCCGCGACCTGAACGTCTACTGGCGCGACATCCAGCGGTCCCGGGCCAAGGCCCCGCTCTTCGGTCCGCTGACGAACAACGTCAGCCCGTGCGCCTTCGGCCCCTCCCCGGTCGAGAAGCCGACCGTCATCGACAACGACATCCCCGCCCTGCTGGTCTCCGCCACCGGTGACACCCGGACCGTGCACCCGGGTGCCCTGGCCGTGCGCGACATGTGGCCCAGCTCCCGCCTGATCACCCTGGAGGGCGCCAACCACCACGGCGTCTACGGGGAGTACGGAAGCGAGTGCGTGGACGGACAGGTGGAGGACTACCTGATCTCCGGCGAGCTGCCGGACCGGGACACCGTCTGCCCGGCGTAACCGCCTCCGGCGCACAGGCCCGCCCGCACATCACCGTGCGGGCGGGCCATGCACGCCTGCCGGCGGGCATGGCCCTTGCTGTGGGGCCGCGGGCCGCGTGTGCCGCCTGCCGTCGTCCGAGTGCTGACAGTGTCAGGCGGCCTCACCAGGACCGCCGGGCAGCGGCTTGCGCGCCATGACACAGCCGTGCGGACTCTTCTCCGTCGGCTCCGGGTGCCGCACGATCTCGGCCGTGACCTCGAAGCCCGCCTCGCGCAGCAGCCCGACGACGTCGGACGGCTGCTGCCGGTAGAAGTCGAGAGAGACGGACTTCCCCCACGCCTCGTCGAAATGCAGACTCTCGTCGCCGACCTGGAAGGTGAGCATCAACTGCCCGCCCGGCGCCAGTACCCGGTGGAACTCGGCGAAGACCTCGGGGAGCCGATCCCGGGGGATGTGGATGATCGAGTAGCTGGCCAGCAGCCCGCCGAGCGTGGCGTCCTCCAGGTCCAGCGACAGCATCGAGCCCACCTCGAACCGCAGACCCGGGTACGTGCGGCGAGCCTCGGCAACCATCCCGGGCGACAGATCGATGCCGAAGACATCGAGCCCGAGCCCGTGCAGGATGTCGGTCACCCACCCGGGCCCACACCCGACATCAGCCACCGGGCCACCTCCCTGGGCCTTCACCAGCTCGGCGAAGGTCCGGTGGAGCGCCTGGCTCAGCGGCGGTAGGTCCAGGTCCGGGTCGAGCCTGTCGAGGTAGCTGGATGCCAGCACGTCGTAGGAGCCGCGAGTCGCGTCGAGAAACGAGGAGTCCGGCATGGGGTGAAGGTATGGAGGGCCACTGACATGCTCCGGCTGAGGAGAGCACCGCTCAATCCATACCCGACCCGAACACCGCCTGACTGGGCGGCTGTACATGCCTACGATGTGTGGACGTCGATCCACCGAGCCAACAGCCTGCGGCAGGGAGTAACGAATGTGTGTTTTGCCGGACTCTCGACAAGTAAGGAAAAACAGCCTCCCCCGCCGATAAACCCGCAGGTCAGCAAGTCTGCTCCCCGCGCACGCGGGGATGGTCCCGCCCACGAGTTCTACGCGGAGGGCCTGCTGGTCTGCTCCCCGCGCACGCGGGGATGGTCCCACGGGCAGGATGGACGCCATGCGGGCCGCCAGCTGCTCCCCGCGCACGCGGGGATGGTCCCTGCGATCAGATGACCGACGAACACATGGAGCACTGCTCCCCGCGCACGCGGGGATGGTCCCTTATCGACAGGTGTGGCGCACTGATTCCATGCCTGCTCCCCGCGCACGCGGGGATGGTCCCCGGCCGAGTCACCGTGATCTATACCGCCGGGGCTGCTCCCCGCGCACGCGGGGATGGTCCCTCAATCTGCGTGATGGTCTGGGATCGCTTCCGCTGCTCCCCGCGCACGCGGGGATGGTCCCGATGAGCGTCCTGCCTTCATTCTCATGGACGCCTGCTCCCCGCGCACGCGGGGATGGTCCTAATCTGTCAGCGCTTGCAGGGACACGCTTGACCTGCTCCCCGCGCACGCGGGGATGGTCCCGCGCCGGGATCGTGGCGTGGGCAGTGCGAGGGCTGCTCCCCGCGCACGCGGGGATGGTCCTTTTGAGAAGATCGCTCTCGCAGCGCAGATTTCCTGCTCCCCGCGCACGCGGGGATGGTCCCGCGCACGCACTTGTCGCTTGGACGAACGGCCGCTGCTCCCCGCGCACGCGGGGATGGTCCCGAGCGCAACGGCATTGGCACGGATACGTCGCGTCTGCTCCCCGCGCACGCGGGGATGGTCCCCGTATCGCGGGTGTGCTGAACCGCTGGGTGAGCTGCTCCCCGCGCACGCGGGGATGGTCCCAACTTCGTGGCGATCCCGAGCACGTTCGCGGCCTGCTCCCCGCGCACGCGGGGATGGTCCCACCACTCGCTCCGCCGGTGAAACCATTTGGAGCTGCTCCCCGCGCACGCGGGGATGGTCCCGACGACATCAGCTTGGACAAGCCCGCCGACAACTGCTCCCCGCGCACGCGGGGATGGTCCCCTGAGCAGGAGCAGACCCTGGCGGCCATCCTTCTGCTCCCCGCGCACGCGGGGATGGTCCTGCGGTAGTGGAGCCGAGCTCTTTCGCCTGGTCCTGCTCCCCGCGCACGCGGGGATGGTCCCGCGGGAAGCTACCGCACTCGACCCAAGTGAATCTGCTCCCCGCGCACGCGGGGATGGTCCCACATCCCCACCATGGAGGCACTGCTGCGCAACCTGCTCCCCGCGCACGCGGGGATGGTCCCTCGGACTACTACCGGGCCAGCGAGACGGTGACCTGCTCCCCGCGCACGCGGGGATGGTCCCGGCCGGGAGTGCGGCCGAAGCGGCGGGGGGGTCGCTGCTCCCCGCGCACGCGGGGATGGTCCCGCCAACGTGGACCACCTGCTGGTGTCGCCGGGCCTGCTCCCCGCGCACGCGGGGATGGTCCCGTCCACGGCCACCTCGGCGACCGGCCGCTGTCCTGCTCCCCGCGCACGCGGGGATGGTCCCGCGCTGCGCCCCATCACCGGTCACCCCCGAACCTGCTCCCCGCGCACGCGGGGATGGTCCCCCTACTCACGTGAGTGCACTAAACAGGGGGTGCTGCTCCTCGCGCACGCGGGGATGAGCCGGATGGCGATCGTCAACCTACTCTCGTAAGTGGGTTGGCGGCGCGTCCCCTGCGGTGCAGGAAGCATCGTCGGCCGGGGCCGAGTGATAGTCGCTGCTTGGTCTCGGAACGCTGGGAGCGTTCACGCCTTGGCCTGGACGATGAGGGTGCCGACGTTGGCAGGGTCGGGAGCGTCCAGGATGCCTGCCTCGATGTGGGTGAAGCCGTGCCGGTCCAGGATGTCGGCCCAGGTCTCGGGCGGGTAGGCCCAGCGGTGAACCCACAGCTGGCGCCCGGTGAAGCCCTCGCCGTACATGCCCTGCACGCCGTACGAGCCGGGGACGGCGGGTGCGTGGGAGAAGGCGACGGTCCCGCCAGGGTTCAGGTGTGTGCGAACGAGCGGGAGCAGGGTCTCGGGGTCGCTGAACCAGAGGCAGCCCCACACTGAGTAGATCGCGTCGTAGCTCTGTTCGTGGGAGGAGAGGAACGTTAGGGCTTCGGCCTGGACGAACGTGGCGCCCGGGACGTCTCCCCACCGTTGGCGGGCGTTCTCGCATTGGACGGGTGAGAGGTCGATGCCCGTTGCCTTCACCCCCTTGCGGGCCAGGTAGGCAACTGCTCGGCCACGGCCGGAGCCGAGCTCCAACGATGTCGCCGGCTGTCCCAGCAACTCGTCGCCGGGGCCGTGGCCGGGGTACTGGGTCCACTCGAAACGGTGATCACCGTCGGGGTTTTCGGCTGCTTGACGTGCTCCGAGACCCGTAGCGTAGCGATCCCAGTACTGTGCGAGAAGGGTGTTCACGAAGGAGTCCTGTTCGCGTGGGTGGCAATATCGGGCCCACGCTACTGAGGCGATCCCTTGATCGTGGAACGGGTGCGGAAGCCTCACCCGCAATGCGAATATCCATACGGTTGTTGTCGGATGCATATCCGATTGCTGCCAGGATGCTTCGATGCCTGTTGATATGTGATGAGCAGACCCGGTTCGGCGGTCCGGTGTGGTGGCAGTGCTGAGCCGGAAACGCGATCCCCTGATGAGGTGATCGCCGTTTCCGGCTCGTCCGAGTGGTGGAGTGTGGATCAGTGGCAGTTGGAACCCGGCGCGCACGAGCTGCACGCCATGGCGTCCTTCTCCCACAGGGGCCAGTCGATCTTGAAACCGTTCTCCTCGATGATCCGGGCGGTGCGCATCACCGTCCCGTCGGCCTTCCGGACGATCTCCGGAACGTGGTGCAGGAAACGGCCGGAGAAGTGCCGGCGGCAGAAGTTCTCGTAGTGCTGAGTGTCCAGGATGAAGGCGTGAACTCCCATGTCCACGAGCTGGCCGCAGCCGATCTCCAGGCTCTCGCCCCACTTCTCCATGGCGGTGATCAGGTAGGCGATGGCCTGGCCGAAGATGCGCTCTGCCATGACCCGGTCGAAGGGGTGGTCCCGGGTGAGCAGTTCGATCTCCCGGTCCCAGAGGTCTGTGGAGAGGAACGACTTCGGGTCCCGGGTCTGCAGTCGGGATGGGGTCGCGGTTGCCATGAGGTGGCCTCCTCGGTGTGGTGTGATCCGGTGCTGCCAGGACACCTCGGCGCGTGCTGGTGGCGGTAGTGCATTCCCTCACGCTGAAATTCGTTTGCGAATACTGAATGCGCCCTCGACGAAGTCTGCGGAACTGCGTACCGTAGTGCGGTTACGGTCCGGCCGGCATGGGGAGGGGCTGCCGTGGAGATCGCACTTGATCCATTATGGGACTCGGGGAGAATCCGTGCGCTGATCAACAGCGGCGACGCAGGTGGGCTTATCCGATTCGTACGCCAGGAGCGGGGATGGCGGCAAACGGATCTTGGCCGTAGGGCAGGTTACTCGGCCTCGGCGATTTCTCGGCTGGAGAACGCTGGGTCAGTCGCTGACGTGCATGTTCTCAAGTCGATAGCGGCAGCCCTTGAGATACCGGTTGGAGTGATCGGTGCGGTACTCGGTGTAACGGAGCGCTCTGCGGCTAGAGTGGCGCCTGCTCCGAGAAAGGAGCCAGCGGAGGAGGACCCGATGCATCGTCGCACCTTACTCGCGGCCTTCGGGCTGGCCGTACCATCTCATCTTCTTCTGAAGGTGGATGACGCTCTGGCCTCGATGCCCGCACCGGCCGGAGACGTCACTCTATCCACGGGCGCCTCGCAGCTCGCACGCGCAAGAACCTTGTTCGACGGCGGACATCACGCGAACCTGTTGACGTTGCTGCCGCAGCTGCTGGCAGGTGCGCACACGGTTGCAGAGTCGCGCATGCCCGAGGCGTACACTCACCTCGCCGGCTGCTACGGACTGGCCACCGAAGCCCTGACGAAGATCGGCCGATACGCTTCGGCGCGACTGACAGCTGACAGGGCGTCGGTCTACGCGGCCCTGTCGGAGTCGCCGCTGGCAGTGGCGAGTGCCACCAGGTCGCTCGGCATTGTCCTGCGGCACCAGGACCGCGCCGACGCGGCCGAGCGCCTTACCTTGGAGGCCGCCGCGAAGCTGGAATCCTCGACTGGCCTCAGAACGCTCGCCGAACGGGCGGCCTTCGCACAGATGCTGTGCACGGGTTCCTACACGGCGGCACAGAACGGGGACCGGGCCCGAGCGCTTGAGCTCATCGGGGACGCCGAGCGTGCGGCCCGTGCACTGCCACACCGCCCAGTTCCTGGCCAGTCGCCGACTCTGACCCCTGCCGCAGTGCGCCTGTACGAAGTCGGCGTGCACTGGGCACTTGGCGATGCGGGGACAGCCATCCATGCCGGACAGGCCCTGCATCCCCGCCAGTTCCACACGCCGGAACGCCGAGGGCGGCTGCACACCGACCTGGCTCGCGCTTGGTGGCAATGGGGGAAGCCCGAGCAGACGGCGCAGGAGTTGCTGCTCGCTCACCGAGCCGCGCCGGCAGAGGTGAGGGACAGGCCGACGATCAGAGCGATCGTGACGGACCTGGTGCGAGCCCATCCGAGAGCTTCTGGCGTACGGGAGCTGGCTGGGGCCTTGGCGACATCCCGCAGACAGTTGTGAGCGCGGCACGACTACAGGGCCGAACATGGAGAGATGCGAAGAATGGTCGATTTGCCGGAATCTCAACAAGTAAGGAAAAACGGCATACCCAGCCGGTAAACTCCCAGCTCAGCGAGTCTGCTCCCCGCGCACGCGGGGATGGTCCCACCACCACCGTCTTCCGCGCCCGCACCCTCCTCTGCTCCCCGCGCACGCGGGGATGGTCCCCCCGCCGACACTTACACCACGGAATCCACGTCCTGCTCCCCGCGCACGCGGGGATGGTCCCTTGTCAATGATCACACGGCCAATATCACGCGCCTGCTCCCCGCGCACGCGGGGATGGTCCCTGCGAACCGGCCACACCACGGCGAAGAACAGCCTGCTCCCCGCGCACGCGGGGATGGTCCCTCACCACCCGAACCGACCGTCCCCACAATCAGCTGCTCCCCGCGCACGCGGGGATGGTCCCTGCCTGATCAGGCACTTGCCGAGCCAGCTTGACTGCTCCCCGCGCACGCGGGGATGGTCCCCTGACCCGGCCCCGGCCGACCCCCTCCGATGGCTGCTCCCCGCGCACGCGGGGATGGTCCCTGCACCTGCACCGGGCCCGTGCCCCGCAGCGACTGCTCCCCGCGCACGCGGGGATGGTCCCGTGAGGCGCCGCGCGCTGCTCCGCCGGTGCGTCTGCTCCCCGCGCACGCGGGGATGGTCCCACGACATTTCAAAGTCGGATCGGGCAGCGGTACTGCTCCCCGCGCACGCGGGGATGGTCCCGAGGTCATCCAGGCCGGCGCCCCGGCCACCTGCTGCTCCCCGCGCACGCGGGGATGGGCGCCGGGGCGAGGAGGCAGAGGGCTACCGTTCGGCGGCCCGTCCGCTGAGGGCCCGCGCGGGGCCCCGCCTGGATAGCCGGACGAGTCGGCACTCGCCGCCGGACCGGAACCGCCCCGGGTGCCGCAGGCGTCAGTGGGGATGGGGTCAGGTATGAGAGGCGAGCGGGGGTGATCCCGGGGGAGGGGCCATGCAGGAGGGGAGAGGGGTGCCGGGGTTGGGAGCCCGTTTCGTGCGGCGTTTCCCCCGTCTCGGCTTTGCCGTTGGGCTCTTTCTGCTGATCCTGGCCTTCCCCCTGGTGCTGGCTCTCCTGCTGATCTTCCCGGCAGGGCTGTTCTTCCGGGGACAGCCGCCGCTGCCGGACCTCGAGTTCCTTCCCGTGGTTGGCCTGGTAGTGGGGGGAGCGCTGCTCGCCGCCGCGGCGATGTGGCTGTACGACCGCCTCTACCTGAGTGATGACGATCGGGAGGAGACCCGGTACGACCGGGCGCTGAACCGGGTCCTGGTCTGGCTGGGCATTCCTCTGATCGCTTGTTTCATCGTGTTCGACGTTCTGTACCCGTTCTCCGTCCTCGGGCTCGCCCTGCTGTGACCCCACTTCCCGGGGCGGCCACCTGGGGAGCTCCCAGGCCGGCGAAGCAGTCCACGGCGTAGTGGGCTGGATGGGCAGGGCAACCGTCCTGAAGGCGGCAGGTATCGCGGTGAAGGCCACCAGCAGTGCGGTCAGTGCGGAGTCCGTCTGAGCCACCGCCTGTCCCTTATGGGCTTGTCAAGCCGTAGCGGACAGTGGTGGTTGCCCTCGGAGCGTGGCGCAGAGAACGTCGATACGCCGCCTGCCGAGAGCGGTGAAGGGCCATGCCTGGCAGCGGCATGTAGCGGTCTGCGGCGCCTCTCCCTTGTGGTGGAGGTCCGCTTTGAAGATTGAGCAGCACCGAGCCCTGAGCCTCGCCGAACAAGTGTGGTGGACGCGGGCAGTGCCTACGATGGGTCGAGAGCGATGTGCCGCACAGGGAAGCTACGAGCTAGAGGTGAAGAATGGCCGTTTTGTCGGACTCTCCACAAGTGAAGAAAAACGGCCTTCCTCGCTGACAAACCTGCAGGTCAGCAAGTCTGCTCCCCGCGCACGCGGGGATGGTCCCGGAGCCCCATGCGCACACCGCCCACTACGACGCTGCTCCCCGCGCACGCGGGGATGGTCCCAGTCCGAGCTGCCCGGGCGTCATGACTCCAGACTGCTCCCCGCGCACGCGGGGATGGTCCCCGGCGCCCCCGGCTGGCCCCCTGGCCGGGGGCCTGCTCCCCGCGCACGCGGGGATGGTCCCTGGACACCAGCCCCCGGCACGTCACCTGGCGGCTGCTCCCCGCGCACGCGGGGATGGTCCCCACACGCCGAACCCGCACCATGCGAAGCCGAACTGCTCCCCGCGCACGCGGGGATGGTCCCGGCGGACGTCGGAAAGGTCGTGCCAAGTGTTACTGCTCCCCGCGCACGCGGGGATGGTCCAAGAAGTGCCTATAGTTTCCTCAGGCGGAACGTCTGCTCCCCGCGCACGCGGGGATGGTCCCATCGCGTTCAGCATGTTCTCGCTTCGCCCGTGCTGCTCCCCGCGCACGCGGGGATGGTCCCGGCTTTGTCGGCAGCGAGGGGGGTTGGCTGACCTGCTCCCCGCGCACGCGGGGATGGTCCCGTGATGTCGATGCCGTACAAGCTCGGACCTAACTGCTCCCCGCGCACGCGGGGATGGTCCCGGTTTCCACTACATCACATTCAGTGATGCGGGCTGCTCCCCGCGCACGCGGGGATGGTCCCCACGCCGGAAGTGGGGATTCCGGCGTTCTTCACTGCTCCCCGCGCACGCGGGGATGGTCCCGTGCTCCTGGCCGACACCTTCGACCGGACCGACTGCTCCCCGCGCACGCGGGGATGGTCCCGGTCCGTTCTTCGCGCCGCGAGGTGATTGACGCTGCTCCCCGCGCACGCGGGGATGGTCCCGCCATTCGAGCGGCCCGAGTTGGGCGCGTGGCCTGCTCCCCGCGCACGCGGGGATGGTCCCGGGTGGGCGGCACGCTGGTCCGTGTCGCGCTGCTGCTCCCCGCGCACGCGGGGATGGTCCCCACATGGAGTTCCACGCGCTGCGGGTCCCGCTCTGCTCCCCGCGCACGCGGGGATGGTCCCGCGGCCATCCTGTACGCGCGCAACGGGAGCTCCTGCTCCCCGCGCACGCGGGGATGGTCCCATGGCCGTCAGCGCCGGGGACGTCGTCGTGAACTGCTCCCCGCGCACGCGGGGATGGTCCCAGCGTGATCGGGCACAGCGAAGCTACTCGCCGCTGCTCCCCGCGCACGCGGGGATGGTCCCCCGAAAATCCTTTTCGATCGGTTCGGCACGTCCTGCTCCCCGCGCACGCGGGGATGGTCCCTTTCATGATCGCACGGGTGTACGACAGTTGGGCTGCTCCCCGCGCACGCGGGGATGGTCCCGGAGTCATCAAGGACAGCGTTAAGGACTTCACCTGCTCCCCGCGCACGCGGGGATGGTCCTGTCACTGAGGATGGTCAGCCGATTTCGGTTACCTGCTCCCCGCGCACGCGGGGATGGTCCCGGAGTGGCGCTGCGATGGATCCGGGACTACGACTGCTCCCCGCGCACGCGGGGATGGTCCCGTCATCGGCCGCCGCACCAGCGTGGCGGTCGGCTGCTCCCCGCGCACGCGGGGATGGTCCCTCTTCGAAGGGATTCGCGCGGATGTGCGCGGACTGCTCCCCGCGCACGCGGGGATGGTCCCTCGTGTGGATGAAGGAGGCGGAATACCCGTGACTGCTCCCCGCGCACGCGGGGATGGTCCCGACCCCCGCCAGGCACAGGAGTTCGTGTCGTCCTGCTCCCCGCGCACGCGGGGGATGGTTCCTTGAGTCAAGACTGGGCGCTCCTCGGATTTCCCCGAGGGTTACGGGACGAGGGAGTTACGCAAGAGGGCTTGGCCGGCTTCCTGGTTGCCTTCCCACGTGCAGGCTGCCTCTGTGCTCGGGGTGCGGCGGCCCCATAGGGTCAGGAAGAGGGTTTCTGCTGTGGCGGTGAGAGTGGCGACGGGGTCGCCGGGGCCGTAGACCCAGGAGGCGTCTGTGTCGGACGCCACGAGGCGGACCGAGTGCTCCGGTGCTTGCGTGCGTTCGAGGGCTACTTGGCGAGGGGCCATGACTTCCAGCACCTCGGCTACTCCATCTGACGCCAGCTCCGGCTCAATCGTTTGAGGAGCGCCGAGGGCGTGTTCAGCGTCCCATCGGTGGGTGACGGTCTCCATGCATCGGCGGCGCTGCCAGAAGCCGACCGTGTGGGGAGGGTAAATCGTCCATGCGGCGCTGTCGGGATTGCCGTTGAGGGCGGTGAGCAACTGGGAGCAGGTGGCGTCGAACCAACTGACGAAGCCATCGCGGTCGTTGCGGGGAGCCGGTTCGGCTTGGTGGTCACCGTGCTTCTCTGTGATGGCTACCGCTGCCCAGAGGTTGCCTGCGCCCAGGTGTTCGGCCAGGTCCAGCAGTGTCCAGTCGCCGCAGTGTTCGACCGGAGCGGCCAAGTCGCCGCTGAGGCAGTTGCGGAAGGACCCGAGCTCGCGGCAGAGGTAGGAGAGGTAGGCAGGTGAATCCATGCCCCGCAACGTAGTGCGTGGCACGGACAGTTGCGGTTTGGGGGCGGCGTGGGCCCGTTGGTGGAGATGGGGCCGGGGCGGTGGCGGTGGCGGTGGCGGTGGAAGAAGCCTGCTCCTCGTGCCGAGTGTTGGAGGTGGCGACGACACGAGGAGCAGGAGTCAGGACGGGGAGTTGCCGCTCTTGAGTGTCGCTATGAAGCTGGACCAGGCGGGTGTGGGGAAGGCGAGGACGGGGCCGCTGGGGATCTTGCTGTCGCGGACCGGGAGCACCTTGGCGACGGTGTCGGCGACTTCGACGCATTCTCCGCCGTTGTTGCCGCTGTAGCTGGACTTGCGCCAACTGGAGGTCGGGATCTGGCCTGTTGTGATCACGAGTACACGCCCTTTGCAATGGCGGTCATCAGGTCGACGGATGCTTCTGGTGAGAGAGCAGTTGCCCTGAGCAGATCATAGGCACGCGCGACCGTTTCGACATGGCGAGGTTCGGCCGTCACGTGCCCCTCGGGAAAGCCGTCGATGTAGACGATGTCGGAGCCCTCGTCGAAGGCAAGGGCCGCGAAGGATCCGCCCATCGCTGCATGGGTGGTGATAGAAGCAGGGATGATCTGGATCACCGTGCGAGGGTGCTCGCAGGCTGTGAGGAGGTGCTGGAGCTGCCCGCCCATTACCTTCCGACCTCCCACGGTGCGGTGGAGAACCGACTCCTCCAGAATGGCCCAGACCTGGGGAGGATCGTCGCGTGTAAGGATCCGCTGGCGCTCCATCCGAGCTGTCAGGACGTCTTCGGGGTTGTCGAGGCGCCCGGAGGCAAGCACGGCCCGTGCGTAATCCTCGGTCTGCAGCAGGCCAGGGACGACCTGGATCTGGAAGAAGCCGATGGCTTTGGCCACGGCCTCCAGTTCGACGTAAGCGCGGAACCACTTCGGGTAGGCGTGGCGGATGACGAGGGGCCATAGGCGGGCGAGTCTGCCTCCGGTGTTGAAGACGCGGTCGCAGGCCTCGGCGAAGTCGAGTGTCGGGACACGCTGGGCTGTCTCGATCTTGCCCACCAGGGTGGGGTGGCAGTGCACCTCGCGGCCGAGGTCGGCCTTCGACATGCCGTGCTGTTCGCGCTCCAGGCGGACCTCGCGGCCGAAGTGGGCCAGTGTGGAGACGGCCGGGTCCTGGGTTTCTTCGATTTCCTGCTCGACGGTCATGTCGCACCCTCCTTGACCTGGCGAGACGGTGTGACCGTCTCGCTCTGACCGCTGTTCACGCTAGCTCTGCGCGCTCCACTCTGTAAGCGTTTCCTCACGGAGCGCACGAAAGGGTGACAGCAGGGATGAGAAGTGCGGAGGTCGCGATGCGGGATGCCGGTGCGGCCGGTGCCGGTCAGGGCTCGGGGGTGACCGGAAATGGCGGTCCGGCGCTGGTCGGGCAACTCGTCTGGGACGTGGACCGGGCCTGTGCGGCGCGGGTGATGGATGTGCGGGCCGGGAGGGTCTGGCTCCGGGCTCCGGCTGGCGGGCGGGAGTGGGAGAGCGGGCTCGGGCGGCTGCTGCCGTGCGCCGTACAGCCGCAGCCAGAGCCAGAGCCAGAGCCAGAGCCAGAGCCAGGGCCGGGTCCGCAGGCGCAGCCGGACCCGCAGCAGGGCCGGGGCGACGGGGGTGCGCGGTGACGCGGGGGTGGATCGGGCGGCGGCGGTGGGCCATCGGGCCGGACACCGAGCCGGACCGGGAGCCCGAGGTGTACGCGGTGGAGTGCGCTGTGTGCCGGGCCCGGTCGTCGGACGAGGAGAGCGAACGGGCGGCGCAGGACTGGATCTTCGAGCACGCGCGCTACCGCCCGGCGCATCACACCTACCGGTTGTCCACCGTCCGGCCGTGGCGGGCGGTGATGGTGCCGTGAGCGGGGTTTCCGCTGTGGCGGTGCCGTGCGAGCACCGGACGCTTGAGCGGCGGGGGAACCAGAAGGTCTGCACGTCCTGCCGGGGCGCCATCTATCAGCTCGGCCCGGTGGGTTCGGGCGGGGCGGCAGGGCGGCAGGGGGTTCTCATACCGGGGCCGTGGACCGGTGGAGTCCGGGAGGGCGCGGCCGGTGGGGGCGGTGTGCTGCCCACGATGCCGCCGGGGGCGGGGACCGGGGCGCGGAGGCTGGTGGTGGATGCCCGGTTCGTGGCGCCGGTGCCGCTGGTGACGGGCGCGTTCCACTGCGTGTGCCTGGCCTACCGGACGGAGACCGGGGAGGCGTTCCGGCTCGGTTCGCGGATGCCGGCGTCGGCGTGGGGGGCGGTGCTGTGGCTGAGCTGGCGGGCCGCGCACATCGCCGATCAGCTCGATCCGCACGTGGCGCGGCCGGTGCGGGCGTGGCTGGAGGACCGGTCGGAGCAGGGGAGGGCGTTGGACCGGCTGGTGCGCGGGAGGCCGTATGTGCTGCTGATCTGGGACGGTTCGCTCCACTATGTGCTGTCGGTCGCTCCTCGTTCGGACGGTGGTGGCGTGGAGTGCTCGGCGGCCGGTGGTTGAGGGCTGTCGGCGGCTGAAAGGCGACAGCTGAAGAGCTGTGGAAAAGCGGGGAGTTATCCACAGGTTGTGGATACGGCATGTGTATTTCTCGCTACCGGGCCTGTGGCGGCCGGGAGTTCACGAACGAAGAGCCGCTTTGCGGCGGTATGGGGTGTGGTCGCGAGCGAAGGGCCAAGTGGCCGGGGGGTGTTGGTGTGTGCCGCCCGGGGCGGATGCCGGTGGCGCGGCGGTCGTGCGTGGTGGCGGTGCGTGGTGGCTGTGCGTGGTGACGGTGGGAACGTGTGGCCGGCGGGCGGCGCCGGGATCGTTCGGGCGCGGCGGTGGCGCGGCGGCCATTGTTCCATCGGAAGGCGGGCCCGGCGGGAAGCCGGGGGGTGCGCGTCGTGAGGTGGGAAACGGACCGGTCCGTGTCCCGGCGGAGGGCTATGCGTCCGTCCCGGACTCGTCGGTCAGGCGCAGGACGATGAGGGCGGTGTCGTCCGTGGTGCCCTGGGGGTCCTCCAGGTCGGCCAGGAGGGAATCGGCCAGTGCTTCCGGATCCTGCCGGGCGTGCCGGACCAGGCTGCCCGCGAGCCGGGCCAGCCCGATGTCGATGTCCTCCCCGCGGCGTTCGATGAGCCCGTCGGAGTACAGCACCAGGAGGGAGTCCGGCAGGTAGTGGGTGCGGGCCTCGGGGCGGGGGGAGGGCAGGAGCCGGGTGCCCAGGGGCGGATCGGTGGCGCGGTCGAGAAATTCCACGGCGCCGTTGGGGTGCAGCAGGATCGGGGGCGGGTGGCCCGCGCTGCTGTAGGTGATACTGCGCTCCCGGTTGTCGATGACGGCCTGGATGACGGTGGTGGCCTCGGCGCCCTGCACCGATTCCGCGTACACCTCCAGGGCGTCCAGCGCCTGGGCCGGGCCGCCCGCGACCCGCACCGACGCGCTGATCGCGCTGCGCAGCTGGCCCATCACGCCGGCGGCGGCCAGGCCGTGGCCGACGACGTCGCCGACGGCCACGGCGATCCTGCCGTCGGGCATGGTGACCAGGTCGTACCAGTCGCCGCACACGTTGAGCGTGTCGGCGGCGGGCCGGTATCGCACCGCGCCGCGGACCTTCCCGAAGGGCTTGGGGGTGGGGAGCATGGCCGACTGCAGGGTGAGGGCCACCTGCCGTTCCCGGGCGTGTGCCTGGCGCAGGTGTTCGTTGGCCTTGGCCAGTTCCCGGGCGCGTGCGTAGAGCTCCGCCTCCAGGACCTGCTGCCGTTTGCCTCCCTCGGGCATGCCGATGTGCTGGACGAGATCGGTGACCTCCTCCACCCGGTGCATGATCAGCTTGACCTGGCCGTTGGGTCCCAGCACCGGGGCGTTGACCGGGCTCCAGTACTTCTCCTCGAAGACCCCCGGCCGGTCCGTGCGCTCGACGTCGTAGCGCTGGAGGGGCATGGTGTCGGGCGCGGCGCCCTCCAGAACACGCTTGAGGGACGCGCCCAGGTTGCTGGTGCCGGTGGCCCCCGGGTCGGAGGGGTTGTCGGGGAAGGCGTCGAACAGGTGCCGGCCCAGCAGGTCGGGGAGTTCGCGTCCGGTCAGCCGCAGGTAGGCGTCGTTGGCGTCGACGATCGACAGTTCCGGGTCCATCAACAGGACCGCGCTGGGCAGGGCCCGGAACACGGCCGCGTAGTTGATCTCCGGTTCGCTCACTGTCACCGCCTCACCCGACGCGACGCCTCGGCTGTCCTTCCATGCTAGATCCGCGGACCTGCCCCGTCCTGCGCAGAGCCCGGGGCCGGCGGCCGCGGGGCGGGTGGGGTGGTGTGACCGGATCTGGCATCTTGCGGAAGCGGCGAACTTGCAGCATGTGGACACAGGGCCGTCTTCTGCGCTTCGCGGGCGGCCACTACTGTCCTCCTCACAGGAAAAATCCCCCCACTTCTCGACAGCCGGTTTCCGGCTTGTTCAGGCGGTCTCGTCATGAGAACACGCAAGGTTTTATTGATGTTCGTCCCCCCGCCCTTTCCCCGCCCTTCTCCGTGCGTCCGTCCGCTGTGACCGGCATGCGCTTTCAGCTGCTCGGCCCGCTCAGCATCACCGATGGCCAGGACACCGTTGTTCTGCAGGCGTCCAAGCCGGTGAACCTGCTGGCAGCCCTGCTGCTGCATTCCAACACCGTGGTTTCCGCGCATTATCTCCAGCAGATGATCTGGGGGTACGAGCAGCCCGCCACGGCGAAGGCCGCGTTGCAGACGTGTGTGCTGCGGCTGCGCCGGCTCTTCGCCCGGCACGAGATTGTGGACACCTCGATCGAGGCGGTTCCCGGTGGTTATCGCATTACCGCGGACACCCGTACGCTCGATCTTCTGGAATTCCGGGCGCACGTGCGGGAGGCTGCCCTGGCCGGGGACGATCCGGTGGCCGAGCTGCGTTCGCTGCGGCGGGCGCTGTCGCTGTGGCAGGGCTCGCTGCTGGCGAACGTCCGCTCGGAGCTGATGCAGCGCGACGAGGTGCCGCGGCTGACGGAGGAGTGGCTGCGGACGGTGGAGCGGGTCTGCGATCTCCAGCTCGCCATGGGGCACTGCGGGGAGGCGCTGGTCGAGCTGTGGAGCGCGACCCGGGCCCATCCGGACCACGGGCGGTTCCGGGAGCAGCTCATCGAGGCGCTGTACCGCACGGGCCGGCAGACCGAGGCGCTGGCGGAGTACCGGGCGTTCCGTGACTACCTGCGGCAGGAGCTGGGGGTGGACCCGTCCCCGGCGCTGAAGCGGCTGGAGATGGCCGTGCTGCGCGGGGAGGACCTGGGTCCTGCGGTGGGGTCCGCCGTGCTGCCGGGCGGATCCGCGCCTGCCGGGCTGCCGCCGGCCGGGGGTGCCGGCGGCCCGGCTTCGGTTCCGTCTTCCGCCGTGGGCACCGCACGGCGGGAGGCGGATTTTTCGGCGGTGCCTTCTTTCACAGGTCGCACCGGTGATGTGCGGGCGCTGGTGGATCGGCTCACGGCGGCGCCGGACGCGCGGACGGCGCCGGTCACGGAGCTGATCTGCGGGGCGGCCGGGATCGGCAAGACGGCGCTGGCCCAGCAGGTGGCGCATCTGGTGCGCGACAGCTTTCCCGGCGGCCGGCTGCTGGTGCGGATGACCGGGCCCGACGGCTCCGCGCGGCCCGCCGAGGAGGTGGCCGCCGAGCTGGCCGAGGCGTGGCCAGGGTGGGCGGAGGGGGCCGGGCCGGGCCCGCGGGGGGCGGACGAGCGCGCGCTGCTGGTCCTGGACGACGTGACGGATGCCGGGCAGGTGCGGCCGCTGCTGCCCGTGCCGCCGTCGCACGCGGTGCTGGTGACCAGCCGGATGGCGCTGGGCGGGCTGGTCGCCCGGTACGGGGGCCGGGTGCGGCGGCTGGACGTGTTCGGCCCCGGCGAGTCGCATCGGCTGCTGGAGTCCCTGCTGGGCGCGGACCGGGTGGCCGCCGAGCCGGAGGCCGCCCGGCTGCTGGCCGAGGGGTGCGGCCACCATCCGCTGGCGCTGCGGGTGCTGGCCACCCGGCTGCTGACGCGCCCCGGGCTGCTGCTCGCGGATGCCGAGCGGTGGCTGGCCGAGGACCCGATGGCGGCGCTGGCGCTGCCGGACGACCCGCTGATGTCCGTGGAGCGGGTGCTGGGAGAGGCGCTGGGGCGGCTCGACCCGTCGCTGGCGGAGGCGGCCCCGGCCCTGGGGCGGCTGCCCCGCGCGGTGTTCGACGCGCGGGAGGCCGCCGGGGAGCTGCGGCTGCCGGTGGGGGAGACCCAGCGGGTCCTGGAGCGTCTGGCCGATGCCGGGCTGCTGGAGGACGGCCCGCCGGGCCCCTACCGCGTCCACGAACTGTTCCGCCGCTATGCCCGCCACTGTGCTTCCGACCTCTGCCTTCCACCACAGAAAGTGTGACCGGTATGCCCGCTGCTTTTGACCGTCTCGCCGGAACCCGGCCCCGCATCAGCCGTGACGTGCTGTTCACGCAGAGCCCGGGCGGGGTGCTCTTCCACAACGCCGACGGCGGCTTCCTGCTCAGGGGCCGCACGGCCTACCGCTTCGCCTCGCTGATCGTTCCGCACCTGGACGGCTCGCACCGGCTGTCGGACATCTGCACCGGGTTCGGCGAGCAGCAGCGGGCCATGGTGGCCCACCTGGTGGGGTCGCTGTACGAGAAGGGGTTCGCCCGCGACGCCGGGCCGGACGACGGTGAGGAGACCGGCGGCCCCGGGCTGCCGGAGGCGGTGGCCGGGCGGTTCGCGGCGCAGATCGCCTACATCGACCACTACGGGGACGACGCCGGGCGGCGGTTCGCCGCCTACCGGAACACCTCGGTGGCGGTGCTCGGCGAGGGGGAGACGGCCCGCTGGGCCGTGCTGTCCCTGGTGCGCAACGGCTGCGCCCGGATCACCGCCGAGGGGGCGGCGCCGCAGGCGGTCGCGGAGGCGGCGGAGCTTGCGGAGGCGGGCTGCCCGGTGGAGCTGGACGTTCCGGAGGCCGGCCGGCGGGAGCTGCCGGGGACGGCGGGTTTCGACGTGCTGCTGGTGGCCGGGGACGACGCGGGCCCGCGCACGCACCGGCTGCTGGGCGCCGGTCTCGCCGAGGGGCAGGTGGTCATCCCGGTGTGGACGTTCGGGTCGCGGGTGGTGGCCGGGCCGCTGAGCCGGGCGGGCGGCACGGGCTGCTGGTCGTGCGCGGTGCTGCGGTTCGGTGACACCACGGACGCGGGGGCGGCGGCCGAGCTGTGGAGCCGGATCGCCGGCAGTGCCCGGCCGGGCCCGGCGACCGGGGCGGAGCGGGTGCGCGGTCCGCTGGCGGCGATGATGGGCAATCTGCTGGGGTTCGAGGCGTTCCGGGTGGCGGCCGGGGTGCAGCGGGCGGAGACCGACGGGCACGTGATCGTGCAGGACATCGAGTCGCTGGACGTGGTGGCCGAGCCGCTGCATCCGCATCCGCGCTGCCGGAGCTGCGTGAGTGGGGCGGCGGGGGACGTGCTGCCGGACGAGCCGGTGGTGGCGCGGTCCACCGAGGTGGCCACGGCCCGGGACGCGGAGGATCTGGTGGCCCGGCTGAACGGCCTGAGCCAGTCGCTGGTGCGGGAGCGCACCGGGGTGATCAGCCGCTGGGACGACGAGGTGCTGACCCAGACGCCGCTGAAGATCGCGCGGTTGGAGATGCCGCTGGGCCGGGCCGGGCGGCGCACGCTGTCGGCGTTCGACGTGCACCATCTGGCCGGTGCCCGGCTGCGGGCGCTGCGGGCCGCGGCGTGCGTGTACGCGACGCACATGGTGCCGCCGGGCACGGTGCCGGGCGGTGCCGGGCAGGAGGAGCAGGCGCTGGTGCCCGCGGCGCTGACCTGTGACGGCGGGACGGGCGCGGCCAGGGAGGACATCGCCGCGTGGGTGCGGGCGGTGTCGCTGCTGACGAAGGAGCCGGTGCTGGTGCCGGCGGCGGCCGTGCACCCGGCGGGGGAGCACAACCGGGAGCGGCTGGTGCAGGCCGGCGGCGCCGGGGCGGGCGCGGGGGAGTCCCCGCAGGAGGCGGCCGGTGACGGGCTGCTGTCCGCGCTGGCGCACGACGCGCTGATGCGGGCGGTGCGCGGCGGCGGCAGGGTGCGGCTTCTGGAGGCGGGTGACGACGCGGAGCTGGTGTTCCTGCGGAAGTCGGCGCGGAACCTGGAGCTGGACGCGGAGCTGCTGGATCTGGGCGAGGGGGAGCACTCGGGGGCGCACGTGGTGCTGGCGCGCGAGACGGCGCCGGCCGACGGGGGTGCCGGCGCCGGCCGGTGGGCGGTGGGCTGTGCCCTGACCAGGCGTGCGGCGGCGGCGTCGGCGCTGCGGGACCTGCTGGGGCAGGTGCAGCTGGCGGCGGAGACCGGGGAGGTGGCGGACACCGGGGATCCGCTGGTGGTGGCGTTCGAGCCGGGCACCGTGCGGGCCGGGGACGGAACGCTGCCCGAGGCCGGTGACCCGGCCGGTGAGACTTCCGGGGCCGGTGAGTCGTTCGGGCCGGTGCTGGAGCGGCTGCGGGCCGCCGGCCGGGACGTGCTGCACGTGGCGACGACCCCGGCCGACCTGCTGGCCGGCGGCGTGCACACCGCCCGGGTGCTGCTCACCCGCGGGGAGCGCTGATGCTGACCCTTGACGCCCCCGCGCACGCGCCGGAGCGGGCGAGTGCCGAGGTGCCCGGGCCGGTGGCCGGGGCCTGCCGGGAAATGGCGGAGCTGACCGGCCGGTCGCTGGCCGCGCTCGGCCGGCCCGAACGGGTGACGGTCGCCGCCCTGGGGGTGCGCGACGCGATCGCCGACCCGGGTGACCGGCCCGCCGACCCGGCCGTCCCGGTGTGGCTGTACGGCAGACACGCCGTGCTCGGCCCGCTGCCCGGCCGTGACGAGCCGCCCTGCCCGCTGTGCCTGGAGCGCCGCTGGCAGCTGTCGCGGTACGAGTCGCTGCGGGACGCCGTGGAACGAGGGGCGGGCACCGGCGCGGCCGGGCGCCCCCCGTGGGTCACGCCGTTCGCCGCCGACGCGGTGGCCGCCGCGCTGGCCGGCTGGCTGGCCGAGGACCGGCCCCGGCCCGGGGTTCTGCTGGTGGACCTGGCGGAACTGACCGTCCGGCGGTATCCGCTGGTGCCCGACCCGGAGTGCCCGCGCTGCGGCGGGCTCGGCCCGGACTCCGCGGATGCGGCCGCGATCGAGCTGCGGCCCGCCCCGGTGCACCGGCCCGGCGCCTCCCGGGTGCGCCCGCTGGACGACTACGACCTGCCGGTGGCCGCCTACGCCAACCCGGTGTGCGGGGTGCTGGGCCGCTCGCTGGTCTACGACGTGTCCTCCACGTCCACCTCGGCGACCATCGGCTGCTTCACCGAGCGGTCGGGCGCCGGACTGGTCGAGACGTTCTGGGGCGGGCACGCCGACAGCTACCGGGACAGCGCCCGCATCGGCGTCCTGGAAGGGCTGGAGCGCTACGCCGGGGCCCGGCCCCGGGCCCGGACCACCGCCGTCACCGGCAGCCTGGAGCAGCTGCGCGAGCGGGGCCACACCGTGCTGGACCCGGCGGTGTGCGGGCTGTACTCGGAGGAGTTCCACCGCACCTACCCCAAGGCCCAGCCGTTCCGGGCGGACCTGGAGATCCCCTGGGTGTGGGGCCACTCGCTGCGCGACGACGGGCCGGTTCTGGTGCCGGAGATCCTGACGTACTACCAGTCGGGCAGCCTGTACCGGCGGTTCGTGCAGGAGAGCTCCAACGGCTGCGCCTCCGGCGGCAGCGTGGAGGAGGCGGTCTACTTCGGGCTGCTGGAGGTCATCGAGCGCGACGCGTTCCTGCTGGCCTGGTACGGCAGGGCCCGGCTGCCGGAGATCGACCCGCGCACCAGCACCAGCCCCGCCACCGTGCAGATGGTCGACCGGCTGGAGATGTACGGCTACGAGGCGCGGTTCTTCGACACCCGGATCAGCTTCCCCGTACCGGTGATCACCGGAGTCGCCGAGCGGTTCGACGGCGGGCCGGGCCGGATGTGCTTCGGCGCCGGTGCCGGGCTGGACGCGGAGTCGGCGCTGGCGTCCGCGATGTGCGAGATCGCCACCGACTCGGTCAACCTGCCCGGCCGGTTCGCCTACGACGAGACCCGGCTGCGGGCCATGGCCGCCGACTACCGCAAGGTCGTCCAGCTCCACGACCACCCGATGCTGTACGGCGTCCCGGAGATGGGCGCGCACGCCGAGTTCCTGCTCGGTGCCCCGGGCGCGCCCCGCCCGCCGGCGCACAGCATGGCCGACCGGTTCGGCGACGGCTCGGTGCCCCAGCCGACCGGGGACGTGCGCGAGGACCTGACGGCATGTCTGGAAGCGGTCACAGCGGCCGGGTTCGACGTGATCGCGGTGGACCAGACCGTCGCCGAGCAGCGCCGGATGGGACTGCACACCCTCTCGGTGCTGGTGCCCGGGCTGATCCCGATCGACTTCGGCTGGTCCCGGCAGCGCGCCCGGCACATGCCGCGGATGTTCACCGCGCTCCGCGAGGCCGGGCTGAAGGACACCGACCTGACCCCCGGCACCCTCAACCCCGCGCCTCACCCCTTCCCCTGACCGCGGCCGACGACAAGGAGCAGACCATGGGATACGCCCATGACTACGCGACGGAGATCCTGCGGCGCGGCCGGGTCCACATGGAGCCGGTGGGGTTCGTCCCCGACTACGACGACCCGCCGCGGCGGGCCAAGTTCTACCCCGGCGCCGACGTGCTGCCGCTGCCGCCGGACGGCGGCTACCCGGCCGGGGCGACCGTCGGCCGCTCGCTGCCGCCGGACGCCGACCCGCCGCGCGACAGCGCGTTCGACCTGGCGGTGCTGTCCGGGATGCTGCGCGACTCCTACGGGCTGACCGGGCGGCGCCTGGGCGTGCAGGCCAACACCGACCTGGGCGCGCTGCCGCACTACCCCATCGCCAACTGGTCGCGCGGCACCTCCTCCGGCGGAGGCCTGTACCCCGTCGCGATCCACTGGATCTCCGGCGCGGCCGGGCCGGTGCCGCCCGGCATCCACCACTACTACCCGCCCCGGCACGCCCTGCAGCGGCTGCTGACCGGGGACGTCACGGGGGAGGTGCGCGCCGCCCTCGGCCCGGACGCCCCCGGCCCGGACACCGACCAGTATCTGGTGCTGAGCGTCAAGTACTGGCAGAACGCCTTCAAGTACAACAGCTTCTCGTTCCACGCGGTGAGCATGGACATCGGGGCGCTGGTGCAGACCTGGCGGATGTGGGGCCGGGCGCGCGGCCTGGAGGTCGAGCCCGCCCTGTGGTTCGACGAGGACCGGCTGGCCCGGCTGCTGGGCGTTGAGCAGAGCGAGGAGGGGATCTTCGCCGTCGTCGGCCTGCGCTGGGCAGGCACCGGGGCCGGGACGCCGCCCGGGGACGGCGCCGGGCCGGACGCCGGCCCGGTGTCCGCCACCGTGCGGCTGCGGGACAGCGAACAGTCCCGCCGCACACGGGAGTTCGAGCACAACACGACGATGCAGCAGGTCACCTCGGGGCGCGCCGCCGACCGGCCCGCGGCGCGGGACCTGGAGCCGGCCGCCGCGCCGCCGGTCACCGGGCGCGGCCCGCTCACCGAGCTGCCCGCCCCGGCGCCACTGGACACCGACGTGCTCACCGCGCTGCGCCGGCGACGCAGCAGCTTCGGCCGGTTCGAGGCGCAGCGGCCGCTCGGCGCCGAGCACCTGGCCGCGGCGCTGAGCGCCGCCCGCGGCGGCTACGCGCTGGGCGGCGACGCGCTGCCGCCCGGCGCGCCCCGGCTGGTGCAGCTGTACGCGTTCGTCAATCACGTGGAGGGCCTGGAGCCCGGCGCGTACGTGCACGACCCGGACGCCGGCGGGCTGCGGCAGGTCACCCGGGGGCCGCTGGGCGGCTTCCTGCAGGAGAACTACTTCCTGTCCAACTACAACCTGGAGCAGGCCGGCGCCGTGCTGGTGCCCACCGTCCGCACCCACGCCGTCCTGGACGCCGTCGGGCCCCGCGGATACCGGCTGGTCAACGCCATGATCGGGGGCATCGCCAACGCCACCTACAGCGCCGCCGCGGTGCTCGGCATCGGCTGCGGGGTCGCCCTCGGTTTCGACAACGTCTCCTACGTCGAGCACCTGGGCCTGGAGGAGACCGGGGAGTACCCGCTGCTGATCATGATGCTCGGGCACGAGCGCGCGAACCCCGCCGACTTCCGCTACGAGATCGCCTGAACCCCCCACCCCGTAACGGAAGGAGAACTCCGTGGACGACCCCTCCCGGTCGATCGGCCCGCGCTTCATGCTGCGGATCGCCGGCCTGCCCGCGGACACCGTGGCCGCCCTGCGCTGTCCGGAGAGCCGCCGCTGGGCGGACCGCACACTCGCCGAGACCTCCCGGCTCCGCGAGGACGGCGCCCGGCTCGGCGACCGCCTGCACGCCGTGGTCTCCGGCATCGAGGACCCGGCCGCCCGGCGGCGGCTGCTGAAGCTGCGGCGCGACGTGTTCAACGCCCGGCTGCCCCGCGACCCCGCCACCGAACTCGCCCTGGTCGCGGAGGCCGACGCCCGGCTCGGCCGGGATCTGGCCGCGTGGCTGGAGGACCGCGCCCGGCTGGCCGAGGACCTGGCGGCCGGAGCGGACCTGCTCGGCGCCGAACTCACCGCCTCCCGCGCCGCGCTGCGCCGCATCGCCGCCGAGGAGCGGCTGCGCGACGGCCTGCTGCTGGCCTCCCCCTCGCTGGACGCCCAGCTCGACGCCTACCTGCGCACCCCGCCGGAGCGGGCGGACAAGCGCAACCGCAAGGTGGAGCGCTCACTGCTGGCCTACCTGTACCGGACGGCCTGCAAGACCAGCCCGTTCAGCACCTTCACCGGTGTCGCGCTCGGCGAGTTCACCGACGACGCGGGGATGGCCGGGACCGAGGGCCGCGGGCGGGCGGCGCGGGAGCTGCGGGTCGCCGACGAGTGGACCAGCCACCCCCGGCTGAACGTGCTGGCGCTGGAGCGGATCGCCGAGGCCGTGCTCGCCGACCCGGCCCGCCGCGCCGACCTGCCGGTGGCGCCCGCCTCCGGCTGGATCCGGGACGAGAACCGGGTGCGCTACGTGCGGCGCTGGATCACCGCGGGCGACGACGACGCGGCCGTCACCTTCGACTCCGTGAAGGACCGGCTGTTCTTCCTGCGCCGCAGCGGAGCACTGGAACGCATGCTCACGCTCTTCGAGGAGCGCGGCGAGCCGCGCTACGGCGAACTGGCCGGCTGGCTGGCCGCCGACCAGGGCGCCACCGAGGAGGAGGCCGGGCAGTACCTGGCCACCCTGCTCGACCTGGGCATGCTGCAGGTGCCCTCGCTGCACGCCCAGGTCCACGACGTGGACCCGCTGGGGAAGTTCCAGCGGTCGCTGCGGGCCCTGGGCCGCCCCTGGGCGGACCGCACCGCCGACGCCCTGGAGACCCCGGCGGCCTGCCTGCGCGGCTTCCCGGAGGCGGGCCCGGCACGGCGCCGGGAACTGCTGGAGGAACTGCGCGCGTCGCTGCACGCGGTGCAGCGGGAACTGGGCGCCGAACGCACCCGGGTGCCGCAGACCGTGCTGTACGAGGACGTCACCGCCCCGCCGGTGCGCACCGGGCGGGACGGCTGGGAGGGGCCGGTCTTCGAGCCGCTGCGCGCGGTGGAGGAGACGCTGCCCGCCTTCGACCTGACGCTCACTCAGCGCATCATGCTCAAGGGCTTCTTCCTCGCCCGCTACGGCAAGGGCGGCCGGTGCACCGACCTGCAGAAACTGGTGCACGACTTCCACGAGGACTTCTTCGACCAGTACATGTCGTTCACCGCGGGCAAGCAGCGGTTCGACGAGCGGGGCCGGTACGTGCCCGAGGAGAACTGGCTGAACCTGCCCCAGATCAGCGCCCTGGACTCCGCGCGGCGGACCTTCGCGGCCGGCATGCGCGCGATCTGGGAGGTCGGCGGCGCCGGTGCCGGGGCCACCGCCGGGGACCCGGGCGAGGTCGTGCTGCCCGCGGAGCTGCTGGAGGCGGTCGCCGGTGAACTGGCACCGGTGCGGCCCGCCCTGGCGCTGTACTCGCACCACATCCAGGTCGCCGAACAGGGCGACGGCGATGACCCGCTGGTGGTGCTCAACCGGTCCTTCGGCGGCCTGTCGTTCCCGTTCAGCCGCTTCACCCACTGCCTGGACAGCGACGGCGACGGCAGCGGCGAGCCGTTCTCCGAGCGGCTGCGCGACCGGGCCCGGCAGCTCGAACCGGAGGGCGCGGTCTTCGCCGAGGTGACCGGCGGACAGGTGACCAGCAACCTCAACCTGCACGCGAGGCTCACCGACCACGAGATCGTCTGCCCCGGCGAGACCAGCCCCGTCCCGGCCCACCAGCAACTGCACCTGGACGACCTGTTCATCGAGCACGACCCGGTCGCCGACCGGCTGGTGCTGCGGTCGGCCCGGCTGGGCCGCGAGGTCGTCCCCGTCTACCTGGGGTATCTGGTGCCACTGGCGCTGCCGGAGATCCCGCGCACCCTGCTGCTGCTCTCGCCCAGCGCCATGGCCTCGCTGGACGTGTGGGGCGGCGTGCCGGAGAGCGAGGCGGACGCGGGCGTCACCCGCCGTCCCCGGGTGCGCGCGGGCCGGGTGGTGCTGGCCCGCCGCAGCTGGAGCGCCCCCGCCTCGGCGCTGCCGCTGCGCGGCCCCGAGGACAGCGACGCCGACTGGTTCCGGGGCTGGCACCGCTGGCGGATCGCCCAGGAGCTGCCGGACCGGGTCTTCGCCACCGTCTCCCAGGGCGGCGCGCGGGGCGCGACCGCCGCCAAGCCGCAGTACGTCGACTTCGACAGCGCGCTGTCGCTGGCCGCCTTCGAGGCACTGCTGCGCACCGACAAGGCCCGTGTGGTGCTCCAGGAGATGCTCCCGGCCGACGACCAGCTGCACGCCGGTTCCGGGCGCGGCGCGCACGTCGCCGAGCTGTCGGTGGAGACGGTCACGGCGCCCGCGCCGCCGGCGCCCTCCGCACGCTCCGGGCAGGCCCCCGAGCCCGCCCTCGCCGGAGCCGGCCTCCCGGCCGCGGCCGGCCACGCCCCCGAGACCGCCGAAGCCGCCGAAGCCGCCGAAAGTAAGGACAGAACATGACCCGACCGGGCAACTGGCAGGCGACGCACATCTACTACGCCGCCAACCCCCAGCCCCTGCTGCTGAACTGCGTCCGGCCGCTGATCGCCGGACTGGAGGCCGACGGGCTGCTGGCGAACTGGTTCTTCATCAACTACTGGCTGGAGGGCCCGCACGTCCGGCTGCGCCTGCGGCCGGCCTCCGCCGAGGCGGACGAGGAGGTGCGGCGCCGCGCCGATGAGGCGATCGACGCGTTCCTCGCCGAACGGCCCGCGCTGTACCAGGTGGACTCCGGCTTCCTCAACGAGTTCTACAACCAGCTGTTCGACATCGAGTTCTCGGCCCACGAGCGCGGCCGGTACACCGACGACGAAGGCCGGATGAACCTGCGGCCGAACAACTCCCGGGCACGCATGGACTACGAGCCGGAGTACGGCAAGTACGGCGGCCCGGCGGGCATCGAGCTGGCCGAGTGGCACTTCCGGCACTCCTCGGAGCTGGTGCTGGACGCGTTCGCCACCAAGAACCTGCACCTGCGCACCGTGCTGCTGGGCACCTCCGCGCAGCTGATGATGGTGATGTCCGCCTGCTTCATCCCCGGCGACCCCGAGGTCGGCGACTACCTGGACAGCTACTACCAGTTCTGGCACCAGGCTTTCCCCGGGACGGACTTCATCGGCTCCACCGAGTACGACCGCCGGTTCGCCGAGGTCTCGCCCGGGCTCGGCCGCTGGTACACCCGCATCCGGCAGGCGGTCTCCGGGGAGGGCGGCGAGCGGCTGCCGGCGTTCCTGGCGGGCTGGGCCGAGCACTGCACCGAGCTGCGCGAGCGGGCGCACGCGCTGGCCGCCGCCGGTGACCTGACGTTCCGGTCCTGGGACGGCGAGCGGGACGAGCACGTCACCGACCCGGTCGAGGCGCTGGTCCGGCTGCTGTCCCCCTATATGCACATGACCAACAACCGGCTGCACGTGACCATTCAGGACGAGGCCTATCTCAGCCATGTGCTGAGCCGGACGCTGCGGGAGACCCTGGCCGTTCCGGCGGGCGGACGCGGGTGACCGGTGTGGACTCCATGGCGACCTACCAGCCGCGGCTGCGGCCCGGGGTGCTGATCAGCGGGCCGCTGCTGCACGGGCCGCGCACCGTGCACCTGGTGAAGAACCCCGACAGCGGCGACTCCTTCGAGGTCGGCCCGCGCGAGGGCTTCCTCATGGGGCGGATGGACGGCAGCCGGACGCTCGCCGAGATCGGCGCCGAGTACGCGGGCGCCTACCGCAAGCGGCTGGGTGACGGGCACTGGCGGCAGCTGCTCGGGCTGCTGGGCACCCGTGGACTGCTGGACGGCGCCCCCGCCGCGCCCGCCCCCGCCGAGGGGGCGGCGGCGCGGCGGGCCGCGGGCGGCGGCGGGCCGCGGCTGCTGTCCGGCAGCTACTCGCTGGTGTCCGACCCGGACGCCACCGCCGCGCGGCTGTACCGGGTCTTCGGTTTCCTGCTCCGTCCGGTGTGGATGGTGCCGCTGCTGCTGCTCGTGGCGGGCATGGAGACGGTGATGCTGCTGCGGGCGGACGAGCTGCTGGCCGCCACCGGCGCCATGTTCACCCACCCGGTGCTGCTGATGGGCGCGGCGACCCTGCTGTGGCTGTCCACCGCGCTGCACGAGCTGGCGCACGGGGTGGCCGCCCGGCACTACGGGGGCACCGTGGGCGAGATCGGTCTGCGCTGGCGGATGCCGGTGATCATGATGTACTGCACGGTGGAGAACTACCCCTACCTCTCCACGCGTTGGGCGCGCATCGTGACCGCGCTGGCCGGCGCGGTGATGAACCTGCTGTTCCTGCTGCCGTTCTTCGCCCTCTGGCAGTGGGCCCCGGTGGACGCGGCCACCGCGGACGCCCTGGGCGGTCTGCTGGTGCTGGGCACCGTGCAGGCCCTGGCCATGCTGCTGCCCCTGCCACCGCTGGACGGCTACAAGATCGTCAGCCAGGCCGCGGGCGCCACCGGCCTGGCCGGGGCCACCCGCACCTTCTGGACACTGGCCGCCCGCCGCGACCCGGCGCTGTCCGCCTACCCGCGCCGGGCCCGCGTCCTGTACACCGCCTACGGGCTGGGCGCGGCGCTGACCGTGTGCGCCCTGCTCACCGCGCTCGTCCTGCTCGCCCGCACCGCCCTCACCGCTTGATCCCCGCCCCCCGCCTTCACCCTGCCTCAGCCCTCGCCCCCGCCTCAGCCGAAGCCACCCGAAGCACACCGAGGAGACACCGTGCCGAACCCGCCCGCCCCGTCCGGGAACACCACCGCACCCGCCATCGAACTCACCGGCGTGCACAAGACGTACGACGACATCCGCGCCGTGGACAACGTGTCGCTCACCGTGCCGCGCGGCGAGTTCTTCGGGCTCATCGGCCCCAACGGGGCCGGCAAGACCACCCTCGTGGAGATCATGGAGGGACTGCGGCAGGCGGACTCCGGCTCGGTGAGCGTCCTGGGCGAGAGTCCCTGGCCGCGCAACCTCGGCCTGCTGCCGCGGATCGGGCTGCAGACCCAGTCCTCGGCGTTCTTCTTCCGGCTCACCGCGGAGGAGCACCTGCGCACCGTCGCCGCGCTCTACGGCGTCGGGCGTGACGCGGTGGCCCGGGCGCTGGACATCGTGGGCCTGACGGAGAAGGCGGGCGAGCGGGTGGAGAACCTGTCCGGCGGGCAGCGCCAGCGGCTGGCCATCGCCTCCGCGCTGTCCCACGACCCGGAGCTGATCTTCCTGGACGAGCCCACCGCCGCCCTCGACCCGCAGGCCCGCCGCGACCTGTGGAAGGTGCTGCGGGACCTCAAGGGCGCGGGCCGCACCATCGTCTACACCACGCACCACCTGGACGAGGCCCAGGCCCTGTGCGACCGGGTGGCGATCATCGTCGGCGGCCGGATCACCGCGCTGGACACCCCCAACCGCCTGATGGCGGCGAGCAGTTCCACCACCCGGCTGGTGGTGCCGGCCGAGCGGCTCACCCTGGAGCAGGCCAAGGAACTGCCCGGCGTCATCGAGGCGACGCACGAGGGCGACGTCGTGGTGCTGGAGACCGCCGAATCCGGGCCGCTGCTGGCCGCCGTCGAGAAGGTCGCCGGCCTCCAGGGCGTGCAGACCCGCACCGCCAGCCTGGAGGACGTCTACCTCCAGCTCACGAAGACCACCTGAACCGGCCGCCGACCCGCGCCCGTTCTCCCCTCCCGCCGTTCTCCCGCACCGCCGACGGAGCCACACCATGAGTGCCTATACCGCGCTGACCGAGGCCGCCTTCCGGGCCTACACCCGCGACAAGACGACCATGTTCTTCACCTTCGCCTTCCCGATGATCTTCCTGGTCGTCTTCGGGGCGCTGTTCAGCGGCCAGGAAGTGCCGCAGAGCGGCAAGCCGTACATCAACTACATCGCCCCCGGCGTGCTGTCCTGGGGCATCGCCAACGCCGCCGTCTTCGGCGTCGCCTTCATGCTGATGCAGTGGCGGCGCGACGACATCCTGCGGCTGATCCGCATGACGCCGGCCCCGCTGACCGCGGTGCTCGGCTCCCGCTACGGCATGGCCGTGGTCATCGGCATCCTCCAGGGGACGCTGTTCGTCTCCGTCGCCACGCTGCCGTTCTTCGGACTGCAGGTCTCCGGCAGCTGGCCGCTCGCGATTCCCGTGGTGATCTGCGGCGTGACGGCCTTCATGGCGATCGGCGCCATCATCGGCTCCTACTCGCGCACCCCGGAGGCCGTCGCCGGTTTCGCCAACTTCCTCATGGTGCCCATGGCGTTCCTGTCCGGCTCGTTCTTCCCGCTGGACGCCATGCCCTCCTGGATGCAGACGCTGGCCTGGGCCTTCCCGCTGCGCTACATCAACGACGGCGTGTCCACCGCGGTCACCGGCTCCGGCGACCTGGGCACGGTGGCCATCTCCTGCGGCGCGCTCACCCTGTTCACCATGGTGCTCGCCGTCGTGGTGGCCAAGACCTTCCGCTGGAGCAACCAGACGTGACGGCCACCGTGACCACCCCCGGCACCTCCGCGCCCGCCGCCGAGCCCTTCGAGGCCGCCCGCGCGCGCCTCCAACGGGCGCTGGAGCGCCCCGATCCGGCCCACGACGGCGGGCCGGCGCTGCCCGGCATCGAGGTGGTGCCGCTCGGCGCCGTCAACCTGCTGCGCCCCGGCGCCGACCCGCACGCCGCCCGGCGCCCGGCGGCCACCGTGCACCTGACCTCCCGCGCGGTGCTCATCGGGCCCTGGGGAGCCGGCACCGCCGAGGCGGGCGCGGCCCGCGCCGACGGCACCGGCCCGCAGCGGGCCTGCGGCCAGTGCCTGGCCATGCGCTGGCAGCGGCTGCGCACCCGCTCCGAGCGCGAGGCGCTGGAGGGCGGCGGCTCCCCGGCCGGGGCCGCGGCCTGGCCGGTCCTCACCGACCACGCCCTGGACGCCGTCCGCGCCGCCTGCCACGCGGTCCTCACCCGCCCCGCGGAACCCGGCGCGCTGCCCCGGGTCACCCGGGTCGACCTGGTGACGCTCGCCGTGGCGACCTTCCCGCTGCTGCCCGACCCGCTGTGCCCGCACTGCGTCGGCGCCCGGCCGGAAACGGCCGAGGACGGCCTGCTGCGGATCGGCCCGTCACCGGTGACACCCGGCGGCGGGCAGCGGGTGCGCACCCTGGACTCCTACGACCTGGACGCCGGCGCGCTGGTCAACCCGGTCTGCGGAACGCTCGGCTCACGGACCCTGCTCAACCCTGCCTCCACCACCACCGCCCCGGTCTCCGGCAGCCACTTCGTGCGCGGCTACGCCGGGCTGAACGACGTCACCTGGAGCGGCCAGGCCAACCGGCACGAGACCAGCCGGAAACTGGCCTGCCTGGAAGGGCTGGAGCGCTACGCCGGCACCCACCGGCGGCGCGGCACCACGCCGGTGCTCGCCTCCTACCGGGATCTCGCCGCGCGCGAGGGCGCCGCCGCCGTGCTGCACCCGGGGGACTGCGGCTTCTACAGCGAACGCACCTACCGCGAGGACCCGATGGTCCGCCCCTTCGACCCGGCCGCGGAGATCCCGTGGCTGTGGGGCCACTCGCTGCGCGACGACCGGCCCGTCCTGGTGCCCGCCCGGCTGGTGCACTACAGCGCGGGCACGCACGAGGACAGCTTCGTCTTCGAGTGCTCCAACGGCTGCGCCTCCGGCGGCAGCGCCACCGAGGCCGTGCTCTACGGGCTGCTCGAACTCATCGAGCGCGACGCCTTCCTGCTCGCCTGGTACGGGACGCCCGAGCCGGAGGGCATCGACCTGGACTCCTGCCGCAGCGGCTCGATCCGCACCATGGTCGATCGCGCCGCGCTGCTCGGCTACGACGTCCGTGCCTTCGACAACCGCCGGGATCTGCCGGTGCCCGTGGTCGTCACCGTGGCGACCCGGCGGGACGGCGGCCCCGGCGCGCTCGCCCTGGCCGCGGCGGCCGGCTTCGGCCCGGAGGCGACGGTGGAGTCCGCGCTCTCCGAGGTGCTCACCTACATCCCCCACCTGCCCTACCAGGTCGCCGACCGGATGGACGAACTGACGGCCATGGCGGCGGACTTCAACCGGGTGCGGCAGCTGAAGGACCACGCCCAGCTGTACGGGCTGCCGGAGATGACCCGGCACCTGCGGGGCTTCCTGGACCCCTTGCCGGCCCGGCCGCCGCACGAGATCTACGCCGGCTGGGAGAAGACCCGGCCGCGCACCGGGGACCTGCTGGACGACCTCCACCTGGTGCGCGACGCGCTGGCCGGCGCGGGGTTCGACGTGATCGCGGTCGACCAGACCACGCCCGAACAGCGCCGCATCGGCCTGCACACGGTGGCCACCATCGTCCCCGGTCTGCTGCCGCTGGACTTCGGCTGGCAGCGCCAGCGGGCCCCGCACATGCCGCGGCTGCTCGGCACCCTGCCCCCGGGGACGGAGCCCTACCCGGTCCCGCACCCCTTCCCCTGACGGGGGCGGGGGTGCGCGAGGGAGGAACGGGGGCGGGAGCACAGGGTGTTCCCGCCCCGCGGCACCCGCCGGTGACGGGAGCCGGGAACGCGCCACCGCCCCCGTGCGGACGAGCTGGTCGGGCTCGTGCGCACGGGGGCGGTGGGTATCCGCCTGCGACCAGGTCAGTTCATGGCCAGCTCGGCGCTGCCGCCGCCGCTGCACGAGGTGGTGCTGGTGGTGCTGGAGCAGGTGGAGGTCGAGGAGGTGGAGGTCGAACCGGCCAGCACGACCTCGGCCTCGTCCGAGTAGTCGGAGATCTCGAAGGTCTCCGACTCCAGCTCCAGGATCTCGTCGGCGAGGGTGGCCAGCTCGGACTTCTTGGACATGGGGGTCTCCTTGGGTCGGCGGAGCCGGAGGCGGTCTGCCATCGGCCCGATGCCTTCATTGGACCGTCCGGCACTGGCAGATCGGCGCGGCAGCCGCTGTCATACTGCTGTCACCTCCTGTCAGCGGGCCACCCGGTTGCTGCGCCGGGTGACCGGCATGCTCGGAGGGCGAGGAGCGGATCAGAGAACAGCTCCACCGAGGGGCCGGCCGTGGCCGGCCCCGGCACCACCGCTCCGCCTCGTCGTGACCCGTGTCCCCCGCCGTCCCCGGACGGGCCGAAGGAGTGGGAGTCAGCGTGAGCCATGAGTACACGGACGTCGTCGCGGTCCGCGAGGACGCCTCGGCGCCGGGCGGTGAGACGACGGTGATCAGGCTGCTGGGCCTGCTCCCGGCGCACCTGTCCTGCTCCCGCTCGGAGGTCCGGCCGGACCGCGTGCTGCTGCGGGTGGGCCGTCCGGCCGGCTGCGGGGACGCCGCGGCCCGCGCGGCGTTCCGCGCGGCGATGGCCGACAACGCCCTGGTCGGCTGGGCCGTCCAGGAAGGAGGCCCCGGACGCCTCCGCTAGGTTCTGTTCCGCTAGATCCAGCCCCGCTCGCGGGCCAGCAGCGCGGCCTGCGCCCGGCTGGCCGCGCCCAGTCGCTGCATCACATCGGCGATGTAGCGGCGGTAGGTGCGCACCGAGACCCCCAGGCCGCGGGCTCCGGTCTCGTCCTTGCCGACGGTGCACATCAAGGTGAGCACCCGCCGCTGGATCTCCGAGAGCGCGGACTCCTCCGACGGCTCCGGCTTCTGCAGGACGACGGAGACGTTGGCGGTCTCCGCCCAGATCTTCTCGAACAGTGCCACCAGGTTGGTCACCAGGCCGCTGCCGTGCGCCACCAGGGAGCCCCGGGAGGTGTCCCACGGGTCCAGGGGCACCAGGGCGGCCTGCCGGTCGTAGACCAGGACGTGTTCGGTGACCTTGTCGGCCACCCTCACCAGGGCGCCGTGGGAGACGAGTTCGCCGAGGTAGTCGGCGGTGCGCCGGCAGTCCAGGGCTGAGCTGGAGACGACCTTGCGGAGCTTGACGCCGCGGCGCAGCGAACGCACCCACAGCGGACGGCAGTGGTCGATGTGCTCGGCCGGGAACCCGGCGGATGGCTGGACGGAGAGGATTTCCTTGCGGGCGAAGAAGGCAAGTTCCTCCCGGCGGCTGCGCGTCCTGGCACCGTCCTCGAGCTGTTCGACCCCCCGCGTGGTGAACACCTCTGTGCTGGTCTCTGCGCGTAGATTGTCAAGAATGTGGCGGCTCTGCGTGATGCTCTGTACCTCCTGGTAGACCTCGCGCAGCCGCAGTTCGGTCAGCCGGGCCAGCGCGGTCTCCGGGGGCGTGGGAAGCAGTCGGTCCGGTTCCTCGCCCGGCTGCAGCAGCCCCAGCTCCTGGAGCCGGTCCAGGCAGTGGGCGACTCTCTCGCGGGGGAGGCCGAGCGTCAGATGAAGGCTGTCCGCCGCCGTGTCGGGATTGCGCAGGAAATGGCGGTAGACGATCTCCTCCTCGGCCGACACTCCGAAGGCTGCCATCTCATGTGCGTGCACAACGGACCCTCCTGGTGTGGTCGAACGGCGCTGATCAAAGAGTAATTGCAGTAAGCGCTTTGATGTCGCGTCAGTTCTGGCGAGTGGGCGCCGCGGCTCGGCGGTTCCGGCCGCCGTTCGCGGGCCCGGGCGGGACCGCCCGCGGTGCCGGGTGGCGCCCGGATGCCCGGTCGGCACGTGCCGCTGTCATGTTCTCGCCATCCCCGTCGTGCCGGGGCTCCGCTCCCGGACGCCGGGGCCGCGGCACGGCGTTCGGGCGTGTGCCGGACGTCAGCCGGGGAAGGGAGGCGTGCACGATGCTGCATCCGGTGTGCAGCCATATGCCACTGACGGATCTTCAGCGGAACCGCCCTCGATGGCAATGTTTTCCGCACCGGAGGCGAGACCGCGAAATTCACGAGGAGGACCCGATGGTCAAGCGCCACCCCCGTACCACGGACAGGGCTCCGAGGGCGATCACCCGCAGGCTCTCGGCAGTGCTGCTCCTGGGGGCAGTTGCCACGGTTGTCTCGATGCCCACGAGTGCGGCGGCGGCCGTTCCCCGTGAGCTGCCGAATGAAGTGGTCTCCGGTCCCGACGGCAGAGGCGGACCGGTTCCGGGCCTCCACGGCAGGCTTCACGCCTGCCTGGAGGCGAACGGCTGGCAGGCCTGCACTCTGGCCAATGGCTGGCAGTGACCGGAATACATCCGGGAAGAAAACAAAAAGAGGAGGAAATCCCGTGCTCGAAGAGAAGATGAACCAGATGGCCGAGCTCGGCAGCCTGGAGGAGAACTCCCCGGGCGTCATCGTCGAGGAGGCCTCGCCGGTGCTGGCCACCCCCGCGACCGCGCTGGCCTTCACCGCCGGTGCCGGCGTGGTGACCGGCGCCTACGCGCTCGGCCGCGCCATCGGCTGACGCGCCGGCTTCCGGCCGCGGGAGGCTGAGCCCTCCCTCCGACGGGCTGTGTCTCCGGGCACGCCTGTCGCCTCACATTCGAACAAGTGAACGAGGAGATATCAGTGAACGAGGTCGTCGCTCACATCAACGAGTCCCCCGTGCTGGCGGACGTCGAGATCCGTGACACCAAGGGCACCGTCATCCCGGGTTCCTCCCCGGTGCTGGCCACCCCCGCCGCCTTCCTGGGCGGCGTGGCCATCGCCTCCGCGACCGTCGCGGCCTTCGAGGCCGGCCGCAACGGCTGACGCGGGCACGCACCACGCGGACAGTGCCCCCTCCCGGCCGGCCCACCTGGCCGGGAGAGGGCCACCCCGTCCGCGGGCCGTGGCCCGGTCGGCCGCCCACCGGCCCGCCGGGCCCCACCGCGTCCGGTATCCACCCCGTTCACCTGTTCGTTTCCTCTTCTCCGTTCCCCGTACCGCCCTGTCCCGAACCAGGAGCCATGGAGGCTGCTGTGCCCTCACTACCCCGAAAGCTGAAATCCGCCCTGCTCGGGCCGCTGCCCGTGTCCCGGGACCGCGCCCTGGGCATGTCGGAGCGACTGTCGGCCGTGACCTCGCTGACGGCCGGCCTCGAATACCTCTCCCGCCGCCGGGACTGGACGGAGGGCGGTCTCAACGACTGGCGCATCGGCCGTGACGTGCACGCCAGGTCCCACCCCCTCACCCGCAGGTTCCTGGACGCCATCAGTGACGAGCGCACCACGACCGCCCTGCACCTGGCCCGGGTCGCGGCGAGCGCCGGCCTGCTCATGCCCGGCAACAGCCGGTGGCGCGGCGCCGCCAACGTCTTTCTCGGCCTGAGCAACGCCGCCCTCTACCCGCGCCACCGCTACGGCACCGACGGCTCCGACCAGGTCGCCACGCTGGTCCAGACGGCCACCGGCCTGGCCCGGCTCGCCCCCTCCCCACAGGTCCAGGACACCCTGATGTGGTACGTCGCCATGCAGTCCAACCTGTCCTATCTGATCTCCGGCTGGGTCAAGCTGCTCGGCAAGCCCTGGCAGGACGGCTCCGCCCTCAGCGGCGTGATGCGCACCCGCACCTACGGCCACGAGGGCTTCTGGAAGCTGACCCGGCGGTACCCCGTCCCCGCCCGCTACCTCGCCCACGGCGTGCTCGCGCTGGAGTGCCTGTTCCCCCTCGCCTACGCCCGCGGTGGCGCGCTGGCCCGGCCCGTCATCGGCTCCGCCGTGGCCTTCCACACCGCCAACGGCTTCCTCATGGGACTGGGCCGCTTCGTCAGCTCCTTCGTCTCCATGCACCCGATGGTCGCCTACACCAGCACCCCCAGAACCCACCCGCTGGTCGCCGGCCGCGACGACCGGGCGGTGAAGGCGGCCCTGATCGCCGGCGCCGGCGCGGTCGCCGCCGCCGGGGCCCTGGCCGGCGTCCGGCGGATGCGCGCCGCCGACCGCTGGCCCGGCAGCCAGTGGGTCACCACCCGGCACGGCAACCGGCTCAGCTACGACATCCGGCTCACCCGCCACCGCGACACCCCGGTCATCGTCTTCGTCACCGGCCTGACCGCCACCCCCGAGCACTTCGGCTGGATCACCGACAAGCTGATCGAGGAGAGCTCCTGCGACATCCTCACCTACAGCCGCGCCGGCTACGGGCCCAGCGGCTACCGGGGCGAGCGGCCCTTCACCCTCCAGGAAGCGGTCGACGACCTGGTGGACCTGATCGCGGCCGCCGTGCCCGAGGGCCGCCGGGTCGTGCTGGCCGGCCACTCCCTGGGCGGCGAGCTCTCCCGCCGTGCCGCCGCGGCCCTGGGGGACCGGCTCGGCGGCATCGTCTACCTCGACAGCTCCCACCCGGCCGAACTCCAGCGCTCGCAGCAGCAGAGCGAGACCGCCCAGAAGCTCCAGGCCGGACTGAACATGTTCGTCGGCAGCCTGCGGGCCGGGCTCGGCGCGCTGCTCACCCGCCCCGAATGGGTGGAGAACCTGCCTGCCAACTACCGCGACCGGGCCTTCGCCCAGTACGCCGACCCCCGGATGTGGAAGGCCGGCATCCGCGAATGGAAGGCCACCGAACGCGAGTTCCGCGCCTTCGAGGGCGACCTTCCGCCCGTCGACGCGCACGCGCTGGTCATCTCCGCCCAGCGGACCGTGGACCGCGACCCCGAACAGCTCCTGATGCACAAGGAGCTGGCCGACTCCCACCGCGGACCCGGCCGCATCGTGCACACCGCGGTCATCGAGGGCGCCGACCACGACACGATCCTCACCAAGGCCCGGCTGGCCACCGAAGTGGGCCGCCGGATCCTCGACTTCCACCAGCAGATCACCCGGACCCACGACACCGGCCGGTCCGGCGGCCCCCGGACCGCCGCGGGCGTCCCGGCGCAGCCGCCCGCCGCCCGCCAGGAGGAGGCCCGATGAACCCCAAGTCCCTGCTGCGCTCGACCTTCACCGGGCCCGGCGGGCTCAGCCGGCTGGCCGTCGCCCTCATGCTGGTCGGCACCGCGGCCTCCCAGCACCCCAACCCCGGCTTCTCCCGGGTGATGCGGATCGACCTGTTCTCGGCGATGTTCCCCAACTGGCGGTTCTTCGCCCCCGAACCCGCCCAGCACGACTACCACTTCTTCTACCGCACGCTCGACGAGGCCGGGCGGACGTCCTCCTGGAAGCTGGTCGACGTCATCGCCGGACGCAGGACGCACCACATCGCCTGGTTCCCCGGCCGGCGCCCGGAGAAGGCCGTCTTCGACATCTGCAGCGAGCTGATCACCGCCCTCGACAAGGGCTTCGACGAGCTCGTCAAGCTGCCCGCCTACCGGCTGCTGCAGAACTTCCTGCGCCACGAGATCCAGCGGTCGGGAGCGGACGGCGTCAAGGGCTTCCAGTTCACCCTCACCCGGGCGACCGGATACGACGACACGCACGACCCCGAGATCATCTTCGTCTCGCCCTACACGCCGCTGAAGGACCCCCTCGGGAAGCACCCGGCGGCGGACGGCCGCACCGCGGCGGAAGGAGGCCGGGCCCCGGCCCGCGAACCGGTGAAGGAGAAGACATGAGTTCCGACGCCGCGACCATCTTCGTCATCGCCATCCTCATCGCCGCGTTCCTCGCGGTCGACAAGAAGAAGTGAAGGGGGAAAGCCGGATGACCACCGAGGCACACGACACCCGGGAGATCCAGGACATCGGCTACGGCCGGGAGTTCGAGGGCTTCTACGACCGGATCTTCCCCAAGGACGACTACGCGGACCTCGCCGCCGCGAAGATCGCCGAACGGCACCCCGGAGGCGGCCTGCGCAGCCTGGAGTTCGGCGTGGGAACCGGGCGCATCGCCATCCCGCTGGCAGCCCGGACCGGCGCGGTCGTCGGCGTGGACTCCTCCACCGAGATGCTGGAGCAGCTGCGCGCGGAGATCAAGGAGAAGGACGCCGACGTCGTGCCCGTGCACGGCGACATCCGCACCTACACCGACGACGAGAAGTACGGCCTGGTGTACTGCGTGTGCGCCACGCTCTCCATCATCCTCGACGCCGGCGAGCAGCGCGAGGTGATCCGGAGGGCCGCCGACCGGCTGGCCCCCGGCGGCACCCTGGTCATCGAGACCCCCAACCGGGGCGGCGTGCGGGCCATCCACGAGGGCCGCCGGCGCACCAGCTACTTCGTGCCCTACGCCGAGCCCAACACCGGCCTGCTGACCTGCTCCACACTCACCCCGGACGACAGGATCTGGCAGGCCTCGCACATCTGGTTCGAGGGCGGCACCTCCCGGGTGGGCACCGAACTCAGCCGGCTCGTCACCCCCGAGGAGATCGACGAGTACGCCGCCGAGGCCGGCCTGGAGCCCGTGGACCGGCAGGCGGACTGGCTCGGCAACCCGTACACGGACACCTCCCTGATGTTCATCTCCGCCTACCGGCACGCGGGGGAGCGCCGATGACGGCCCCGACCGCGAACCCCCCGGGCGCCGCCACGGCCGGCACACCCCCCGACGCCCCGCGCCCGGACAGCGGGCACACCGTCTGGCAGATCGCCGCCCGGCACCGGAAGCTGCTGGTCACCGGCGTCCTGCTGGGCGTGCTCGGTGCCGCCGCCGCCCTCGGACAGCCCCTGGCCATCGGCGAGATGATCCGCGCCGCCGGTCTGGGCGAGTCCCTGGCCGGACCTATCACCGTGATGATCCTGCTGTTCTGCGCGGACGCGGCGTTCTCGGCCGTGCACGCCTACCTGATCGGGCGCAGCGGCGAGAACATCGTCTTCGACGTCCGCCGCTCGCTCACCGGGCGGCTGCTGCGCGCCGACCTCGCGGCGTTCGGCCGCCACCAGCAGGGCGACATCTTCACCCGCATGGTCACCGACACCTCGCTGGCCAGGGTGGCCCTCGCGCAGAGCCTGTCCCAGCTCGTCATCAGCGGTTTCATGGTGGCCGGCGGGATCGCGCTGATGCTGTGGATCGACGTGTGGCTGCTGCTGCTCACCCTGCTGTGCCTCGGCCTGGCCAGCGGCATGTCGGTGTGGCTGGCCCGCAGGCTGCGCATCGTGGCCGTGCAGAACCGCGAGGACACCGGCGCGTTCGGCTCCGACCTGCAGCGCGCGCTCTCGGCGCTGCCCACGGTCAAGGCCTCCCGCGCCGAGGAGCGCGAGCAGCGGCGGATCTCCGGTCTGGCCTGGCAGGCCCGCCGCTCAGGTGTGAAGGTCAGCGCCCTGAACGCCATGCTCTCCCCGGCGATGAACGTGGGGCTCCAGGTCTCCCTGGCCGTCGTGATCGGCGTCGGCATGACCCGGGTCACCACCGGGTCCCTGCCGCTGGCCGACCTGACGGCCTTCGTGATGTACCTGTTCTACCTGGTGTCGCCGCTGGTGATGTTCTTCCTGTCCATCGGCCAGTTCCAGCAGGGCCGGGCCGCCATCCAGCGGGTCGACGAACTCGCCGGACTGCCGCAGGAGGAGGACGAGCCGGCGGGACCGCCGGCCGCTCCGGCGGGCGGCACCCCGGCCGCCGCCGCGGCGGACACGGCCGGCCCGGCCGGTGAGGAGCCGCCGGCGGTGGAGTTCCGCGACGTGCGGTTCGCCTACGGGGCCGGCGACGACGAACGCGACAGGGAGATCCTGGCCGGGGTCTCCTTCCGGGTCCCCGCCCGCGGGCTGACCGCGATCGTCGGCCCTTCCGGCGCCGGGAAGACGACGCTCTTCCAGCTGGTCGAACGGTTCCACCGGCCCACCGGCGGCAGCATCCTGCTGTCCGGCGCGGACATCGCGACCCTCCCGCTGGACACCCTGCGCGGCACCGTCGGATACGTCCAGCAGGACAGCGCGGCGATGCGCGGCACCATCCGGGAGAACCTCGTCTACGCCAACCCCTCCGCCACCGAGGAGGAGATCCGCGAGGCGGTGGAGACGGCAGGGCTCGCCGACGTCGTCGACCGGCTCCCCCAGGGTCTGGAGACACCGCTGGGCGAGCAGGGCAGCGGGCTGTCCGGCGGGCAGCGGCAGCGCCTGTGCATCGCCCGCACCCTGCTCCAGAAGCCGGCGGTGATGCTGCTGGACGAGGCCACCTCGCACCTGGACTCCGACGCCGAACTGGCCTTCCGGCGGGCCCTGCGGCGGATCTCCGGGCGCTGCGCGGTGGTGGCGATCGCCCACCGCATCTCCACGGTGGTGGACGCCGACCGGATCGTGGTGCTGGAGGACGGTCAGGTCCGCGACATCGGGGCGCACGGTCCGCTGATGGAACGCAGCGAGCTGTACCGGCGGCTGGCCGGCTCCCAGCTGAACGCCGGAGTCCGCGCGGACGCCGGGCCGGACGGCGTCGGGACCGGGGCCGGGCAGCGGGCCCTGGTCTGAGCACGGGGCCACGACATCGCACGAGCAGCACCGCCGGCGCCGCCCCCGACCAGCGGTACCGGACGGGTGAGGAGGATCAGCAATGACCGACGTCGACGTGGCCATCGTCGGGACCGGCCCCAACGGCCTGGCCGCCGGGGTGACCCTGGCCCGCGCCGGGCTGCGCGTCGAACTCCACGAGGCCGCCGCGGCCATCGGCGGCGGGCTGCGCACCGCGCCCCTCTTCGACGACCGCATCGGCCACGACATCTGCGCCGCCGTGCACCCGATGGCCGCCGCCTCCCGCTTCTTCCGGGAGTTCGACCTGGCCGCCCGGGGCGTGGAGCTGCTGCACCCGGAGATCAGCTACGCCCACCCGCTGGACGGGGGGCGGGCCGCCCTGGCGTACCGCGACCTGGAGGCCACCTGCGCCGGGCTCGGAGCCGACGGGAAGCGCTGGCGGCGCCTGATGAAGCCGCTGGTCGAGCACAGCCGCGGAGTGGTGGACCTGATCCTGGCCGACCGCGCGGGCGCGCTGCGCGAACCGGTGGCCGCGGCACTGCTCGGGCGCGGCGTGCTGGCCCAGGGAACCCGCCTGGCCGAACGGTACTTCAGCGGTGAGGAGGCGCCGGCGCTGCTCACCGGCGTCGCCGCGCACGCCGTCGGCAAGCTGCCCAGCTTCGCCTCCGGCGCGGTCGCCCTGCTGCTGGGACACCTGGCGCACGGCACCGGCTGGCCGCTGCCGCGCGGCGGCAGCGGACGCATCGCCCGGGTGATGGCCCAGGACATCGCCGCGCACGGCGGCCGGATCCGCACCGGCAGCCGCGTCACCGGACTGGGACAGCTCGCCGGTGCCCGGGCGGTGCTGCTGGACACCAGCCCCAAGGGCTTTCTGGAGCTGGCCGGGGACCGGCTGCCCGCCCGGTACGCCCGCGCCCTGCGGCGCTACCGGTACGGACCGGGCGCGGCGAAGGTGGACTTCCTGGTGTCCGGGCCGATCCCCTGGGCCAACCCGGAGGTGGGCCGCGCCGGCACCGTGCATCTGGGCGGCACCCGGGCCGAGATGGTGCGCCAGGAGACGCTCACCGCGCGGGGCGTGGCGACCGATGAGCCGTTCGTGCTGCTCGTCGACCCCGCCGTCACCGATCCGGGCCGGGCCAGGCCGGGGCTGCGCCCGGTGTGGGCGTACGCGCACGTGCCCAACGGCGACACCAGGGATCCGGTGGAGCTGGTCAGGTCCCGGATCGAGCGCTACGCGCCGGGGTTCACCGACACCGTGCTGCACCAGCGGGGCGTGACCGCGGCCGGGTACGAGAGCTACAACCCCAACTACGTGGGCGGGGACATCGGCTGCGGGGCGATGACGCTGCGGCAGAGCCTGGCCCGGCCGGTGGCGCGGCTCGATCCCTACCGGACCCCGCTGCCGGAGGTGTTCCTGTGCTCGTCGGCGACTCCGCCGGGGCCCAGCGTGCACGGCATGTCGGGATACCTGGCCGCGCTGTCCGCCCTGCGCCACCGGTTCGGGGTGCGCGAGGCGCCGTCGCTGGCTCCCGATGCCGGGCCGGTGCCGCGCGAACCGGTCGTGATCTCCCGGGTGCCGGGGGCCGGTGCCCCCGGGGAGGTGGCGGTGGTCCGGACGCTGGCCATGCTGCCGCCGCACTGGCAGTGCGATCCGGTTGTGGACACCGACCGGATCGAGCTGTCGGTGGCGCTGCCGGGGACCGGCGGTCCGCGGAAGGTGCGGCGGACGGTCGGCGAGGTGCTGCGGGACGCGGCCCTGGAGGGCTGGCGGCTGGAGACGGGCGGTGCCGTGGGCGGGCGCGGCGCGGGGGCGGGAGCCGGGTGCTGGTGAGGGCGTGCGGAGGGACGCGGGCGCCGCGGCTGGAGAGCTCCTCCCTAGATCCAGCCCCGCTCGCGGGCCAGCAGCGCGGCCTGGGCCCGGTTGCTGGCGCCCAGGAGTCTGAGCAGGTCGGCGACGTGTCTTCGGTAGGTGCGCAGCGAGACGCCCAGCTCCCGGGCGCCGATCTCGTCCTTGTGGACCGTGCACATGGCGTGCAGGGCGCGCCGTTCGATGTCGGAGAGTTCCGGCTCCTGCGGCTCGGCTTCCTCGGTGTCGGTGAACGGCTCGGCGTCGTCCCAGAGCCGCTCGAAGAGCATGATGATGTTCGCGACCAGGCCGCTCTCCTGGGCCACCAGGGCGCCGCGCGAGGTGTCCTGGGGGTCGAGCGGAACCAGCGCGGTGTGCCGGTCGTAGACCAGGATGAGTTCGGTGAAGTCCGGGGCCACCCGGATCTCCGCGCCGTGGCCGACGAGTTCGCGGAGGTAGCCGAGGGTGCGGCGGTCGTCCAGGGCCTCCTTGCGGACGAGGTTGCGCACCCGCACGCCGCGCCGCAGGCAGCGCAGGTCCAGGGGCCGGGCGTGGTTGATGTTCTCCTGGGAGAGCGCGGCGTACGGCTCGGCGGACAGGATTTCGGAGTGCGCGAAGAACGAGAGGTCGTCGATCCGGTGGCGTATCCGGTCCAGCTGTTCCAGCCGCTCGATGCCTCCGGTGGGGCCGGAAGGGTCGGTGGGGGAGCGGCATTCGGCGTACAGGGACTCGATGATCGGCCGGGTCCGGGTGACGTTCTGAAGTTGAGTGTGCAAATACACCAGCCGGTCCTCGGAGAGCCTGGTCACGGCGACCTCGGGGTCCGCGGCCAGGAGCGTGTGCTCCCCGCCGCGCAGCAGCTGGAGTTCGTGGAGCCGGGCGACGGCCCGGTGGACCGCGTCCTCGTCCCGGTGCAGCAGAACGTGGAGATCGGCCGCGGAGGTGCCCGGATTGCGCAAGAAGTGGCGGTACACCGCCTCTTCCGTCTCATTCAGTCCGAGTACGGACATGGAGTGCGTCCCCAAGGTGTGCTCCCCCGTCGAGACCTTTGTGGTGGACACGTCCAGATTAGGACCGCGTTCCGTTTCTGGGTAGGGACACCACGTCACTGATCAATTCAACTCACCACCACTGGAGTAGACATGGACGCCGCGACACTGACCATCTTCATCATCGCGATCGCGATCGTTGCAGCCATCGCACTGAAGGCCTTCGGGAAGAAGAAGTGAACACGCGCTGAACACCTGCCCGGATTCCGGCGGGGGATTCCGCTTCCGGTGCGCCGGTCCGGTCCGGCGCACCGCGGCCGGATTTCAGTACCGGGCGCGGCGGACGTCCACGTCCGCGGCCCGGACGAATCCGATCCGGTGACCCACCTGGATCTGGTAGTAGGGCTCGCCCCGCACCACGCGGTGGCCCGAGGTGCCGGACTCGCGGGCGGAGTAGTACTCGCTGTCGGTGAGCCGCCCCACCGCGTAGCGCTGTCCCGCCGCGATCTCGTAGACCAGCGGCGAGACCTCCTGGTACGGCACGCCCTCGGGGTAGGCCGCTTCCTCCGGGTAGGCGCGGCCGTACACCGGAACGGTGCCGAGCCCCTTCCTGGGCGTGGCGATCAGCCCCTGCGAGGGCACGGCCGACGGCCGGTCCGGCGGGTTGTGGAACCACGCCCTCTGACCGTGGAACCAGATCGCCGTCCACTCGCCCTCCCGGCCGGCCACCGCGAACTGCTGGCCGGTCGAGGCGCGGGCCCCGAGATCGTTGACGCCGGTGGACGACCGGCCGTCCCCGCCCGGGTGGGTGCCCGGGTCGCGGATCAGCTCGGCGTCGTGGTCCGGACGCACGCGCAGCCGCACCGCGCCCGAGCCGCGCGCGTCGCACAGCCGGCCGGGGTCGTCCCGGTGACAGTGGGAGTAGGGCGGCCGGTGCGTGCCGTAGTCGGGCCGGATGATGACCAGCTCCGCGTCCTGCCCGCCCCGCGCCTCGAAGGGTGCGCCCAGCAGGCCGAAGTAGCGCGCCCAGTCCCAGTAGGGGCCCGGGTCGGTGTGCATCCCGGAGACGGCGGCGTTCACCGGGCCGGGCACGTTGTCGTGGCCGATGATGTGGTGCCGGTCCAGCGGGATGCCGTGGCGCTGCGCCAGATACCGCACCAGCCGGGCCGAACTGCGGTACATCGCCTCGGTGTACCAGGCGTCGGGCCGGGTGAGGAACCCCTCGTGCTCCAGCCCGATCGACTTGGTGTTGAGGTACCAGTTGCCGGAGTGCCAGGCGACGTCCCGGCTGTGCACGTGCTGGGCGATGTGCCCGTCGGAGGACCGCAGGCTGTAGTGCCAGGACACGGACGCCGGGTCCTGGACCGTTTTCAGCACGGTGTCCCAGTAGCCCTCGGTGTCGTGGATGACGATGTAGTCGATGCTCTGCGAGCGCGGCCGGTCGGCCCTGTCGTGGTTGCCGTGGCCGGTGACCTCGCCGTCCTCGTCCGTGAGCTGCTGATGGGGCGCCGGGAGCCACTCGCAGGACACGTCCGGCGGGCACTCCGTCTCCTCGGTCCGCCCGGCCGGCGGAAGGTCCAGCCCGGCCGCGGTGCCGGTGCGCGGGCGTACCGGCAGCGGATCGAGGGCGACCCGCTGGCCCTCCCCGGTGGTGTGCCGCGCGCCGGAGTTGATGACCTCGAAGACGTCGTCGGCGAACACCTCCGCCGCCTCCCGGGTGCCGGCCCCCGCGTACGCCGCGACGGCGCCGTACCAGTCGGCCGGATCGTCGCTCAGCGGTTCGCCGAGTTCCTCCTGGGCCCGGGCCAGCAGCGCGGCGCCGCCCCGCACGTTCGCCGCGGCGGCGGTGCGCAGCTCCTCCGGGTCCAGTCCGGTGAGCTCGGCGGCCCTGTCCACCGTCTGGAACCCGGCCGGCATGTCCTGGGTGCCGGGCACCTCCCGGTGCCCGGGGTGATCAGCCTCGCCGGGATGCCGGGCGGGCTCCGGGACGAGCGTCAGCGGGTGCCAGTCGTCCCCGCGCGGGTCCTCCGGGCCGTGCCCGTGGTGCTCGCCGCCGCCCGCCCGGGCCAGGGCGGTGTGCGCGTCGGTGAGATGCATCGGTCCGTAGCCGCCGGAGACGCTGGCCGTCCCGCCGTGCCCGTCCCAGCGGGACTGCAGGTAGGCCACGCCCAGCAGCACGCTCTCCGGGACGCCGTGCTCGGCGGCGGCGTCGGCGAACTCCCTTTGCAGCACGGTGTCGTCGAAGCCGGCTACGGCCTCCGTGCCGGCCGGCAGCACGGACAGCAGGGGCAGCGCCACGGCGGCCGCCGTGCCGGCCACCACCGCACGGACCGTCTTTCTCCTGGGGACGGGGGACTGGTGCACCGGGGCCTCCTGGGGCGGGCATGCGGGGCGCGCCACGGACGGGACGGACGGGACGGACGGAACCGACGCGGACGGCGGAAGGGGGGGACGGGCCGCCTCCGGCGGGTGGGCGGCCGTGCCGCGGCAGGACCGGCAGGGCACCCCTGGTGACGTCGGATGCACCCGCCGTCACCGTATGCGGGGCGCGGTGGCCGCGCACTCCGGAGGCCGCCCGACGGGTTTCCGCAGGGCAGGGCCGGGGCCCGCGGCGCGGCAGTGGTCCGGACCCGGGTGGGCCGGAGTCCTGCCGGGAGTCTGCCCCGGGCGCCCCGGCGGGCCGCTCCGGCGCGCCGCGCTGCCCCGTGAACCGCCGCCGTGGCCGCGTCCACCGGGGTGAGCGGGGCGCGCCGGGACCGCCCGAACGGCGGAGGGTGGCTGGACGTGCGCGTCGCGTGATCGCACGGTGGACGGTATGAGTTCCCCGCGAGGTGTCATAGCCGCCGTCGCCGCCGCCGCGTTCACGGCGGCAGCCCTCGGCTCCACCGCCCCGCCCGCCGCCGCCGCGGCGTTCGGCATCCCGGACTCCGCCGGTGACCGGTGGGCCGCCCGGACGGTGAGCACGATCGGCAAGATCATCTGGGAGGAGGGCGGCGAGGTGGCCGGGCTGTGCTCCGGGGCCGTCGTGGACGCCCCCGGGGGCAGCGTGGTGGCCACCGCCGCGCACTGCGTCTCCAGTCCGCACGTGGCCGTCCCGCCCGGGGACGCGTGGTTCGTGCCCGCCTACGACAACGGCATGGGCAGCTACCGGAAGGACGGCTGGAAGGTCGCCTCCTACCACCTGCCGGACGGCTGGGACGTGAACCGTCACCTGCACACGATCCTGCCCCACGACTACGCCTTCCTGACCCTGGAGACCAAGGGGGGACGCACCGTCCAGCAGGTGCACGGGGCGAACCGGCTCGCCTTCGAGCCGGTGGACGGCGGCAAGCGGGTCGCCGCGTTCGGCTACCCGGCCGCTCCCCCCTACGACGGCGAGACCCTGCACTACTGCGCCGGCCGGGCCAGGCTGCTCACCTCCCCCGAGGTGGCGGAGGCCAACGCCGGCGGACTGCTGCTGGAGCGCTGCGCCATGACCGCCGGGTCCAGCGGAGGCCCGTGGATCCAGGACTACGACCCGGTCACCCAGTCGGGGACGGTGGTCGGTGTCACCTCGGTCGGCAGCGGCGACGGCCAGGTGCTCGGCCGGCCGTATCCCCGCGGCGCCGCGGATCTGCTGCGCCGCGCGGCCGCCGGCTGACCCCGGGGGGCCGGTCGCGCGGCGGGAGTGTGCTACCCGTTTGCGCCTTGAGTGTCGTAGACTCAAGTTATCGCACGCCGGTCCTGGCAAGCGCGGGTGTCATGCCCCTCGCGCCGGTGCCGCGGGCGGCAGAAAGAGGAGCGAGCTCGATGGGGCTTGACCGAGCGAGGAGGGGTATCCGCACGTGAACGCCGAGCTGACCAACAAGAGCCGGGACGCGATCAGCGCGGCCAACGACCGCGCGCTGGCCGACGGCCACGCCGACATCACCCCGGCACACCTGCTGCTGGCCCTGCTGGAGGGCCAGGACAACGAGAACCTCCAGGACCTGCTGGCGGCCGTCGACGCCGACCAGGCGACCCTGCGGTCCGGCACCGAGCGGCTGCTCGGCGCGCTGCCCAGCGTCCGGGGTGCCTCCGTCGCCCGCCCGCAGCCCAACCGTGAACTGCTGGCCGTCATCGCCGACGCCGGGCAGCGCGCCAAGGAACTGGGCGACACCTACATCTCCACCGAACACCTGCTGATCGGCACCGCCGCCAAGGGCGGGCGCACCGGCGAGCTGCTGCGCGAGCAGGGCGCCGAGGCCAAGAAGCTGCTCGATGCCTTCCAGGCCGCCCGCGGCGGACAGCGCGTCACCACCGCCGACCCCGAGGGCACCTACCAGGCCCTGGAGAAGTACGGCACCGACTTCACCGCCGCCGCCCGCGAGGGCAAGCTCGACCCCGTCATCGGCCGGGACCACGAGATCCGGCGCGTCGTCCAGGTGCTCTCCCGCCGCACCAAGAACAACCCCGTGCTGATCGGTGAGCCCGGCGTCGGCAAGACCGCCGTCGTCGAAGGGCTCGCCCAGCGCATCGTCAAGGGCGACGTCCCCGAATCCCTCAAGGGCAAGCGGCTGGTCGCCCTCGATCTGGGCGCCATGGTGGCCGGAGCCAAGTACCGCGGCGAGTTCGAGGAGCGGCTGAAGGCCGTCCTGGGCGAGATCAAGGCCAGCGACGGGCAGATCATCACCTTCATCGACGAGCTGCACACCGTGGTCGGCGCCGGAGCGGGCGGGGACTCCGCGATGGACGCCGGCAACATGCTCAAGCCCATGCTGGCCCGCGGCGAGCTGCGCATGGTCGGCGCCACCACCCTCGACGAGTACCGCGAGCGCATCGAGAAGGACCCCGCCCTGGAGCGCCGCTTCCAGCAGGTGCTGGTCGCCGAGCCCACCGTCGAGGACTCCATCGCCATCCTGCGCGGCCTCAAGGGCCGCTACGAGGCCCACCACAAGGTGCAGATCGCCGACGGCGCGCTGGTCGCCGCCGCCGCCCTCTCCGACCGCTACATCACCTCCCGCTTCCTGCCCGACAAGGCCATCGACCTGGTCGACGAGGCCGCCTCGCGGCTGCGCATGGAGATCGACTCCTCCCCGGTGGAGATCGACGAACTGCAGCGCGCGGTGGACCGGCTGAAGATGGAGGAGCTCGCCCTGGCCAACGAGACCGACGAGAACTCCCTGCGCCGGCTGGAGAAGCTGCGCCGCGAACTGGCCGACAAGGAGGAGGAGCTGCGCGGCCTGACCGCCCGCTGGGAGAAGGAGAAGAAGGGCCTCAACCGGGTCGGTGAACTGAAGGAGCGCCTCGACGAGCTGCGCGGACGTGCCGAACGCGCCCAGCGCGACGGCGACTTCGAGGCCGCCTCACAGCTGCTGTACGGGGAGATCCCGGCGCTGGAACGGGAGCTGGCCGAGGCGTCCGAGGCGGAGCAGGAGGCGGCCAAGGACACCATGGTCAAGGAGGAGGTCGGCCCCGACGACATCGCCGACGTGGTCGCCGCCTGGACGGGCATCCCGGCCGGCCGGCTGCTGGAGGGCGAGACCCAGAAGCTGCTGCGCATGGAGGCCGAGCTCGGCAAGCGGCTGGTCGGCCAGGAGACCGCGGTCCGCGCCGTCTCCGACGCGGTGCGCCGCTCCCGGGCCGGCGTCGCCGACCCGGACCGCCCCACCGGCTCGTTCCTCTTCCTGGGCCCGACCGGCGTCGGCAAGACCGAGCTGGCCAAGGCGCTCGCCGACTTCCTCTTCGACGACGAGCGGGCCATGGTCCGCATCGACATGAGCGAGTACGGCGAGAAGCACTCGGTGGCCCGCCTGGTCGGCGCCCCGCCCGGATACGTCGGCTACGAGGAGGGCGGCCAGCTCACCGAGGCCGTCCGCCGGCGCCCCTACACGGTGGTGCTGCTGGACGAGGTGGAGAAGGCCCACCACGAGGTCTTCGACATCCTGCTCCAGGTGCTCGACGACGGGCGGCTGACCGACGGTCAGGGCCGCACGGTGGACTTCCGCAACACCATCCTCATCCTGACCTCCAACCTGGGCAGCCAGCACCTCATCGACCCGCTGGCCGACCCCGCCGAGCAGAAGGAGAACGTCCTGGCCGCCGTCCGGTCGGCGTTCCGGCCCGAGTTCCTCAACCGGCTGGACGACCTGGTCGTCTTCGACGCGCTCGGCCTGGAGCAGCTCGGCTCGATCGCCCGGCTGCAGATCGACGCGCTGGAGCGGCGGCTGCGAGACCGGCGGCTCACCCTCGACATCGGCGAGGACGCGCTGCGCTGGCTGGCCACCGAGGGCCTGGACCCCGCCTACGGGGCCCGGCCGCTGCGCCGCCTGGTCCAGACGGCCATCGGCGACCAGCTCGCCCGCGAGATCCTGGCCGGCGACATCCGCGACGGGGACACCGTCCGGGTGACTGTCGAAGAGGAAGGGCTGGCCGTCGCCCCGGCCCGCTGAGCAGTGCTGCCGGGCCCCTGCCGGGGCCCGGCACCGCCGGTGCGCGGCCTGGCCTGCTTGCCAGACGGGGGCGGTCGTGGGGGAGGATGGCGGGGCGTGCCCGAAGCCACCGCTCCGAAGGGACCCATCCGTGTCTGTCGACCCGTCCTCGATTCCCAACTTCGGGGGCCAGCCCAAGAAGCAGGCCCCGGCTCAGCAGGGCCAGCCCGGCCAGCCGGGCAAACCGGCCGGTCCGGTGATCCCGGACCAGAACCTGGTGAAGCAGCTGCTGGAGCAGATGAAGCTGAAGTTCGTCGTGGACAAGGAGGGCGACCTCGCCGCTCCGTGGGAGAAGTTCCGCACCTACTTCATGTTCCGCGGTGAGAAGGAACAGCAGATCTTCTCCGTGCGGACCTTCTACGACCGGCCGCACGGCATCGAGGACAAGGCCCGCCTCCTCGAGGTCATCGACGACTGGAACCGCCGCACCCTGTGGCCGAAGGTCTACACCCACACCAACGACGACGGCACGGTCCGCATGATCGGCGAGGCCCAGATGCTGATCGGCACGGGCGTGGCGCTGGAGCACTTCGTGTCCAGCACGGTCAGCTGGGTGCGCGCCTCCATCGAGTTCGACAAGTGGCTGGTCGAGACGCTCGGCCTGACCAAGGACGCCGAGGAGGGCGCCGGGGACGGCAAGCCGTCCGAGGACGGCTGAACGGGCCGCCGCCCCCACCACACGCCGCGCGGGCCCAGGGAGATCTCCCGGGGCCCGCGCGGCGTGTGGTGGGGGCGCGGGTCTTCAGGTGAGCCTTTCCAGAGCGCGGAAGCTCTCCAGCTCCTCCAGGAGCCGCCGGGCGGCAGCGCCGTCTTCGTGTGCCGCGTCGTCCGGGCCGTCCGGCGCCTGTGCGCCGGCCGGGACCAGATCGCCGACGCCGGCGGGAGTGCCCTCGGCAAGCCGGGTCACCAGGCGCCCCAGGGCCTCCGCGGGCAGCGGAGTGCGCGTCACATGGCCCAGCGCGCCGCACAGCCGCACCGGCGGGCAGTCGGTCCAGCGCACCGGGGCCAGGGCCCGTACCCGGTCGGTGTCCGCCAGGGCGCGCACCGGGGCGGGCGGCGGAACCGGCTGGACGCCGTCCGCCGTCCATTTCCGAAGCGACAGCACCGCCGTCCGCTCCCTCACGCGCTGCTCGTCCCCGGCCCGCCGGTAGGTCTCCAGCGCCTCCTCCAGGCCCGGCGGCAGCCGGTCGCCGAGCCGCGCGCCGGCCAGCGCCGGGTCCATCAGCAGCGCACCGGCGACCGGGGGCAGCGCTCCGGGGTCGGCCTCCCCGGTCACCAGCGAGTACGGCGTGGGGTCGTAGAGGAACTCGGGGATGTCGTAGTCGGCGCGGTGACCGGTCCGCGGCACCCCGATGTTCACGCTCGTCGCCGGTTCGCTGCTGAGATCGCTCTCCCCGACGTGGTAGTAGTCCGCCGGCCAGTACAGCAGGTCGCCCGGCTCGGCCTCGGCGGTGAAGGACGTCTCGAGCAGGTGCTGGTAGTCCAGCATCGAGGAGACCGGCTCCGACCAGGGGCAGGTGGGCCAGAAGCGCATCCGCTTGCGGCCGCGCAGCGCGAACATGAAGGTGGCGAAGCGGTCCTTGTGGACGCCGACCGGGCTGTGCTCGTAGTTGCCGTGGAACAGCGTGGTGATGGCACCGGACACCGGCAGCCCGACCCGCCGCCACAGGCCCGAGCAGAACCGCCGCTCCCGGTCCCACTGCGGCGCGTGGAAGGCGTGGAAGGCGTGCACCACCAGCGCGTGCCGGCGCCCGTCGAGCTCCTCCGTCATCCGCTTCGCGTAGCCGTCCAGCGAGCCGTCCGCCTCCCGGGGCAGGAACGTCCCCGGCTCGGTCTGCTGGTCCCGGCCGATGGTGAACTGGGTGGTGGGTGCCATGACCCGCGGGGCCGGGGGCCTGGTGGCGAGCACGGCCGCGCGGAACACCTCGTCCTCCCGGAACGGCGGCTGCGCCACCGCCTTGAACAGCACCGGGCGGCGGTCCCAGTGCTGCTCGGCGAAGGTGTCCCAGTCCAGCGTGTCGGTGATCACCAGTGTCATCGGGTGTCCTTCCCGGTCCGCTCGATGGCCCTCAGCCGGTGCAGGGCGCGCAGCAGCGCCAGCACGCTGTCGTTGCGCTCTCCGGCTCCGATCGCCCGGCTCAGCTCGTCCACCGACGTCTCGGCGCCGGCCGGCAGGAGGCGGAGGATCCGTTCCCCGGCGGAGCCCGAGACCGGCAGCAGGTGGCCGTTGACCGCCCAGACCGCGCGGCCGGGCCCGTCCGGCATCACCACGATCTCGTGCACCGCCCGGATGCGGTCGCGCGGGCCCAGCGAGGACTCGGGCAGCGGCGGCGGGGCCGGCTCCAGGGCCGCCGCCGAGCGCCGGGCCGCCCACTGGTGGCGCAGCGTGCGGGCCAGTTCGGGGCTGCGGCTGAGCTGCCGCACCACGGTGCCAGCCTGCTGGACGGGGTCGGCCAGTGCCACCCTCCCGTCCGGTTCCGCCGGCGGCGGACAGGGCAGGAAGGGAACGGCGTCGTCGGCGTAGCGCGGGTCGTGCTGTGCCGCGTCCACCAGCAGGTTCTTCACCGTGGACATCGCCGCCCGGTGATCTGCCCGCACCGCGAGCCGCAGCACCAGGCAGCGGCCGGTGAAGACCTCGGCCGGACGGTGGTCGGCCGGCCAGTGGAGCAGGTCCCCGGCTCTGCCGCGCAGTTCGAGGTCCGGTGGGTCGCAGGGGGCGGGGGCGCGGCCGGTCTCCCGCCACAGCCGCACCGTCACGTCCCCCTCCAGGACCCACATCAGGACGGCCGCGCCGGAGGCAAGACCGAGGCCGTCGGTGCGGGCGTACCCGTGGTCGCCGATGACCAGTTCGGCGGTGACCGGCAGCGCGGGCCAGCCGACCTGCTCCCACAGCCCGGTCACCAGTTCGCGGGTGCGGGCCCACAGGGGGAAGTCCAGCAGCAGCGGGTGCTCCACGCTCAGCAGACGCCCCCGCTCGCCCAGCTCGCCGTCCAGCCGGGCGAGATAACCGGCCGGGTCCGCGTCGTCCTCGCCGGGCAGCAGACCGGCCGGGGCACGCAGCCGTCCGGCGTCGGTGAAGAACGCGACATCGGGGACGGCCCGCGCCCGGGTGCCGGCCCGGAAGGGCGCAGCCGCCCGGGTCATCACCGCGAAGGCCCGTTCGGGGTCGGGGGTTTCACCGGCAGGCAGCCGCACGGGCTCCTTCCCCCAGTGGTGTGTGCCGAAGTGCTCCCAGTCCACCGTGGCCGTCATTCCTTCCCCGTTCCGCTCGGTTCCGTGCTGTCCGTGGTGCCGCCCGGGGTGGTGCCCGCCGTGGTGCCGGGCGGCGGATCCACCGCCGGGGCGAAGCGGGTGCGCAGCACCTCGGCGTATTGGTCCAGGGGCTCCATGCCCAGCGCCGCCCTGCGCTCGTCCACCCGCTCCGGGTCCTCCAGTGCGAGCGGCCGGAAGACGCCGTCCACCCGCTCGAACTTCGTTCCGTACAGCTGTGGCCGGCCCTGTGCCAGCCGCAGCGCGTCCGTCAGATAGGCGATGTCGCGCCGGGGCATCTCGCCCTCGCGCGCCGCCTGCCGGACCAGTTCCAGGCAGTGCGCCCGGAAGCCCGTGTCGCCCTCGGCGTGCTGCACCAGCCGGCAGGCGATGTCGGCGGCCCGCTCGCCGACCAGCGAGCGGCCGGGCCAGCCGTGCTCGGCCACGACGGTGCGCAGCCACGCCAGGCCCGAGCCGGTCAGCCGCCGCAGCTTCTCCTCCAGCGCGGTGTCGGTGAACCCGCTCGCCGTCCACGGGCCGCGCAGTGCGGTGTCCACCCGGTCCAGGCGCAGCAGCCGCCGCCGGATCTCCCCGGCGGCCGATGGCGGCAACGGGGAGGGCGGCGCCGCCAGGTCCTCGACCAGCAGGCGGGTGCGCCGCGCGTCCCAGCGGTAGACGATGCGCCGCCCGGCGTCCGGCCAGTCGAAGGAGACCTGGCCCTCCAGCGGAGCGGGAAGCTCCCACCGCACGCCGTACTCCGTGTCTTCCGCGTGGTGTCCGGGGATCTGCTCGAAGACGTAGCCGATGGCGTCGCGCAGCGCGATGCCGAGTCCGGCCAGCGTGAACTGCTCGCCCGTGACCCGGCCGGGGTCGGGCGGCCAGGCGGGCCCCATGTCCTGGCGCAGGCGCGCGGGGACGAACCGCGCCGCGGCGGGAGGCGGGTCCATCGACAGGAGCGGGCCGCCCGAGGCGGTGCGGAAGAAGTAGGGGACGTCCTCCCGGGCGAGCTGCTCCAGTTCCTGGGGGGCGAACCCGGCCGCCTCGGTGCCGGTGTCCGGGCCGAGGCCGCGCCGCATCAGCAGTTCCTCGTAGTAGTCCGAGGTCGGCCGGGGGATGATCCGCAGATAGTGGTCCGGGGCGTGCTCCGCGAGGAACGCCGCGGCCCGCTCCCGGTGCCGGCACAGCAGCGTCCAGGCGTCGAACATGCCGCGCAGCATCGCCGGCAGGTGCGGACCGTAGCCGGTGGATCCGTCGGTGCCGGCGACGACCGCGCGCGTCTCGGTCCGCCCTCGCGGTTCCCGGCGCCTGGCCAGCAGAAGATTGCCGTCGTCGTCGCGCCGCCACCCGGCCGGCGTTCCGTCCACGTCGCACCAGCGTGCCTCGTTCTCCAGGCCCGGGTGGTGGTGGCCCCCGGCGGCCGGGTCGTGGATCAGTCCGGTGTCGGCCAGGCGGGCCACGCCCACCAGGCAGGACTCCAGGTCCACGGGAAAGGCCAGTGGCCCGTCGCCGCCCGGGAGTTCGCCGGCGAGGACGTTGCTGCCGCTCAGATCGACCACCCCCCAGCCGAAGCAGGCCGCGGCCAGCGCGCCGGCGCGGTGCCAGTAGCGCCGTGCCTCGCCGGGCTCCAGAACCGTCCCGGTCAGCTCCCACGGCCCCTCGCGGCGCAGCACCCGGTAGGGGCCGGGCGGCTCCACCCACTCCTGCCAGCTGTAGGCGTGCCGGTCCTCGCCCCGTCCGCGCCAGCAGGCGAGCAGCGGGAGCCGTACCGGACCGGACGCCGGCGGCAGCTCGTTGAGCAGGGCGAACAGCGAGTCGGTCTCGGCCAGCAGCAGGACCTCGCCGGAGGCGGGGCGGGGCTTGTAGGCGACCGCGCCGCCGCCCGCCAGACGCACCCGCAGCACCCGCTGGCCGCCGTTGTGGGTCTCCTCGCCATGGGCCTCCAGGCCCGTGGCCGGTCCGCGCAGCGCCTCGGCGGCGGGCCAGCCGTCCGCCAGGTCGCGGCGCAGCCGGTCCAGGAAGAGCGCCAGGAACGCGCGGTACTGCGCGCCGCGGAGGGCGGCGAAGCGCCCGGCCCGCTCCTCGTTCCCGGTCGCGCAGACCGTGAACACCTCGCACACCAGCGGGCCGAACAGGCCCGGATCCAGGGGGGAGAGCACCCCGGGCGCCAGGACGCCGGAGGCGGTGGGAGCGGTGCGCGCGCACCAGCTCTCCAGCTCCTCCAGCAGGTCCAGGAGCGGGCGGCAGGCGGGCCGGGAGAGGGCCGCGGCCAGCCGCCGGGCGTCGGCCGCACCGGCGAGGTGCCCGGCCGGCATCGCGGTGTGGCCGGGGCCCGGTGCCGTGAGCGGGGGAAGCAGCCCGCCGGCCGTGCCCTTCCGGACCGCCTCCACCAGGCGCGAGGCGGCCGGCGGCAGCGCCGGCACCGGAGCCGCCGGACCGGGGTCGGCCAGGGGCAGGGGAAGCGAAGCGGTGCGGGCTTCCCGCCGGGCCGGGGGCGTCGGCTCGAAGGCCGTACCGGTCACGGGGCGGTCACCGGGGCGCGCAGTTCCTCGATGCTCAGGCGCACCTTCGTGGTGTTCCAGCGGTAGGTGATCCGCCGGCCGACCTCCGGCCAGGCGAAGCCGACCTGCCGGTCCTCCGGTCCTCGCAGCCGGATCAGCACGCGGTGGTCCGCGTCGTCGGTCAGCCGGCCGGTCTCCTGCCCGGCGACGTACTCCACGGCGTCCCGCAGCGCGATGCCGAGCCCGGCCAGGGTCAGGTTCGCCCCCTCCCGCACGGCCGGTACCGGGGGCAGCACGAGGTCGTGCCGCGACCGGGTCTCGGCGGGGGCGGTCCGGAACGGCCCCGGCGGCGGCATCATCCGCAGCAGCGGCCCGCCGTCGGCGGAACGGAAGAAGTAGGGCACGTCGCCGAGTTCGAGCTGCCGCAGTTCGTCGGGCCGGAAGCCGCCCGGATCACCGTTGTCCGTCCCGGTGCCGTCCGGGCCGTGCGTCGGACCGCGCCCGGGACCGTGGGCCGGCCGGTGGCCCGGGGCGCCGCCGTCCTCCGGCCACAGCCGCTCGCCCAGCGCCCGGCTGTAGGCGGCCGTGCGCTGCGGGATCACCCGCACCCACTCCCGCGCCGCCCGGCCGGCGACGAAGGTGCGGACCGCCGCACGGTGCCGCCCCAGCAGCGTCCAGGCGTCGAACATGCCGCGCAGCATGGCCGGCAGATAGGGCCCGTAGCCGGTGCGCCCCTCGGTGTCGCCCACCACGGACCGGGTCTCGGTGCGCAGCACCGGCCCCGTTCTGCGGTGCAGGGCGAGCCCGCCGTCCGGCAGCGGGCGCCAGTACAGCACCGGGCCGCCCGGGCCGCACCAGCGGGCCTCGCTCTCCAGCCCCACGTGGTGGTAGCCGTCGCCGTCCGGGTCGAAGACCAGCCCGGAGTGGTTGAGGCGGTACAGCCGCGCGAAGTACGCCTCCATGTCGACCGGGTAGAGGAACGGCCCGTCGTCGCCCGGGCGGCTGCCCGCCAGCAGGTTGTCCCCGGTCAGGTCGGCGATGCCCAGGCCGAAGCAGACGGCCGTCAGGGCTCCGGCGCGGTGCCAGAAGTCCTGGGCGCGTTCGGGGCTCAGCACGGTGCCGGTCATCCGCCAGCGGCCGTCCGACCGGAGGGTGCCGCGTTCGGCGGGCGGGGCGACCCACTCCTGCCAGCTGTAGCCGGGGTCCTCCGCCGGTCCGGTCCGGCAGCCGAGGACCGGCAGCCGGATGGGACCGGAGGCCGCCGGGAGGGAGTTGAGCAGCGCGAAGAGGGAGCCGGTTTCGGCCAGGAACAGCGCCTCCCCGGTGGCCGGACGCGGCTTGTAGGCGACCTCCGTGCCGTCCCGGCCGGTCAGCCGCAGGACCCGCTGGCCGCCGTTGTGGGTCTCCTCGCCGTCCGCGCGCAGCGCCGTGACCGGCCCGGGCAGCACCGGCCCGCCCGGCGCCCCGGCATCCATGTCCCGGCGCAGCCGGGTCAGGAAGAGAGCGAGGAACTCCTGGCACTGGGCGGTGCGTTCGGCGGCGAAGCGGTGCGCCGTCGCGGGCCGGCCGGCCGCGCAGACGGTGAACAGCTCGGCCACCAGCGGGCCGAAGAGTCCGGGATTGGCCACTGTCAGGACGCCGGAGGCGAGCTCGGAGCGGTACCGGGGCGCGGTCCGGGCGCACCAGTCCTCCAGCCGCCCGAGCGCGTCGCGCAGCGGCCGGAAGTCATCGGTGGCCAGCAGGGCGGCCAGCCGGTCGGCGTCGGCGCTCCCGCGCAGCTCCCGGTCCGGGGCGAGGACACCGTCCGGCCCGGGAACCAGGACCGGCGGGAACATGCGGCCCGCCGACCCCTCGCGCACCAGGGCGACCAGCCGGGCCGTGGCGCCGGGCAGCCCGGGCGGCGGGGTTCCGGCGGCGGGAGGCAGCGTCAGCAGGGCGGCCGGCGGACGAGGGGTGGGCGGCATGCTGCGACTCCCGGGTGGCTGCCGAAACGGACGGCGGTGCCGGCCGGTCCCCCGGCCGGCACCGCGCCTGTCCTGTCAGACGCAGTAGACGCCGGCGCAGGTACGCCAGGCCCACTGGCCGGCCTCGGCCGCCGGGACATCGGTCTCCAGCTCGCCGATGGCCAGGTCGAAGGCCTCGCCGTCGGTGGTGTCGCGGATGCTGAGCTCTTCGGTGAGGTTCGTCGCCATGTCTGCTCCTGTGCTCGTCGGTCAGGCGAGGGGTTGGTACCGCCGGCCGGATCCGGGGTCCGGCCGCACCACGAGTGCCCTGTCGGGCCCCGGTGCGGTGGGCTGAGCGAAGGAGATGAACGTGCCACGGCATGCCGGAGAGGCATGCCCGGGCGCCCCCGTTCGGCCGCAGGCTGTGCAGTGGATCACGCGATCGGAAAAAGAGTTGCAGTGTTGCCAGGACACCGTCAAGAGGATCAAAGGACTGGACCGTTGTCTGGCGCAAAACGAGCGAAGGAGCCCCCGGCACATGCCAGGGGCGCATGCCGGGGGCTCCTCGGGGCCGGCGTCGCTCGCCGGGCCCGCCTCAGACGACCTTGGTGTCCTCCTCGGCGAAGTGGCACGCCGCGGGGTGGCCGGTGCCCCGGTCCTTCAGCGCCGGCTCCTCGGTGGCACAGATGTCCTGCGCCTTCCAGCAACGGGTCCGGAAACGGCAGCCGCTGGGCGGGTCGATCGGACTGGGCACGTCGCCGGTCAGCACCACGCGGCGGCGGCGCCGCTCCTTGCGCGGATCGGCCAGCGGCGCGGCCGACAGCAGCGCCTGGGTGTACGGGTGCGAAGGGCGTTCGTACACCTGCTCGCGGGTGCCGGTCTCGACCACCTTGCCCAGGTACATCACCGCGACCCGGTCGGAGATGTGCCGGACCACCGACAGGTCGTGCGCGATGAACACGTACGCCAGGCCGAGCTGGTCCTGCAGGTCCTCCAGCAGGTTCACCACGCCCGCCTGCACCGAGACGTCCAGCGCGGAGACCGGTTCGTCCAGCACCAGCAGCCGCGGTTGCAGGGCCAGCGCCCGGGCGATGCCGATGCGCTGGCGCTGGCCTCCGGAGAACTCGTGCGGGTAGCGGTTGCCGTGCTCGGGGCTCAGGCCCACCAGCCTCAGCAGCTCCGCCACCCGGTCCTTGCCGCCGTCCCGCCAGCGCCCCTGCACCTTCAGCGGCTCGGCGATGATGTCGTTCACCGGCAGCTTCGGATTGAGCGAGGCGTAGGGGTCCTGGAAGACCATGCCGGCGTTGCGCCGCACCGGCTGCAGCTGCCCGGCGCTCAGACCGGTGATCTCCTGGCCCATGAAGCGCACCGAGCCCGAGGTGGGCTTGACCAGCTGCAGGACGGCCCGCCCGGTGGTCGACTTGCCGCAGCCGGACTCGCCGACCACGCCCAGCGTCTCGCCCGCCCGCACGGAGAACGACACCCCACTGACGGCCTGCACCTGGCCGACCGTCCGGCGGATCAGACCCCCGCCGCGCACCGGGAAGTTGACCACCAGGTCCTCCACCCGGAGCAGCTCGCCGTCGCTCTCGGTGCCTGTTCCGGTGATCTGCGCGCCGTCGGCCGCCTGAGTATCCGTGGTCATCGTCCCTCCTCGCTTTCCGTCAGGGGGGTGTCGCGGAAGAACGCCGTCGGGTCCTCGGCCTCCGCCAGCCTGTCGCTGTGGTGGCAGGCCGCCTTGTGGCCGTTCTCCGCCATGGTCAGCGCGGGCTCGGACTCCCGGCAGATGTCGGTGGCCAGCGGGCAGCGCGGGGAGAACGGGCAGCCCGGCGGCAGGTGGATCAGCGAAGGCGGGGTACCGGTGATCGGCCGCAGCCGGTCCGTCCGCTCGCCCTCCAGGTCCGGCACCGAACCCAGCAGGCCCGCGGTGTAGGGCATCCTCGGCTCGTAGAAGACCTGGTCCGTCTCGCCGACCTCCACCGGCTTGCCGGCGTACATCACCAGCGTCTTGTGAGCCATCCCGGCGATCACCCCGAGGTCGTGGGTGATCATGACGATCGCCGCGTTGACGGCGTCCTTCACCTCGAGGAGCTTCTCCAGGATCTGCGCCTGGACCGTCACGTCCAGGGCCGTGGTCGGCTCGTCGGCGATGATGATGTCCGGGTCGTTGATGATCGCCATGGCGATCATCACGCGCTGCCGCATGCCGCCGGAGAACTCGTGCGGGTAGGCCCGCAGCCGCTTCTCCGCCTGCGGGATGCCCACCAGATCGAGCATCTCCCTGGCCTTGGCCATCGCGGCCCGCGGCGCGACCAGATGGTGCGCGAGCACGGCCTCGGCGAGCTGGTCGCCGATGGTGTGCACCGGGTTCAGCGAGGTCATCGGGTCCTGGAAGATCATCGCGATCTTCTCCCCGCGCAGCGCCCGCTGGTCCTTCTGCCGCATCTTCAGCAGGTCGGTGCCCCGGTAGAGGATGCTGCCGTTGATCCGCGCGCTGCGCGGCAGCAGCCCCATCACGGCCATCGAGGACACCGACTTGCCGGAGCCGGACTCACCGACGATGCCCAGGACCTCCCGGGCGTGCAGGGTGTAGTCGACGCCGCGGACGGCCCGGACCGTGCCGTCGTCGGTGGGGAACTCGACGGTCAGGTTCTCGACCTTGAGGACCTCTTCGTCGGTGGGCGGCAGCGAGTCGGCGAGGGTCTTCGCCGCGTGCACGTCCGCCGCGGTCTCGGTCACCGAGGCGTCGCCGAAGTCCTTCGGGGCGAAGCCGCCGGTGTTCAGCGGTGGGTTGATCGACATCAGTTACGCACCCGGTTCTGTCGGGGGTCGAAGGCGTCGCGCAGCCCGTCACCGATGAAGTTGACGGACAGGGCGATGGCGATGATGAACAGGCCCGGCCAGTAGAACAGCCACGGACGCGTGGTCAGCGCCGTGCGGTAGTCCGTGATCAGCCGGCCCAGTGAGGTGTCCGGGGGCTGAACGCCCAGGCCCAGGAAGGACAGCGCGGACTCCAGCAGCACCGCGGCCGCGATGGCCAGCGTCACCGACACGATGATGATGCCCACGGTGTTCGGCAGGATGTGCTTGAAAATGATCCGCTTGGCGGAGGTGCCCACCGAACGGGCGGCCTCCACGAACTCCTTCTCCCGCAGCGAGAGCACCTCGCCGCGGACCAGCCGCGCCGTCTGGGTCCAGGTGATCAGGCCGAGGAAGATGCCGAAGAGCACGATGCCCCGGCCGCCGACCAGGGCGCCGATGAGCGCGGCCAGGACCAGCGCCGGGATGGCGATGATCACGTCGGTGATCCGCATCAGGAACGCCTCGGCCCACCCGCGGAAGTAGCCCGCGGCGGCACCGATGACTGTTCCCACGAAGGTCGCCACCAGCCCGACCAGGCAGGCGATGACCAGCGACACCTGGGTGCCGCGCATGGTCAGCGCGAAGTAGTCGCGGCCGGTGTTGTCCTGGCCGAACGGGTGCTCGCCCAGGTGCACCCCGCCGCCGCCGAGGAAGGTCGGCCAGACGCTGAGGGTGGGCCGGCCGCCGTCCAGGATGGCGCCGGTGGAGGTGGCGTTCTTGTCCCACCAGCCGGGGAGGGGGCCCGCCCCGATGGAGGTGACGGAGAGCACCACCACGAAACCGAACACGATCATGCCGATCAGGGCGCCCTTGTGCCGGAAGAACCGGCGGGTGACCAGCTGGGCCTGGGTGCGGGCTTCGACGGACATCCCCTGCGCGTCTCCGGCCGCGCCCGGGCCCTGCTCCGCTTCCGCTGTCTGCGCTTTGCGCAACATTGGTCAATCTCCTTCAGGACAGCCGGATACGGGGGTCGAGGAAGGCGTAAGCGATGTCCGCGACCATGTTGAACACCACGATCGCGCCACCGCTGACGAGGAAGAACGCCATGATGGGCATGGGGTCGCCCTCGCGGATGCCGGTGATGAGCATGACGCCCATGGCCCGCCAGCCGAAGACCTCCTCGGTCACCACGGCTCCGCCGAGCAGCGTGCCGATGTCGTATGCGGTCAGGGTGGTGATGGGGATCATCCCGTTGCGCAGCGCGTGCCGGGTGATCACGGCCCGTTCGGTGAGACCCTTGGCCCGTGCGGTCCGCACGTAGTCCTGGTTCATCACCTCCAGCATGCTCGCCCGCGTGTAACGCGTGTAGACAGCGAGTGACACCAGGACCAGGGCCAGCGTGGGCAGTGCCAGGTGGCCGAACGAGTCCAGGCCGCTCTGCCAGAAGGTGCCCTCGTAGTTGGGGGTGCTCGCCCCGATGGTGGAGATCGGCCGGTTGTTGACCGAGTCGCTGTAGGAGGCGAAGGACTGCAGCATCCGGTCGGTGAAGATCACCGCGCCGGTGAAGAGGCCGGTGAGCACCGCCGCGGGTATGGCGGCCCGCCGGTACAGCTCGCCGCCGACGAACCAGCCGACGGCGTAGCAGATGCCGACCGTGATCAGCGCGAGCAGCATGATGGTGGCGAAGTTCGGGTCGCGCAGCACCGCGTCGAGCGCGAAGTGCGCCACCACGCCCAGGCCCGCCGCGACGAGCGCGGCACGCATCGGCGGACTGTTCCACTCCAGCCCGCTCACCAGCGTGGTGAACGCCAGGGCGCCGGCGAGCGCGGTGAGCGCGATGACGATGACGCCCAGGCCCGGGTCGGCGAACCAGTTGGTGGCCGAGAGCACCGTGAGCAGGACCGCCATGGCGACGGTGGTGCTCACGAAGACCGTGAGCCGGGACCGCCGGTCGCCCACCACCAGCGACCCGCAGGCCAGGCCGGTGATCAAGGCGATCAGCCCGATCCAGAAGGGCGAGATGGCCGGGTCCCGCAGCCAGTTGTTCAGGTCGATGGCCAGGAACTGCTTGAGCAGGGTGCCGACCCAGAACAGCGGGAGGGAGAAGCAGACGAAGGCGACGAAGGTGACGGTGTGGTCCAGGCCGCTGTACTGCCGCAGAGCGGAGATGACGCCGATGCTGATGCCCACCACGATGGCGATCACCGTGGCGGCGGTCACCAGCTGGAGGGTCGCGCCGATGGCGTTCTCCAGCATGGCGTTGACGCTGTGGCCCTGACGATTGACGCCGAGATCCCCGGTAAGGGCGGCGCCCATCCACAGGAAGTAGCGGATGACGAGGGGTTTGTCGAGGTTCATCCGCTCGGTGATGTCGGCGATCGCACGCGCCTGGGCATCACCGTCCGGTAGCTGTCTCGCGTCGGCGAGGGGATCTCCCACGTTCGCGGCGAGGCTGAACATCACGACGGAGGCGGCCAGGAAGACCCACACCGAGACGAAGAGCCGCCGCGCGATGAAGACGAGCATGGCGCTGACTCCTGAGATTCAAGGAAGAGGAACAGGCGAGGAACGGGGCAGTACGCAGAGCGCGGGGCCGGGGGGTGAGGCCCCCCGGCCCCGCAAGGGTGTTGCGTTGTGCTGCTGCGGGACTCGGCTCACCGGCCGGTGAGCCGGGTCAGTGCGTCAGCTCTTGCTCCATTCCGGCATGTTCCAGACGACGCCGGTCTGCGTGGGGTTGGGAACGATGTTCTCGACGTTCTCGGCCCAGGCGGTGATGTTCGGGTGCTGGAAGATCGGGATGGTGGCCAGGTCCTGCCACAGGATCTTCTCGATCTCGGCGACCATCTGCAGGGCGGTCTCCTGGTCGGCCTCGACCAGCACCTCCTGCAGCAGCTTGTCGACCTCCGGGTTGGAGTAGCAGCCGTTGTTGTTGCCCTTGCCGTCGGCGGTGCACTCCTCGACGGTCTTGAAGGTGGAGTTCCAGCCGGAGATCAGCGAGGAGCCGATCCAGCCGAACATCGCCACGTCGAAGGTGCCCTGGGACAGGCCGCCGTCGGTCGCGAAGAAGTCCGGGGTGGCCGAGAAGTCGACGTCGAAGCCGGCCTCGTCACAGGCGTCCTTGATCAGGGCGCCGGTGTCGTTGCGGCGCTGGTTGTCCAGCGTCTGCACCTTGATGGTGGTGCCGACCGCGTCCTCCTCCTCGAGGATCTCGCGGGCCCGCTCGATGTCCTGCTCGCCGTACTGCTCGAGCTCCTCGGCGATGTGGGCGTTGGCCTCGTCGAAGCCCGGGTCCCACGGCGCGATGTTGCGGATCTGCTTGACCGGGGCGTCCGGGGTGACCGGCTTGATCAGGTTGTCCACGATCAGCTGGCGCGGCACGCACAGGGCGAACGCCTCACGCAGCGCCAGGTTGTCCGAGAACGGGCCCTCGTTGAAGTTGAAGTCCAGGTGCTCGTAGGTGTAGCCGTTGCCCACCTGCGAGTTGATGCCGGACAGCGCGTTGATCTGCTCGACCATGTCGACGGTCGGCTGCGGGGCGATGATGTCGACCTCGCCGTTCTCCAGCGCCTGCGCCATCTCCGGCTCGGCGATCTGGCGGATGACGATGGTCTCCGTCGCCGGCGCCTCACCCCAGTAGTTCTCGTTGTACTTCAGGGTGACGTGCTGGCCCTCCTCGTAGGAGTCCAGCAGGTAGGGGCCGGAGGAGGGGATGAGCTCGGCGTCCGGCAGGCCGCCGTCGATCAGCCAGCCGTTGTTGAAGAACTCGGCGGCGTCCTCGAGGGCGTCCCAGTCCTCGGACTTGATGGCCTCGATCAGCTCGTCGGTGGAGATGCCGCCCTGGTCGGCGACCACGTGCGCCGGCATCATGGTGGTGTTGCCGTGGCTGGGGCCGTTGGCCGCCCAGTCGGCGTACGGGGTGCCGTACTCCAGCACGAAGTGCTTGTCGCCGGCCTCGCACTCGGGCACCGCGGTGTCCTCGATGCCGGCGGAGCCGATCACGGAGAACGGGGACTTGCCGCTCTGCTGGGCCCACCACAGCAGGAAGTCATCGCAGTCGATCGACTCGCCGTCCGACCAGACCGCGTCGTCGTTGATCGTGTACTCGACGACCAGCGGGTCCTCGGAGGTCTGCTCGTAGGTGCCGAACTCCTCGTTCGGGGTGAGCAGACCGTCCTCGCCGGCGAACTGCCAGAAACCGGTGGTCACCCAGTTCAGCACGATGACATTGGCGAAGGAGTTCGCCCCGGCCGTAGTGTTGTTGTAGCTGTCGAACGGCTGGCCCCAGGCCAGAGTGACGGTGCCGCTGGGGCCGTCGCCACTGCCGTTGTCCTTGGAGTCGCCATCGTCGTTGCCGTTGTCGCTGCTGCACGCTGTGAGGGCCAGGGCCCCCACGAGCGAGGCCGCGACCAGCTTCGACGTTTTGCCGAATCGGGTCATCTTCGGGCCTTCCGCGGTGTGATGACTTCGGGTGTGAAGTTGCGGAGAGCTTCCTCACTCCACCGCGCCCGAACAAGTGCGCCCGAGTGACCGTTGTGCAGCCGAGATGTGAAGCAAGCTGAGTTGTGACCCACATTCCACACAAACCGGGACCGGGTGGAGCGATTCGCAGGGGGGTGCGCGCGGTCAGCGTGCACGACTGTTCGTATTGCGGGCGGCCGTCCGGTGGACACCTGACCTAGTGCATCCCCCGTCCGGGGGAAACCATGGCAAGTTGGTCAAAACCCCTGTGAGTGCGGTGCGTCAGGTGGAACGGTGGTCCTCCCTCCGGGATCCGCGGCCCGGGCTCAGCAGGCCCGGGCGCCCCCGGCCGCGGCCGCTTCCGTCCCGCCGGGGGCGGCCGGCACATCCTTCGCCGCGTGCGTGCAGGAGCCGACCCATGCTCACCACTCTTCAGACCGCCTATACCGACACCAGGGCCGCCGACCTGGCCTGGGCGCTCGACCTGGAGCCGCTGCCGGCCCTGGCGGCGCTCGATCTGCAACTGGGGGAGAATCATGTACAGTTGCGGGTCATCGGTGCTTCGCACCAGGTGTTCCTCGATGCGGCGGAAGGCAGCTTCTCCGAAACAGTGGCCTGCATGGCCGGCAGCAGCACGCCACTGCCGCTCGGCGTCTCCCGGCGGCTCGACCGCTTCGAGTACGAGTTCGCGGCCCGAATAGAGCATCTCGGCGGCGGCTCCTTCGCGGGCCGGGCCCAGGAGTTGCTGGCGCTGGTCGCCGACCATCCCAGCGGTCTCGTCGGCACCTTCCCCGGCGATCCGCACGCCTTCACCGCCCTGCTCGCCCAGCGATGCGGGGAGCAGATCCACTGGCGCACCTGGCACGCCTACCCCCAGGAGCGCCAACTCGTCGCCACCCGGACCCGGATCGGCCTGCCCGGACGCCCTCCCGCGGGCGCCCGTGCCGGCGGCAGGTGCGACGCCGCCGCAACTCCACGGGTGCGCAAGGCGGTTGGCTCCCAGGAGGCGGCGCGTCGCCCAGTGTACCACTCCGGCGGGTGACGCTTCATGCGCACTGAGTGACGTAGCGTTCCGCACATGCTCGACTCCACCGAGGCCGCTCCCCCGGTGTCCGCGCCCGCGGGGGAGGAACCTTCCGTCCGGCTGCCCGTGCCGGCCGGCATCGGCCGCGCCCTGGTGCTGGCCGCCGTGTTCGTCTGCGCGGCCTGCGGGCTGGTGTACGAACTCCAGCTCATCGCCCTGGCCGACTACCTGGTGGGCGACACCGTCACCCAGACCTCCATCGTCCTGTCCCTGATGGTCTTCGCCATGGGGATCGGCTCGCTGGCCGCCAAGCGGCTGCGCCGGAGCCCCTCGTTCAGCTTCGGGATGATCGAGACACTGCTGGCGCTGGCGGGCGGCAGCTCGGCGATGGTGCTGTACGCCGGGTACCTCTGGTTCGGCGAGGCACGCCCGGTGCTGATCGGCTACTCCCTTCTGCTGGGCGTGCTCATCGGCGCGGAGATGCCGCTGCTGATGACGCTCATCCAGCGCATCCGCCGGCAGGACGCCGGGGGGGCGATGGCAGATCTGTCCGCCGCCGACTACGTCGGCGCGCTGACCGGCGGCCTGGCCTTCCCCTTTCTCCTGTTGCCGCTCCTGGGGCGGCTGAACGCCGCCCTGCTGACCGGCGTGGTCAACACCCTGGCCGGCGCGGCCGTGGTGCTCTGGCTCTTCCGGCGGGACCTGACCCGGCGCGCCCGCTGGGTGCTGCTGGCCGCGGGCGTCACGGTCGTCGCGGTGCTGCTGGCCGCCACCTTCTGGGTGAGTCCGCTGGAGAGTGCCACCGGGCAGGCCGTGGAGGCGGACGGCCCGGCGGCGGACCGCTGACACCGTGCAGAGACGTTTGCGCCGCACCTGGCGCCGCCGGGCCGTCGAGTGGGTAGGCTCCGGGCATGGAGCACGAGATCTATGTCCCGTTTTCCGCCGCTGTCGTGAGGTCCGCGCTCACCGATCCGGAGCGCGTCGCCCGCTGCGTTCCCGGTCTTCAGCCGGCACCGGACGGGGACCCGGCCGCTCCGGGCGGACGGCTGCGTCTGCGGATCGGCGGCTCCACCATCACCTACCGCGGCGGACTGGGGATCAGCGGCCACGGCGAGGGCTTCACCGTCGAGGGAGAGGGGAGCGAGGCCCGCGGCGAAGGCACCGTGCGGCTCACCCTCACCGTGGTGCCCCGTCCCACGGCGGACGGCTCCGGCACCACTCTCTCCTTCACCGGGACCGTCGAAGCCACCGGCAGGCTGGCGCGGTTCGAACCGGAGCAGCGGCAGGCCACCGGCCGGCGGCTGCTGGAGCGGTTCACCGAGGCTCTCGTCGGGGACCTGGGCCGCGACGCACCGCCCGGCGAGGCATCCGCCGACGAGCCCTCCCCGCCGGCCGGCATCGGTGAACCGGAGGACAACGAGCGCGCCATCCCCGGCATCCCGGCCCCGGACAACCCTCCCGACACCGCACCGGCCGACGGCGGGGCCGGCCCGGGCGCGCCCGGGGGACCCGAGAAGGAGTCCGGCACTCCCGGCAGCCCTCCCCGCGAGGAGGGCCCGGCACCCGAGGGCCCCGAAAGCCCCGAGTCCGCACCGCGGGCCGAGGAGGACCTCGTCGGCGCCCCGCCGGCCGCCGGCCCGCCCGGCACCCCGGAGGCCGGTGTCGCCCGCCGCACCATGATCGGACGCAGCGCCGAGGAGGTGGACCACGCCCCGCCGCGCGGGCGGTACGCGCCGGAGCCCGGCCCGGGCGGTTCACCCTCGGGCACCGACGTGCTGCGCTGGGCCGCCCCGGCGGCGGCTCTCGCCCTGGTCTGTGCGGTCGCGGTCGGCCGGGCGCTCCGCCGGCGCTCCTGAGGGCGGAAGCGCCGGTGCGCCCCGGCCGGTCTCGTTATCGTCGAGGGGTGACCATTCATGACACAGACCGCGGTGTGCTGCTCCGCGCCGCCGACGTCGAGCTGACCGTCCGTCCGGACCAGGGCGCCCGGCTCGCCTCCCTCCGCATCGGCGGCACCGAGCTGCTCCGGCAGGGCGAGAGGTTCGGCTCCTTCGTGATGGCCCCCTGGTGCGGCCGTACGGGCTACGGGAGGTTCCGGAACGGCGTGCGGGAGCACCGGCTGCCCCAGGACGCCGGTGACCACGCCATCCACGGCACCGTCCGGCGCCGGGAGTGGCGCACGGCGCGCGCCGACGCCACCTCCGCCGTCTTCACCTGCGACCTGGCCGACCCCTGGCCGTACGAGGGGCGGGTGACCCAGCTCGTGGAGCTGGCCGAGGACGGCAGCGGGCTGGATCTCACCCTGGGTGTGGAGACCACGGGCGACTCCTTCCCCGCCCAGGCCGGCTGGCACCCCTGGTTCCTGCGCACTCTCCGTCCCGGTGGCCCGGAGGCCGTCATCGGCTTCTCCGCCGCCTGGCAGGCCGAGCGCGGACCGGACAAGCTGCCCACCGGCCGGCGCGTCGAGCCCCGCCCGGGACCGTGGGACGACTGTTTCCACATGCCCGAGGGCGTCTCGGCCACCCTCACCTGGCCCGGGGAGCTGGAGCTGACGGTCAGCAGCCGCTCGGAGTGGGTCGTCATCTACGACGAGCAGCCCGAGGCGGTCTGCGTGGAGCCGCAGTCCGGCCCGCCGAACGGTCTGAACACCCACCCCCGGCTGGTGACGCCCATCGACCCGCTGGAGATCAGCAGCCGCTGGACCTGGCGCCGGCCGGACGTGTCGTAGTGTCGCAGCCATGAGCGTGCGCGACGAGCTGCTGCGGCAGATCAAGGACAAGGCCGTGGTTCACGGCAGGGTGACACTCTCCTCCGGGCTGGAGGCCGACTACTACATCGACCTGCGCCGGGTCACCCTGGACGGCCTGGCCGCTCCTCTGGTCGGCCAGGTGATGCTGGACGCCACCGCGGACCTGGACTACGACGCGGTCGGCGGGCTCACGCTCGGTGCCGACCCGGTGGCCACCGCCATGCTGCACGCGGCCGCGGCCCGCGGCCGGGCGCTGGACGCCTTCGTGGTGCGCAAGGAGCAGAAGAAGCACGGCATGCAGCGGAGGATCGAGGGGCCGGACATCGCCGGGCGCCGGGTGCTGGTGGTGGAGGACACCTCCACCACCGGCGGATCCCCGCTCACCGCGGTCGAGGCGGCCCGTGAGGCCGGCGCCGAGGTGGTTGCCGTGGCCGTTCTCGTCGAGCGCGGCGGTGCCCCGGCGGTGGAGAAGGCCGGGCTGCGCTACCTCCAGGCCTACGGCCTCGGCGAACTGGGCCTGGGCTGAGTCACCCGTCCGGTCGCGCGCCCGGCCGTTCCGGCGGCCGGGCCGGCCTGCGGTGATCACCCAGCGTCGCCGTTTCACGTGAAACCCGCGACCGGCGGGACGCCCGACGTGTCCGGGTGCGCCCCGGATGTTCCGCGGCGCGGGGGCGCTGCCTGCCGGAGCATCCGGGCCGGTCTGGGAGGATGGGGCCGACGATGACGTCGTTCCGTTGAGCCGATCCGGACACCACGCACACCCCAAGAGGAGCGGACAGATGCCCATCGCAACCCCCGAGGTCTACCAGCAGATGCTCGACCGGGCGAAGGCCGGTAAGTTCGCCTACCCCGCGATCAACGTCACCTCGACCCAGACTCTCCACGCGGCGCTGCGCGGCTTCGCCGAGGCGGAGAGCGACGGCATCGTGCAGATCTCCACGGGCGGCGCCGAGTTCCTGGGCGGCCAGTACAGCAAGGACATGGTCACCGGCGCGGTGGCACTGGCCGAGTTCGCGCACATCGTCGCCGGCAAGTACCCGGTGAACATCGCGCTGCACACCGACCACTGCCCCAAGGAGAAGCTGGACGGCTACGTCCGGCCGCTGCTGGCCCTCTCCAGGGAGCGGGTCTCCCGCGGCGAGAACCCGCTGTTCCAGTCCCACATGTGGGACGGCTCCGCGGAGACGCTGAAGGACAACCTGGACATCGCCCGGGAGCTGCTGGCCGAGGCCGCCGCCGCCCGGATCGTCCTCGAGGTCGAGATCACCCCGACCGGCGGCGAGGAGGACGGCGTCAGCCACGAGATCAACGACGAGCTCTACACCACGGTCGACGACGCCCTGCGCACCGCCGAGGCCCTCGGCCTGGGCGAGCAGGGCCGCTACCTGCTGGCCGCCTCCTTCGGCAACGTGCACGGCGTCTACAAGCCGGGCAACGTGGTGCTCCGCCCCGAACTCCTCAAGGACCTCCAGGAGGGCGTCGGCGCCAAGTACGGCAAGCAGAGCCCGTTCGACTTCGTCTTCCACGGCGGCTCCGGCTCCACCCGGGAGGAGATCGCCACCGCGCTGGACAACGGCGTGGTGAAGATGAACCTCGACACCGACACCCAGTACGCCTTCACCCGCCCCGTCGCGGACCACATGTTCCGCAACTACGACGGCGTGCTGAAGATCGACGGCGAGGTCGGCAACAAGAAGACCTACGACCCGCGCAGCTGGGGCAAGGCCGCCGAGGCGTCGATGGCCGAGCGGGTCACCAAGGCCTGCGCCGACCTGCGCTCCACCGGCACCCGGCTCGCCTGACCCGGCCGCCTGTCAGACTGGGAACCATGGCCATTCACGAGAACCTGCTCGGGGGTCCGCCCCCGACCCATCTGCCCGACGACCCCGAGCCGCGGGAGCTGCTCGCCGCGGGCAAGGACCCCGCCGAGGTGGCCGCCAGGTACCCGGCCTCGTCCCTGGTCTGGGCGCAGCTGGCCGACGACGCCTTCGCGGACGGCCGGGTGGTCGAGTCCTACGCCTACGCCCGCACCGGCTACCACCGCGGTCTCGACGCGCTGCGCCGCAGCGGCTGGAAGGGGCACGGCCCGGTGCCGTTCGAGCACGAGCCGAACCGCGGCTTCCTGCGCGCCCTGCACGCCCTCGCCCGGGCCGCCCAGGCCATCGGCGAGGAGGCGGAGTACGAGCGCTGCACGACGTTCCTGCGGGACAGCTCGCCCACCGCGGCGGACACCCTCGGCTGACCGGGGCCCGGCAGCAGCCGCTGCCCGCACGGACGGCGCTCCGCGACCTGCGGGGCGCCGTCCGCGCCCGGGGACAGTACTCTGCGCTTGAGCCCGGCGATCCCGGGCGGACCACGCAAGGAGCCAGCCATGCCGAACCCCGTCGAGCCGGAGCCCGAAGCGCCCCACCTGGACTTCCAGGGCACCACGCCGTACGAGGACTACATCCAGGCGGACGTCCTCACCCACCTCCAGCATCCGCTGTCCGACGACCCGGGGGAGATGGCCTTCCTGGTCACCACCCAGGTCATGGAGCTGTGGTTCACCGTCATCGTCCACGAGTGGCACACCGCCTCCGAAGCCCTGCGCAGGGACGACCTGCCCACCGCGCTGGCGGCGCTGCGGCGCTCCTGCTACGAGCTGAGCGCGCTGAACGCCTCCTGGGAGCCGCTGGCCCACCTCACCCCCCGCGAGTTCAACTCCTACCGGGCCGCGCTCGGCGAGGGCTCCGGCTTCCAGTCGGCCATGTACCGGCGGATGGAGTTCCTGCTCGGCGAGAAGTCCGCCTCCATGCTGGTGCCGCACCGGGGCGCCCCGCGGGTGCACGACGAGCTGGAGAAGGCCCTGCACGAGCCCAGCCTCTACGACGAGGTGCTGGCCTACCTGGCCCGCTGCGGCGAGGACATTCCCCGTGAGGTCCTCGACCGGGACCGGGCCCTGCGCTACGAGCCGGACCCTTCGGTGGAGGCCGTCTGGCAGCGCGTCTACTCCGAGGGCGACCCGCTCACCGAGCTCGGGGAGGCGCTGACCGAGGTCGCCGAACTGGTGTGGCGCTGGCGCAACGACCACCTGGCCGCCACCCGGCGGGCGATGGGGGCCAAGACCGGCACCGGTGGCTCGGCCGGCGTGTCCTGGCTGGAGAAGCGGGCCCGCAAGCAGGTCTTCCCCGAGCTGTGGACGGCCCGCAGCCATGTCTGACACCTCCGCACGCACTCACGCCGCTGACGGCCCGGAGGCCGGCGGAGAGCTTCACGAGCGCGCCGCCCGGCTGGACGCGGCCGACCCGCTGCGTGGCAGCCGTGCGCACTTCGTCCTGGACGACACCGTCTACCTCGACGGCAACTCGCTCGGCGCGCTGCCGCGGACGGTGCCCGGCCGGGTCGCGGAGGTGGTCCGCCGCGAGTGGGGCGAACTGCGCATCCGCTCGTGGACCGAATCCGGCTGGTGGACCATGCCCGAGCGCGTCGGGGACCGCATCGCGCCGCTGATCGGCGCCGCCCCCGGGCAGGTGGTCGCGGGCGACTCCACCAGCGTCAATGTGCTCAAGGCCGTGGTCGGCGCCGTCCGGCTCGCGGACAGGGAGCGCGACGAGATCCTGGTCGACGCCACCACCTTCCCGACCGACGGCTACATCGCCGCCTCGGCGGCGCGGATGACGGGCCGCACGCTGCGCCCGGTGGAGGCCGCGGCGGTGGCCAGGGAGGCGGGACCGCGCACGGCGGCCGTGCTGGTCAACCACGTGGACTACCGCACCGGCGAGCTGCACGACCTGCCGGGGATCACGGCTGCGGTGCACGCCGCGGGTGCCCGGGTGGTCTGGGACTTGTGCCACAGCGCGGGAGCGCTGCCCGTCGGCCTGGACGCGCACGGCGTGGACTTCGCGGTGGGCTGCACCTACAAGTACCTCAACGGCGGGCCGGGCGCCCCGGCGTACCTCTATGTCGCCGCCGCGCACCAGGGCGCCTTCGACTCGCCGCTGCCGGGCTGGAACTCGCACGCCGAGCCGTTCGCGATGGAGGCCGGCTACACCCCGGCCGACGGCGCCGTGCGGGGCCGGGTCGGTACCCCGGACATCCTGTCGATGGCCGCGCTGGAGGCGGCGCTGGAGGTCTGGGACGGCGTCCGGGTGGAGGAGGTGCGCGCCAAGAGTCTGGCGCTGACCGACTTCTTCCTGGAGTGTGTCGAGGCGTGCGTGCCGTCCGGCTCGGTGGTGTGTGCCACGCCGCTCCCGCACGGACGACGCGGCAGCCAGATCGCGCTGCGCTGTGCGGACGCCGCGGCGGTGATGGCCGAGCTGATCCGGCGGGGGGTGGTGGGCGACTTCCGGGAGCCGGACGTGCTGCGTTTCGGCTTCACCCCGCTCTACACCTCCTTCACCGACGCCTGGCGGGCGGCCCGCGAGCTGGGCGCGGTGCTGCGGGCACCGGCGTGAGCGCCGACGGGAAAGCGCCGCCGGCCGCCGGGCCGGTGCGGGAGACCGGGCGGGACGCCGCCGAGCTGGAGGCCCTGCTCGCCCTGCCCCCGGCCCGGCCGGATCGCACGCTGAGATACGGCGCACACCCCTCGCAGGTGACCGACCTGTACGGCGAGGGCCCGCCGCGCCTGGCGCTGCTGCACGGTGGATTCTGGCGGGAGGCCTATGACCGGGCCCATCTGGCGCCGCTGGCCGCCGCGCTGGCGCGCCGGGGGACGCCGGTCGCACTGGTGGAGTACCGCAGGGTGGGCGGCGGCGGGGGGTGGCCGGAGACCTTCGAGGATGTGGCCGCCGCGCTCGGGTCGCTCCCGGGGGAGGACGCGGTGGTGCTGGCCGGGCACTCGGCCGGCGGTCAGCTCGCGCTGTGGGCGGCGGCGTGCGCTCCGCAGCGGGTGGCCCGGACCGTGGCGGTCGCGCCGGTGGCCGATCTGGGCCGGGCGGCCGAGCTGGGGACCGGCGGGCACGCGGTGGCACAGTTCCTCGGCAGCAGCCGCCTGGAGCGGCTGCTGCCGGGGCCCGACCCGGTGCGGCTGCCCGTCCCCGCCGCGCCGGTGACGCTGGTGCACGGCGAGGACGACACCCAGGTACCGCCCGAGCTGTCCGCCGCGTACGTGGAACACTCCGGGGCCCGCCTGGAGAGCTGGCCCGGGGTGGGTCACTATGCACCGGTCACGGCCGGGTCGCCGGCCGCGGAGCGGCTGTCCGCGCTGCTGGTCAGCCGGTGAGCCGGGCGTAGGCGACGATGTTGGAGTCGTAGCCGCCGTCCTTGGTCCACCGGCCGCCGCAGGTGATCAGCCGCAGCTGCGGCGTGTCGACGGATCCGTAGACCCGCTTGTCGGGAAAATCGGTGATCGGGTACTGCTCGACGGAGTCCACCGTGAAGGTGGCCGTGGTGCCGTCCGCGCGGTCGATCTCGATCGTCCGTCCCGGTTCGAGGGAACCGAGGCCGGCGAACGCGGCCGGCCCGTCGTAGGTGTCGAGGTGCCCGACGAGGAGCGCCGTCCCGCGTTCGCCGGGGGAGACGCCGCCGGAGTACCAGGCGGCCCGCATGGCGTTCTCCTCGGACGGCGAGGGCGGGCCGCCGTCGGGCTCCAGATCGGCGCCGAAGACCCTGACGTCGGTGCCCAGTTGCGGGATCCGCACGCGCACCGGCTCGGAGCGGGTCATCGGGGGGACGATCTTCGCCATCGGCCGGAGGGATATGGAGCTCTCCTCCGCGGCACCGGCGGTGGAGCCGGAGTCGGGCGCTGCCGCCGGGGCGTCCACGGCGTGCGGCCGGGAGACCCCCTCGGCGATGCTGCTGGAGGACCGGGCCTCGCGGACGCCGTCCCCCGGCCCGGGTACGACCTGCAGGGCGACCAGACCGGCCAGCATCGCCNNGCAGCCGCCGCCTCCAGACGGCGGCTGCGGGCCGCGAGCCGGTGCTGACGGCCGGTCGGGGCGGGCCTGAGAGCGCCGCGGGTGCGGCCCGGGATGGCGGTGGCGCCGGAGGGGGTCCGCCGACGTGCTGGTCGGCGCGGGTTCTCAGGCACGCCCGGACTCCTCAGCCGTGGTTGCCGGCGTTGCGGCGACGGGTGAAGAACATGTACCCGGCCGCACCGGCCGCTGCCACGCCGCTCCCGACGGCCAGGGCGGTCATCGAGGAGTTGCTCTCCGAGGTGCCGCCGAATCCGGCCGCCGCGTGCCCGGTGGGCGGCGCGGCGGTGAAGGTGAACGCGCTGCTGATCGAGACGCCGTCGGCGCACTTGACGGTGACCGGGTAGCTTCTGCCGACCTGCAGGCCGCGCTCCTTGATCCGGCCGGTGCCGACCCACTGGCCGCGGGCCGCCTGCTTGAGGGCGATGGGCTGCTGGAAGGCCTGCGACTGGGCCCGGCTGGCAGGCTGGCAGCTCGCCTTGACGGTGACGTGGGTGCCCGCGCCGCCGGCACCGGGGGTGACGGTGAGCGGGGAGGTGCGGTTGGCCGGCTTGCTGTCGTCGGCGGCCACCGAGACGGGGGCGCCGAGACCGAGGCCGAGAACGGCGACGGCGGCACCGGCGGCCAGCCGGCCGCCGAGAGGCTTCAGGGACTTCAGGGACTTCATGGTTACGGATGACCTCCTGGTCGAGTGCGGCACGCGAGGGGCGTGACGGGCTGTCAACCACATGCGACCAGTGAGTCACCGGTCCCGCACCTCCAGCGGGTCCCAGCGGGTGCTTCCTTGCTCCGTACGGGCCGGGGCGCGGCGGCCTTGAGGGCCGCCGGACCACACCGGCACGGAGGGCGGAAAACGGCAGGGCCCCCGCCCCTCGGGAGAGGGACGGGGGGCCGGTGCGGGCCGCCCGCCGACGGTCAACGCCGGGGCGGGTCAGTCCGGTTGGCGCCGTGTCACTTCGTCTCCAGGTCCCGTCGCCGGAACCCCGCCAGGCCGAACGCGATCAGGGCCGCGGCCAGAGCGGTGAGGATCAGCACCGGGAGCCAGTTCATGCTCTCGGCGGGCACCTGCGGCAGATGGCCGAACGGTGACAGGTTGTTCATCCAGTCGGGGAACCGCAGCAGCTGGCCCAGATAGCCGACCACGAAGCCGTACACCGGGACGAGCCACACCACCGGGGCGGCCCGCGGCAGCCACCCCAGCAGGGCCACGGCGAGCCCCGCGGTGAACCACAGCGCCGGGACGTACACCAGCGCGGCGCCCGTCAGCCGGAGGATCAGCCCGTTGTCGCCGGTGGACGCGGCTCCGGCCAGCCCGAAGGCCAGCCCGGCAACCAGCAGCATCCCGACGCTGCCGCCCAGGACGACCACCAGATGGCTGCTCACCCAGCGGGTGCGGGACAGGGCGGTCGACAGCAGCGGCTCGGCCCGCCCCGAGGTCTCCTCCGACCGTGGCCGCTGCGCGGCCAGCGCCGCGTACACGGCGGCGATCACCGAGATGGGCAGCATCACCATGGCGGCGAACGCGTCCACGAGGGAGGCGCCGCCCAGCTCGGCGAGGGCCTCCTGGATGGCCTCGATGCTGCCGACCATGTCCTCGACCTCGGCGAGCACACCGCCGTAGGCCGCGCCCAGCACCAGCATGCCGGTGCCGAAGCCGATGAGCAGTCCGCGGTGCAGCCGCAGCGCGAAACCCTCGGGGCGCACCAGCAGCCCGGACGCGGCCGGCCGGGACTGGCGCGGCGGACGCAGCCCGGCGCCGACGTCCCGGCGGACGCTGAGCGCGTACCCGGCGGCGGCCGCGGCGGCCGCGGCGGCGAGTGCGATCAGCAGGGGCCACCAGCGGTCGTCCACGTAGACGTAGGTGCGCTGGGCCCAGCCGATCGGGGACATCCACGACAGTGCGTCGGCGTCGATGTCGCCGACGGCCCGCAGCACGTAGGCGATGCCGAGGACCGCGCCGGCCATGCCGGAGGCCCCTCGCGCGTGCGCGCTGATCTGCGCCGTCACCGCGGCCACGGCGGCGAAGAAGATGCCCACCGCGGCGTGGGCGGCGCCGTAGAGCACCGCGCCGCCCCAGGTGTAGCCGTCGGCCCGCAGCGGACCGAGGCTCAGTGCGAACAGCGCGGCGACCAGCAGGTTGGCGAGGACGGTGACCAGCAGCGCGGACGTCAGATACGCGTGGCGGCCCACCACTGCGGCGCGCACCAGCTCCGCGCGGCCGGTCTCCTCCTCGTTGCGGGTGTGCCGCACCACCATCAGCAGGCTCATCAGCGCCACCAGCACGGCGGTGAAGCCGAGCATCTGGTGGCCCATCATCGAGCCGTAGTTGTAGTCGGTCACGTAGTGGATGGGGCCGGACAGGGCGAGCCCGGCCGGGGAGCTGTTGGCCTCCGCGGAGGCGCGCATGTCGGCCTCGGTGGGCAGCAGGCCTTCCAGGCTGGCCGCAGTGGCCACGGTGCCGAGTGTCAGCGCCACGGCCCAGACCGGGATGCGGATGCGGTCCTGGCGCAGGGCGAACCGCAGCAGGATGCCGGTGCCGGCCAGCGGGGCTCTGGTCTCGGCCAGTTCGGGCGCCGGGGACCGGGCGTCGGTCACGGCGCTCATCGCGGGGCCCCGGTGGAGCCGTCGGCGGTGGCCCCGGGGCCGCCGTTGCCGTTGCCGTTGGCCGCGAGTTCGTCGCCGTAGTGGCGGAGCATCAGCTCCTCCAGGGTGGGCGGGTGGCTGGTGAGGCTGCGGATGCCGGCCTCGGTGAGGGTGCTGATCGCCGAGTGCAGGTGCCGGCCGTCCACGGTGAAGTGGAGGCGGCCGTCCTCCCCGGTGCGCACGTCGTGCACGCCGGTCAGCTCCTCCAGGCCGGTGGCCGGGCGTTCGGTCTCCGCCTCCACGGTGGTGCGGGTCAGGTGCCGCAGCTCGCTCAGGGTGCCGGACTGCACGATCTTGCCCAGCCGGATGATGCTGACCTTGTCGCACAGCTTCTCGACCTGGGCGAGGATGTGGCTGGACAGCAGGACCGTCTTGCCCTGCGCCTTGGCCTGGAAGATGACGTCCTGGAAGACGACCTCCATGAGCGGGTCGAGGCCCGCCGTGGGCTCGTCCAGCAGCAGCAGCTCGGCGTCGGAGGCGAGCGCGGCCACGATGGCGACCTTCTGCCGGTTCCCCTTGGAGTAGGTGCGGCCCTTCTTGGTGGGGTCCAGGTCGAAGCGCTCCACGAGCTCGGCACGGCGGCGCGGGTTGATCCCGCCGCGCAGCCGTGCCAGCAGGTCGATGGCCTCGCCGCCGGTGAGGTTGGGCCACAGCTCGACATCACCGGGGACATACGCCAGCCGTCTGTGCAGCTCGACGGCGTCCCGCCAGGGATCACCGCCCAGCACCCGCGAGGTGCCCGAATCCGCGCGCAGGAGTCCGAGCAGTACGCGGAGGGTGGTGGACTTCCCGGCGCCGTTGGGGCCGAGGAAGCCGTGCACCTCTCCGGTCTCCACCTGGAGGTCGAGTCCGTCCAGTGCGCGAGTGCGGCCGAAGGTCTTGACGAGGCCGGACACTGCGATGGCGGCGTTGGTTGCCTGGGTCATGGTGTCAAGATACTGTTAATTCACAAATTTGTGAAGATGGATCGGGTGGGATCGGGATGAGACCATGCAGCGGCTGATGGGAGGATGATCAGGTGAGCAAGGACCGGCCGACGGAAGCCCGGCCCGGGCCGCGGCCCGCTCCGGAGCGCGGGCCCGGCGCCGCGGGCGAGCGCCCGTCGCGGCCGGCCGAGGGGCGTGACGAGGCTCTCTCGACGTTCGTCGAGCGCTTCGCCGCCGACCTGGTGGACGCCGGGATGCAGCGGATGGGATCCCGGGTCTTCGCCTGCCTGCTCACCGCGCCCGAGGGCGCGCTCAGCTCGGCCGAACTCTCCGAGCGGCTCCAGGTCAGTCCGGCCGCCGTCTCCGGCGCCGTGCGCTACCTCTCCCAGGTGCACCTGGTGACCCGCGAGCGGCAGCCCGGCTCCCGCCGTGAGCGCTACCGGCTGCACCACGACACCTGGTACCAGGCGATGGTCAACCGCGACGCGTTGATCAACCGCTGGCTCGGTTCCCTGCGTACCGGGATCGACGCGGTCGGCCCCGCCACCCCGGCCGGGCAGCGGCTTGCGGAGACCGTCGACTTCCTGACCTTCTTCCAGGCCGAGCTCCACGCCTCCCTGGAACGCTGGCACGACCTCCGGCGGCGGAACCCGCCGGTCGCGGAGCCCGCGGCCGGCGGAACGGACGAGACCGCACCGGAACGCGGCGCGTAGGGCGGTCCCCGGGAGGGCCGCCGTCGGCGGCTCAGCCCGCCGGCACCCGCAGCCGCAGCGCGGCCGGCAGCACCTGCCAGGTCCGTGACTGCGCGGGACCGCAGTCCACGCTGTCCGCGCGGTAGCTGAACCCGGGCCCCGACACGGTGACCGAGCGCGCCGTCACGGTCACCGCCGCATCCGCCTGCCGCCGCACCACGATGTGGGCCATCCCGTCCGAGGCCGACACCGACACGTCGGCCACCGGCTCGTCCAGATCCGCCAGGACCTCGCCGTCCGCCTCGATCCGCAGCCGCTGCGCCGGTACGCGTTCTTCCGGGTCCGCCCGGCGGGCGGACCGCCACCACGGGCGCCGGCCGGCCTCCGGCTCCGGCGCGGGGATGCCCAGCATGCTCAGCACCACGCCGCCGGCGTCGTCGGTCAGCACGTCCACGGTCCGCTCGGCGCCGCTCAGCGCCGCCCGGGACGCGGCCACCGCGTCCGCCGGCACACCCAGGGCCCGGGCCAGCGCCACCGCCGGCCCCGGCCCCACCGGCACCACCGCCAGCGGGTGCCGCGTCAGCCCGCCGGTGCTCAGCAGCACGCCCACCGCCCGCAGCAGGGCCCGGTCGTCCCCGATGATCACCACCCGCCGGCCGCCTCGCCGGGCCAGGGCGTGCATCATCGCCTGCGGCCTGTCCAGCAGGCACACCTTGGCGTCACGGACGCCCGCACACAGCACATCGCGGGCGATTCTGACCGATTCACCATCCGTGCGCCGGGCCCTCGGGTCGATGAGGATGAGCACCTGTTCGCCTCCCGGCTGCCTGTCCCGTAAGCTCTCTGTGCAAGAGCCCCTGTCGCGATTGCGCCAGGGGTTTTCGTCGATCCGGGGCAGCTTGACTGTCAGATGCCCCGCCCGGAAGGGGTGTACGCCTGTGCCCGCACTTGTGCTGCTCGGTGCTCAGTGGGGTGATGAAGGCAAAGGCAAGGCCACTGATCTGCTCGGCGGGTCGGTGGACTACGTGGTGCGTTTCCAGGGCGGCAACAACGCCGGCCACACGGTCGTCGTCGGCGACCAGAAGTACGCGCTGCACCTGCTGCCCTCCGGCATTCTCTCCCCCGGGTGCACCCCGGTCATCGGCAACGGCGTCGTCATCGACCCCAAAGTCCTGCTCTCCGAGCTGAGCGGACTCAACGAGCGGGGCATCGACACCTCCAAGCTGCTGATCAGTGCCAACGCCCATCTGATCACGCCCTACCACCAGACCCTCGACAAGGTCGCCGAGCGGTTCCTGGGCAAGCGCAAGATCGGCACCACCGGGCGCGGCATCGGCCCCGCCTACGCCGACAAGATCAACCGGATGGGCATCCGGGTCCAGGACCTCTTCGACGAGTCGATCCTGCGGCAGAAGGTGGAGGCCGCCCTGGACCACAAGAACCAGGTGCTGGCCAAGCTGTACAACAGGCGTGCCATCACGGTGAACCAGGTGGTCGACGAACTGCTGGACTACGCCCCGCAGCTGGAGGGCTTCGTCTGCGACACCACGCTGGTGCTCAACGATGCCATCGATGCCGGCAAGGTGGTGCTCTTCGAGGGCGGACAGGGAACGCTGCTCGACGTCGATCACGGCACTTACCCGTTCGTGACGTCTTCCAACCCCACCGCGGGCGGTGCCTGCACGGGTGCGGGCGTGGGGCCGACGAGGATCAACCGGGTCATCGGCATCCTCAAGGCGTACACCACCCGGGTCGGCGCCGGGCCGTTCCCGACCGAACTCCTCGACGAGGACGGCGAGGCGCTGCGCCGCATCGGCGGCGAGTTCGGCGTCACCACGGGGCGCGACCGGCGCTGCGGCTGGTTCGACGCGGTGATCGCCCGCTACGCGACCCGGGTCAACGGCCTGACGGACTTCTTCCTCACCAAGCTCGACGTCCTCACCGGCTGGGAGCGCGTCCCGGTCTGTGTCGCCTACGAGATCGACGGCAAGCGCGTCGAGGAGATGCCTGCCAGCCAGAGCGACTTCCACCACGCCAAGCCGGTCTACGAGTACCTGCCGGGCTGGAGCGAGGACATCACCGGCGCGAAGACCTTCGAGGACCTGCCGAAGAACGCGCGCGACTACGTGAAGGCGCTGGAGGAGATGTCCGGGGCACCCGTCTCGGCGATCGGCGTCGGCCCGGGCCGCGACGAGACCATCCAGATCAGCTCCTTCCTCTGACCGCCGGGGACCTTCCGGCAGCCGGGGGTCTTCCGAAGCCGGGGAGACGGCCGCCGGGCCGGCCGGCGCCGGGGCTACCGCGCCCCGGGCGCGACGGCGCCGGCGGTCCGTTCCGCCGGCCGCCCCGGCTTCTCCCCGGCGGGCAGGTCGATGGTGTCCCGCAGGGTGATGGGGCGCAGGAGGAGTGTCGCGAGGACGCCGACCACGGCGACGGCCGCGGCAACCAGGAAGATGGTCCCGGTCACATCCGCGTAGGCGGTGCGGACCACGGCCAGCGCCGTTCCGGGGAGCGCCTCCAGGTTCAGATTGCTGCTCTGCTCACCGGTGGGCGCCACGCCCGCCGCCGCGTAGCCCCGCGCTATCTCGGCGTTGACGTGTGCCGCCAGCACCGCGCCCAGCACCGAGACACCGATGGTGCCGCCCAGGGAGCGGAAGAACGTGATGGCCCCGCTGGCGGCTCCCAGTTCGCGCAGCGGCACGGAGTTCTGCACGACGAGCACCAGGTTCTGCAGGGACAGCCCGATGCCCATGCCCGTCAGCACCATCGCGGCGGAGATCTCCAGGAGCGAGGTCGCGTGGTCGATGGTGGACAGCCACAGGAAGCCGCCGGTGAGGATCACCGAGCCCGTCACGACGAGTGCCTTGACCTTGCCGGTCCGGGACGCCAGGTGCCCGGCGAGGGTGGAGAAGACCATGACGCCCAGCATCATCGGGGTGGTCAGCAGCCCGGCCTCGGTGGGGCTGTGGCCGCGTCCCACCTGGAAATACTGCCCCAGGAAGACGACGCCGCCGAACATGCCCACGCCGACCGCGAGGCTGGCCAGGATCGCCAGCGCCGAGTTGCGCCGGGTGACGATGTGCAGCGGGATGACCGGCTCCCTGACGCGGGACTCCACCCACACCGCCGCCACCAGGGTCAGTACGCCGCCACCGGTCATCGCCGCGGTCTGCCAGGACAGCCAGGGGAAGGTGTTCCCGACGAAGGTCACCCACAGCAGCAGGGTGCTGACGCCCGCGGCGATCAGGGTGGCCCCCGCGTAGTCCACCCGGGCGTCCTCGCGCCGCTCGGACACCAGGTGCAGCGTCCGGCTCAGCAGCACCAGGGCGACCACGGTGAACGGCACCGCGCTGAAGAAGCACCACCGCCACCCCAGCCATGACACGTCGGTGAGCAGGCCGCCCAGCAGCGGGCCGCTGACGGTCGCCACGGCCATCATGACGCCGATGTATCCGTGGTAGCGGCCGCGCTCGCGCGGGGTGGTCATCACCCCGATGACCACCTGGACCAGCACCTGCAGCGCCCCCATGCCCAGCCCCTGGGCGGCGCGGAAGGCGATCAGCTGTTCGGTGGTCTGGGCGAAGCCGCAGGCCAGCGAGCTGACTGTGAAGATCACCAGTGCGATCTGGATCAGCAGCTTCTTGTCGAAGAGGTCCGCGAGCTTTCCCCAGACCGGCGTGGAGGCCGTGGAGGTCAGCAGCAGGGCCGTGACCACCCAGGTGTACTGGGCCTGGGTTCCGTTGAGCGAGCCGATGATCTGCGGGAGCGCGACCGCCACGATCGTTGTGCTGATCATGGCGACGAACAGCACCATGAGCAGGCCGCTGAGCGCCCGGACGACCTGCCGGCGGTCCATGGGTGCGGTGCCGCCCGTCGGCACTGCCGTGTCTGCGCTCACACGCACCTCCGTTTCGGATGGGGCCGGCTGAGGCCGGTGAGCGGCCCCGGGACCGGTACAGCATACCTGCCGCATGGGCAACTTTGCGCAATGGGCAAGAATTCCCGGGCGCGGGATACCATGGCCCGATCATGGAGAACACGGGACTGCGCGAACGCAAGAAGGCCGAGACGCGCCAGGCTGTGCACGAGGCCGCACTGCGGCTGGCCGTGGAGCACGGCTTCGACCACGTCACCGTCGAGGCGATCGCGGATGCCGCCAACATCTCCCGGCGGACCTTCTCCAACTACTTCGCCAGCAAGGAGGACGCCCTCCTGCACGGCGACCTCACCAACATCCGGACCCTGGCCCGGCTGGTGCGGGAGCGCCCGGCCGGCGAGCCGCCCTGGCAGGCGATGCACGCCGCCGTGCACGACCTCAACCGCGCGATCGGCGAGCCCGAGCGGGAGTGGGCGATCCGTGCCCGCCTCGCCAAGCGTCACCCCTCCGTGCTGGCCCGGCAGCTCGCCAACTTCGCCAGCCTGGAGAGCGAACTGGCCCAGTTCATCGCCGAACGCGGCACCGGGGAGGACGCCGCCGGCGACCGCCCCCGGGTGATGGCCGCCGCCTTCATGACCGCCCTGCGCCTGGCCGGCCACCTGTGGACCGCCGACGACGAGACCCGCTCGCTGGCCGCCGTCACCGACGACGTCCTCGACCAGATGTCCCGCCCCTTCACCTGACCCCGTTGCCCGGTCACCTCGGCATCGTGGCCGCGGCGCCGGCGTGGTCCGACAGGGACGCCCGGACGGCTGCCCGCTGTCACCGCCCCGTCGGCGGACTGCGCCCCCGGCGGGGCGGTTGAGGCGCGCGGGCGCCCGCGGGGCCGCCGGTGGGCGCGGGCCGGCGATTGCCTTCCGCGCCACTCGGGGATTAGGTTAGGCAAGGCTAACCTAATAGGGGAGTGGTCGGTGTGGAGCACGCGGTGTACCGGGACGACTGGGGGATCCCGCATCTGCGCGCGGACGGCATCCGGCAACTCGCCTTCGCCCAGGGCCGCAACGCCGCCACGGACCGGGCCTGGCAGATCGAGGTGGAGCGCCACCGTGCGCAGGGCACCACGGCAGCCTTCCTCGGCCCGGACGCCGTGGCGTGGGACGTCTTCGCCCGGCGGTCCCTGCTGACGGACACCGCCCGGCGCTGCTTCGCCGGGCTCGACCCGGACACCCGGGCGTGGGTCTGCGCCTACGTCGACGGCGTGAACACGGGGCTGGTCCACGAGGCCTCCCGCGCACCGGAGTTCGCCGTCGCCGGCCTCGCCCCGGGGCGGTGGCGGCCGTGGACCCCGCTGGCGGTGTGGCTGTCCGCCCACATCCTCTTCGCCGGGTTCCCCGCCAAGCTGTGGCGAGAGAAGGTCACCCACCTGCTCGGGCCCGAGGCCGTCGGACTGTTCGCCGCGGACGGGCCGCACACCTCCGGCAGCAACGGCTGGCTGATCACCGCGGACCGCACCGCGAGCGGGGCGCCGATCCTGGCCGGGGACCCGCACAGGTTCATCGAGGCGCCCGGCGTCTACCAGCAGATCCACCTGGCCTGCCCGGAGTTCGACGTGGTGGGGCTGGCAGTGCCCGGAGTCCCCGGCATCGCCCACTTCGGGCACGCCGGCCCGGTGGCCTGGGCGATCACCAACGCCATGGCCGACTATCAGGACCTCTGCCGCGAACACCTGCGGCGCCGCGGCCCGGCGGTGGAGGCGCTGGGCCCGCACGGCTGGGAACCGGCCACCGCCCGGACGGAGACCGTCGAGGTGGCGGGCGCGGAGCCGGTCACGGTGGAGATCACCGAGACCGGGCGCGGCCCCGTGGTCATCGGCGGGCCGGACGACGCGGTGGCGGTCAGCCTGCGCTGCCCGCCGCGGGTGACCGGCGACCTGGGCTTCTCCGCGCTTCCCGCGCTGCTGAGGGCGACCTGCGTCGGCGACGTGGACCGGGCTCTCGACCGGTGGGCCGAGCCCGTCAACGTGGTCATGGCGGCCGACACCGCGGGGGGCCTGCTGCACCGGGTGGCCGGCCGGGTGCCGGCGCGCCCCCCGAAGGCCCGCTCGCGGGTGGTCGCCGCCTGGGAACCGGAGTACCACTGGCAGGGCACGGACGCGCCGATGCCCCGCGCCCCGGCCGGTGCCGCCGCCCCGGACGGCCTCGCGGTCATGGCGAACCAGCGCGGACTGGCCGCGCCGCTGGGCGTGGAGTTCGCGCCCCCGTACCGGGCGGAGCGGATACGGGAGCTGCTGGAGACTTCGCGCACCTGGACCGCCAAGGGCATGGCGGAGATCCACATGGACAGCCATCTGGCATCGGCCCGGCACCTGCTGGACGCCCTGGCCCGGGCCGGTGGCCTCAGCCCCGCCGCCGGAACGCTGCGGGACCGGTTGCTGCGCTGGGACCGGCGGATGGAGGCCGGCAGCACCGACGCCGGCGCGTACGCCGCGCTGCGGTCGGCCGTCGTGCGGCGGCTGGCCGCCGAGCCGGCCCTGGCCTGCCTGGCCGACCCCGGCCGTCTCCGCCTCGGGGGTCCCGAAGCCGATACCGAGTGCCCGGAGGTGTTCCGGCCGTGGCTGGCCCCGGCGCCGCGCATCGCGTTCGCGCTGGACCGCCTGCTGACCTCCGGCGCCGTCCCCCGCCTGCTGCCGGGCCTCGACCGGGCGGCGGCCGTCAGGGCGGCCGCCGAGGAGGTGGCCGCCCGGGAGACCCCGCCGCCCGCCTGGGGAGAGACCCACCGGCTCGCGCCCTGGCAGGCGCTGCCGTCCGGGACGCCCGAGGCGTGGCCGGGGCTCTCCGGCGACCACGACTGCGTGCTGTCCACCATGAGCGTCCCCGGCGTCACCGACCTGAGCCCGCGCGGACCGGCCGCCCGCTGCGTCTGGGACCTCGCCCACCGGGACGACAGCCGCTGGGTGGTGCCGCTCGGTGCCTCCGGTGTACCCGGGGACCCCCACGGCCGCGACCAACTGCCGCTGTGGACACGGGGTGAACTCGTCCCCGTCGTCACCGACTGGGAGCGTCTGACCGGGGAGCGGCACCACCGTGAGGACCCGGACCGCCCGCACGGCCGAGGGGACACCATGAGCACGGCGGACGCCACGAACCGGGAACCGCTGCACAAGCGGCGTGTCGAGGGGTTCGGCGAGGTCGCGGTCGTCCCCGTGGACCCGGCGCGCGACATCGCCCTGATCCACCACTGGGTGGGCCAGGAGCGGGCCCGCTTCTGGGGAATGCGCGAGCTCACCCGGGAACAGGTCCTGGAGATCTACGAGTTCCTCGACTCCCTGACCACCCACCACGCCTGCCTGATCCTCCGGGACGGCCGGCCGGTCGCGCTCTTCCAGAGCTACGATCCGGCGGCCGATCCGGTCGGGGAGGCGTACGAGGTGCGGGCCGGCGACATCGGCATCCACCTGTTCGTGGGCCCCGCCGACGGCCCCCCGGAGCACGGCTTCACGGACACCCTGCTGGCCGTCTTCCTCGAATTCGTCCTGCGGGACCCCGCACGGCGGCGGGTCGTGGCCGAGCCCGACGCCCGCAACGCCAGGGCGATCTCCCGCCTGACCGGCCTGGGCTTCGTCCCCGGCCCGCTGGTCGATCTCCCGGAGAAGCGGGCCCGGCTCGTTTTCCTCGACCGCGACGCCGCACCCCCTGTCCACGCCCGGCGGCACGGGGGCGCCCCGCGCTCCTGAGCCGAGCGGGGAGAAACGCGGAGACACTCAAAGCGGTTGCCGGAGATCGTGAGGAAGTGGTCATCACCCCTGCCGGCCACGATCCGGTCGTCGTGGTCGCTCTGGACGACTACGAGTCCCTCAAGGAAGCCGCCTGCCTGCTCAGGGGTCCCGAGAACGCACGTCGGCTCCCGGCCTCTTCCGCAGCTCCCGCTGGGACGGCCGCTCTCTCCACCCACGCCGGAAGGGCCGGCAGACCGCGGGGCCGGGGATTTCGCCGATACGGCCGCAGCCGTCGCTGCGTAGGGTGGCGACAAGCCCGGCAGGGCGTGATCACCACGAGACCACGCCACGGTCCGGTGCGGTACGGCTCGCCGGCCGGGTGCGCGGGGGACGCCCCGGCCGCCGGCTTCCGCCCCTGACCGCCGGCCGGCCGGAGCGGATGCCCCGGGGCGGGGACGGCCCGTAGCCCCGGGGCATCATCGGGCGGGCGCGGACGGACCGCCGGCGCCGGCGAGGAAGTCGAGCAGCAGTTCGTTGACGCGGTCCGGCGCCTCCAGCTGCATCCAGTGGCCGGGCCCCTCCAGCCGCTCGTACCGCCACTGTCCGTTGACGTGCCGGCCCAGGGCGGTCATGGAGTGCTCGGTCAGGAACGGGTCACCGCTGCTCCAGATACCCATGACCGGTGACGGCAGGGACGGACCGTCCGCGGCCTGCGGGGCGGTCAGCTGCTCGGGGCGGGCACCGGTGCGGTAGATCGCCAGAGTGGAGGACAGCTCCTCGGGGTCGCGCAGCCGCTCGATGACCTCCTCGCGGTCCGGGTGACCGGCCAGGAGCTGCCGGGCGTGACGGAAGTCGTCCTGCGCCAGCCACCGTTCGGCCACCCCCTCGAACTGGAAGAGCAGCATGTACCAGGACTTCTGCCACTGCTCCAGGCCCGCGGCCATCGCGGATCCCGGTCGCCCGACCGACATGCAGGTCACACTGGCCACCCGGTGCGGAGCGGTGGCCGCGACGAGCTGCACCAGCACCGATCCCCAGTCGTGGCCCACCAGATGGACGCGCTCGACGCCCATGTGGTCCAGGACGCCGAGCAGATCGGCCGCGTGCCGGGACAGCTCGTACTCCCCGGTCCCGGACGGCTTGTCCGAGGCGCCGAAGCCGCGCAGGTCCGGGGCGATGGTCCGGTACCCGGCGGCGTTCAGCGCCGCCACCTGGTACCGCCAGCAGGCATGCGTGTCCGGGTAGCCGTGGACCAGCAGGACGTCGGCCCCCGAGCCGCTGACCTGGACTTCGAGACGGACACCGTGGACATCGACGCGCATGCGGAAGGCTCCGATCACACAGAGGGGACGGCCTGCCGGGGCCCGCCGGGCAGGCCCGGAAACCCCCAACGTACAAGCCGGGCCCGCCCGCCGTCCCGGGACGTCCCGCCTGTTCACCCCGGTGCCCGGCCGACGCGGCCGGGGATTTCGCCGATACGGATGCCCGCCACTTCTCCCTAGAGTGGCGGCGCCCGGCAGGGCCGTCCCCGTCACGAGAGGTCCGGTGTTCTCTTATGCGCACGAACCGAGTCCGCCTCCGGCACCGGCGCGCCGGTGTCCTCGTCGCCTCGCTGGCGCTGCTGGCCACGGGATTCGGCGGCACCGCCGTGGCCGCCGGTGACACCGGGGAAGCCCGGGCCGACGCCGCCCGGCAGCCGCACAGGGGCGGCACGGCGGGAGACGTCGTCAAGGCGCGGGCCACCACCTTCCTCCCGGCCCCGGGGCAGGCGGCGGACGTCACGGCCTGGAAGGTCCACTACCGCTCGACGACGGCCACCGGACGGCCCACCGTCGTCTCCGGCACGGTACTGATCCCGGACGACGGCGCCGGCCCGGCAGGCAGCCCGCGCCCGCTGGTGAGCTACGCCGTCGGCACCGTGGGCATGGGCGACCAGTGCGCCCCGTCCGCCACCTTCCCGACGGGGCAGACCGCCGAGGGCGCGCTGATCGCCATGCTGCTGGAGCGCGGCTGGGCGGTGGCGGTCACCGACTACGAGGGGCTGGGCACGCCCGGTACGCACACCTACACCGTCGGCCGGTCCGCCGGGCACGCGGTGCTGGACATCGCCCGGGCCGCCCAGCGGCTCCCCGGCGCGGCGGAGCGCGGCGTCACCGCCGGCTCGCCGGTCGGCCTGATGGGCTACAGCCAGGGCGGCCAGGCCGTCGGCTGGGCCGCCCAACTGCACGCCGCGTACGCGCCGGACCTCGACGTGCGCGGCACCGCGGCCGGAGGCGTCCCGGCCCGGCTGGCCACCGGGCACAGCCCCGGCGGGCTCGGCGCCACCTTCCACATGATGACGCTGATCGGCCACGGCGCCGCGTACCCGGAACTGAATCTCGCGTCCTACCTGAACCGGGACGGCCGGGCCCTGGCCGCCCGGCTGTCCCGGGGATGCCTGGCGGAGAACATCGAGGCGGGCTCCCGCTACGACTTCTCCGAACTGGTCGTCCGCGACCCGGGGAAGTCGAGCGCCTGGCAGCGGCGGCTCGGCGAGTCGGCGGTGGGCGGCATCGCCCCGGGCAGTCCGGTCTTCCTCTACCACGGCCTGGCCGACGACCTCGTGGTGCCGGCGCTCGGCGAAGGGCTGCGCGACGACTGGTGCCGCCTGGGAGCCGACGTGCACTGGCTCGGGCTGCCCGGCGCCGACCACCTGATGGCCGTCCCGGCCGCCCACCGTCCGGCCGCCGACTGGCTCGCCGGCCGCTTCGCCGGCACCCCGGCCGCCGGCACCTGCGCCTGACAGGCCGGCCCCGGGGCGGCCGGCCTCGGCCGCCCCGGGCGGACGGGTGCCCGGCGGTTCTCCGGCCGGACGCCGGGCCGGAGAGCCGTGGTCCGGGCGGAGGCAGGCCGTCCGCACCGGCCCCGGCCGGGTTCACTCGTCGGGCCTGCCCGTGTCGATGGGCCGGATCACCACCGGGTACTCCGGCGACCCCTCGGGGACGGGACACCGCAGGACGCGCTCGGCGATCTCGGTGACCCGCTCCGGGCTCTCGCAGTCCAGCACCCAGTACCCGGCCATGACGACCTCCGTCGGTCCGTACGGGTCCTCCGCGATCCGTGCACGGCCGTCCGGGCCCAGGTCCACCAGACGGGTCCGCGCGGGCTCGACCAGCGCCCGGGTGTCCACGAGCTCCCCCGAGTCGGTGAGTTCGTCGTTCAACTCCTCCATGAAGGCGAACATCGCCCGCAGTTCCTTCTCGTTCCAGGCCGGGCTGTGCCCGGACGCCCGGCCTCCCATCGCGTCGTAGTCCGCCTGTGCGGCTTGCACCATCATCAGGTATTTCACGGCTGTGCTCCCTGCCCGGTGTCGCCGGCCTTCCATGGACGGCCCTCCCAGGGAACGCCGGAACCGGAGGTTTTTCCGCGGTGCCTCGCGGTGAACCGCCCGGTACCACACTCTTGCGGTACCGAGGCGCGTCCGGATGCCTTTTCGGCGGCGGCCGTGTCCAGGCCGGAGCCACCCAAGGCCGAGGTGGATATGTAGAAAATAGTATCCATGAAGCCGAAGGGGCGATTCCGGGGAAAACGGCTGAGTGGCTCACCGTCCGGAGAGGCCTGTCCATCTAATATGCCAACTCCGGAAGCGGCGATTCTGTTCGGGCGGAATTGCCGAAGGTGCCCCACCGTTCAGGAGTTGACTTCCCCATGGCATGCGAAACGCGAGAAATTTCTCAACGTCCCAGAACCCCGGCGTGGATTGCGGCGGCTCTCAGCCTGCTGATCGCCGTTGTCGTCGTGTTGACACCGACATCGGCGAACGCCGTCGCCACTCCGGTTCCGCTGGGAACCGCCGAAAGCTTCGCGGTACTGGCCGGCGAATCGGTCACCAACACCGGGCCGTCGGTGATCACCGGAGATGTCGGTGTCCACCCGGGGTCATCCGTCATCGGCTTCCCGCCCGGCATCGTCAACGGAACCATTCATGCGGCGGACGCGGTGGCCGAGCAGGCCAAGAGCGACCTGGTCACGGCGTACAACGACGCCGCCGGGCAGGCGACGGATGCCGCGCTGCCTCCCGATGCCGGTGGCCTGACGCTGGTTCCCGGTGTCTACACGGCTTCGGGCTCGCTCGGGCTCACGGGCACCCTGACCCTGGACGCGCAGGGTGACCCCGACGCGGTCTGGGTGTTCCAGGTGGGCTCGACGCTGACGACGGCAAGCGGCAGCCAGGTGGAGCTCATCAACGGCGCTCAATCCTGCAATGTCTTCTGGCAGATCGGCAGTTCGGCCACCCTTGGGACCGCCAGCGACTTCGTCGGCACCATCATGGCGCTGACCTCGATCACCGTCACGACGGGAGCCACCATCGACGGCCGGGCCCTCGCCCGGAACGGCTCGGTGACGCTGGACACCAACGTCATCACCCGTCCGGTCTGTAACGGGACCACCAATGGTGGCGTGACGAACGGCGGCGTGACGAACGGCGGTGTGACGAACGGTGGCGTGACGAACGGCGGTGTGACGAACGGTGGCGTGACGAACGGCGGTGTGACGAACGGCGGCGTGACGAACGGCGGTGTGACGAACGGCGGCGTCACTACCGGTGGGACCCTGGGCGGTATCACCGGCCCCACCACTGGAGGCGTCCTGCCCGGATTCATGACCGGATTCATGGGGGGAATCACTACGGGCGGTTATATGGGCGGCTTCATGGGAGGAACCGGGGACGCCCATGACCGCGACAAGAAGCCGTGCAAGGACGGAAAGCACAAGAAGCAGCCCTGCAAAGATCATGGCCACTACAAGCAGTGCGACCACGGCAAGCACCACAAGTCCTGCAAACAGCACGGTGGCAAGCATGACGGGCACGGCAAGGACGACGGGCATGGCAAGCATGACGGGCATGGCAAGGACGACGGGCACGGCAAGCATGACGGGCACGGCAAGCATGACGGGAAGCACGGCAAGGACTGTGATCACGCGAAGTGCGGCTCTAAGTGAGCCGTGGCGGGTGCCTCGTCCTCGCAGTGGGATGACCGGCTGACCGGATTCCACGGAAGCAGCGCGGCCGGCGCGCGGCGAACCCTCACCGGTGCGCCGCGCGTCTGCCCCGCCCCGAACAGGAGAAGCAGGTGGGGGAACGCCGTTGGTCGAAAGGCTGGTTGCATCCATGCCGGGCAGTACTGAGTCAGCACAGCCGCGAGAGCGGGAGAAGGCAGGACGGGCAACCGGCCCTCCGGGACAGGACAGTCCCTCGCCACGGCGCCGGCCTTCCGGCGGGCCCCCCGTGCCGCTGCGGTTCGGCACGGGGGCGGCCATCGTCCTGTGCCTGGCCACTGCGCTCATCCATCTGCTGCTGGTCTTCCTGCATGTGGCACCGCCGAACGTCCTCTCCCAGAGGTACAGCCAGCAGGTCAACGCATGGGTCCTGCCGCTCTTCGAACAGAACTGGCGGCTCTTCGCCCCCAATCCTGAGTCGGTCAACCACCAGATCTCCGTACGGACCAGGAGTACTGCCGCGGACGGCGCCACGCAGGTCAGTGCGTGGTTCGACCTGACCGCTGTGGACACCTCCGCCGTGGAGCACAACGTCTTCCCCAGCCACACGACGCAGAACATGCTCCGCCGGGCCTGGACCTCCTACCAGGAGACACATGGTTCCGACGACCAAGCGCACTCCGAGCGGGCGGAAATGATCCAGGAGTACCTCCGCAACATCGCGGTCCAGCGGCTCGCGGTCCAGCGGCCCGGTGACTTCGAAGCCGTCCAGCTACGTGTACGGACGCTTCCCATCGCTCCGCCCGCCGCGCGGGGACGGCCGGCGACGACCGCGCCGGACGCTGTGGAGACACGGCACCTGCCGTGGTGGGAGGTGGCACCTCATGGCAACTGAGAAGCGGACACAGGGCGAGCCCGTTCCGGCACCGCGACGTTCCTCCGGGGAAGCGCCCCCCGCCCCAGTGGCGCGGCGTGCTCAGGACCGGCTCGACGCTGCCTTCGCTCTGCTGACCGAGCGACCCCTCTCCCTCTACGCGGCGGCGGTGCTGCGCATCGGGTACGGATTGCTCTATCTCGTCTTCCTGCTGCGCGAATTCCCGCACCGGGACCAGATCTGGGGCCCGGGGGCCCCATGGACACCCGATCTTGCACGGCAACTGTCCGACCAGACCGGCTGGATGACGTTCCTCACCCTGTCCGACAGCCGCGTCTTCTTCGAACTCTGTTACCTGTCTGCCGTCGTGACCTCCGCGCTGTTCCTGCTGGGGTGGCGGACCCGGGCAGTGTCGGTGCTGTTCGCGGTCGTGGTGGCCTCGTTCCACTCCAGGGCCATCTACATGACGGACGGAGGGGACAACCTCATCCTCCTCATGGCCGTCTACCTGGTCTTCACCGCGTGCGGGCGCCGCTGGTCCCTGGACGCGCGCAGAGCCGTGCGGCGGCAGAAGGACGCCGGGGAGCAGGCCGGCCGGATCGGCCGGGTGCGAGTGGCGAGGCTCTTGTCCGCGGGTGAACCGCGGGAGCACCTCGCCGATGCCCGACGCCTGGTGATCACGGTGCTGCACAACTGCGCACTGCTCGTCATCGCCGTCCAGGTCTGCTTCCTCTACGGAGCCGCGGGGCTGTACAAGGTGCAGGGCGGGATGTGGGGGAACGGCACCGCTCTCCACTATGTTCTCAACCTGCAGCTGTTCCGGCCGTGGCCCGCGTTGTCAGAGCTGGTGGACAGCCGGCAGATGCTCGTCGCCGTCGTGTGCTACCTGACGGTGCTGCTGCAGGTCGCCTTCCCGTTCGTCCTCCTCGGCAGACTCAAGTACCCGGTGCTGGTGCTGATGCTGGGCATGCACCTGAGCATCGCGGTGCTGATGGCGCTGCCGCTCTTCTCCGCCGCGATGATCGTCGCCGACGCCGTCTTTCTGCCCGACCGCTTCTACCGGACGCTGGGCACCATCTGTCGGCGCACCCTCGGGCGGGGCAGCGGAGAGGAGGGCGCGAGGCAGTGCGGCACCCCGCCCGGGAGCGAGCCCGGACTGGTCCCGCTCCAGTCCCAGCCCGGAGGCTGACGCCGCCCCTTGATGCCTCACGGGGCGGCGTCGGCGTGCCGCGTCAATCGCACGGACTGCCGGCTGTTGTCACAGATGGACCGGCAGGGCCTGGTGGCCGTTGGTGATGAAGCTCTCCACCGGTACGAGCCGGTCGGGGCTCTCGGCAAGGCGCATGTGCGGGTAGCGGTCGAACAGGGCGGGCAGCGCGATGCCCGCCTCCAGGCGGGCGAGTTCGGCACCCATGCAGAAGTGGGTTCCGTGACCGAAGGACAGGTGGTGCTTGTCCTCGCGGTGGATGTCGAACCGTTCGGCCTCCTTGTGCCGGACGGGATCGCGCCCTGGCGCCGCGAAGTTGATGACGATGGCCTCGCCGGGCCGGAAGGTGACCCCGCCCGCCTCGACCGGTTCCACCGGGTACCGCATGACGATGTTCGCGACGGGCGGCTGGTGCCGCAGGGTCTCCTCGATGGCGTCCCGCCACTCCGCGCGGCCGGACCGGATGTCCTGCAACTGGTCGGGGTTGCTGCACAGGTTGACGATCGCGTGGTCGAGCAGGTTCACCGTCGTCTCGTGGCCGGCGCCGATGAACAGCAGCAGGGTGTCGATGAGCTCCTGCTCCGGCAGCGGATTGTCGGCGTCGTCCCGGGCCGCGATCAGGTCGGTGGTGAGGTCGTCACCGGGCTTGGCGCGCTTGTGCTCGACGAGTTCGGCCAGCAGCCGGTAGACCTCCATGGTGTTCGCCATCGCCTGCTCGGGCGGCATGTTGGTGGCGAACATGCCCGCCACGGCCCGGCGGAACCCGTCGTGCGTGTCCTCCGGCAGACCGAACAGGTCACTGATGACAAGCAGCGGCAGCAGGTAGGCGAAGTGCGCCCGCACGTCCACCGGTTCGCCCGGCTTCGCGGTGGTGGGCAGCCCGTCCAGCAGGCTGCGGCTGATCGCCTCGATGCGGGGCTTCATCGCCCGCACCCGGCGGGCGGAGAAAGCGCCGGCAATCAGCCCGCGCAGCCGACGGTGCTCGGCCCCGTAGGCGGTCAGCGCGTTGCGGACCTCCACCCACGGGCGCAGCGGCCATTCCTCGGACAGCGTGCCGTCACGCAGCGCGGGCCAGTGCTGGTGGGCGTCCTTGCTGATCCGCGGGTCGGTCAGCAGCTGTTTGATGAGATCGGTGTCGGTTACTGCCCACGCCACCACCTCGCCAGGGAGTTCAACCAGTGTGGCCGTCCCCTGGGAGCGGAGGTGGGCGGTTTCGGCGTGGATATCGCTGCCGGTGGGGTCGAGCCGGAAGGGGCAGGCTGCGGGTCGGGTTGTGGTGTCCATGCTGCTTCCTCACTGTGGGGGACGGTGACGGGCGGAAACGTGACCGGGAGGGACGTCCAGCCGGAGTGGAAGGTTCCGGGGCGGCGGGTGAGCTCTTCGGGGCGGCAGTCCAGGGTGAGTTCGGGAAGCCGGTCCAGGACCCGCTCGATTGCGGTCTGGGCGATGTGCACGGCCAGGCTCTTGGCCGGACAGGCGTGGGCACCGGCCGAGAACGCCAGGTGGGCGTGGTTGCCGGCCCGCTGCTCCGGTGCCGGCGTCCGGAAGACGGGGTCGGTGTTGGCCGCGGCGAAACTGACCAGGATCGGGATGCCCGGCTCCAGCTGGACGCCGCGGTACTGCATGGGCCGCAGCGCGTAGAGCGGGCTGTAGTTGGCCATCGGCGGGTCGTCCCAGAGCACCGCGTGCAGCGCCTCGGAGATGGTGCGGACACCTCCGGCGACGGTTCCGGCGTACCGGTCGTCGGCGATCAGGAGCTTCAGTGCGTTGCCGATCAGGTTGGTGAGCGGCTCGGTGCCCGCGCCGATGACCAGGATGATCTGCTGGACCATCTCCTCGTTGGAGAGCTCGGCCCGGTGCCGGATCATCCGGGAGATGACGTCGTTTCCCGGGTCGGCACGCTTGCGGAGCACCAGCTCCAGGCATGCGCGCTCCAGTTCGGCGTTGGCGGCGTACGCGTCCTGGGCCGTGTCGAACAGCTTGATGAGCGCGCCCACGATCCGGCCGCCGATGTCGGCCGGGCACCCGCAGAGCCCGAACATGGTCTGCATGGGGAGCAGGGCGGTGAAGTCGGCGACCAGGTCGCAGGTGCCGCGGTCGGCGAAGGCGTCGATCAGGCCGTCCGCGATCTGGGTGACGGTCCGGGTCAAGGCGAGGGTGTCCACCTTCTGCAGGCTGTCGGCGATCGCCGACCGGTACCGCTCGTGCACCGCGCCGTCGGTCCACAGCGCGTTGGGCCGGTCCTGGATCATCATCAGGACGGGGCTGTCGGGCGGGATGCTGCCCTCGCGCAGGGCGTCCCATCGCTTGGGGTCCCGTACGAACAGGCGAGGAGTGTTCGTCAGCAGGTGCTGGGCCGCCTCGTAGGTGGTGGTGAGCTGCGCGTACACACCGGGGGCCAGTTCTACCGGGGCTATGGGGCCGGTGGCGCGGAGCTTCTCGTAGGTGGCCTGGGGGTCGGCGTCGAAGCGTGGTCCGTGCAGCGGCAGCGGGTGCTGCCCCTCCGGCTGCCGGAACGTTCCGCCCGCCGCGCTCACCGGACGACCCGGCTGTGGTGGTAAGGGAGGGAGAGGGCACAGGCGGACGGAAGTAACGCGCGGGGCGAGGTGTGGGGCATGGGGGTGACTCCGGATGAGGTGCAGAAGATGGTTCGTCGGACGTGCCGGCCGCGCCTGGCATGCCGGTTCCGCCCGAGGCGTCACAGGGGGCCGGTGGTTCTCCGGTGCGGTGCCCGGACAGCTCGGCCTGGGCTCCTGCCGGTGCCGGTGCTCACGCGGTGACTCCTCCTCGGGCGTTGTCCGGGGGAATCGTTACGGGTAATCGCTTGTGTGGTCACCGTGCTGCACTGGGCGCAGCGCGAAAGCGACGGAACCTGGCCGAATACATACGGTATCCCCGCGCCTGCGGTAAGTAGCCCGCGTGAGTCGGCGGGCGAACCGGTCTCGCGCCCCGACTTCCCTTCCGGAGGGTGTTGCGGCCCTCACGGTGCGTGCCTAAGCTGGCGGGGTGACTGCCGGGTCGGCCATGGGCCATCGACAAGAGAGGCGCCCGGCCCCCGCATGACCGCGAGGCGGGCACGCGCCCCGCCTCCTCTCCGTGTCATCCCCCGGAGCCTCCACCACGGGCGCTCCCCGCCGACGGAACTCACGACTTGGAGAGATTCCCCATGCCAGAAGAGAAGCAGTACACGCACGAGGCCGGGCGGCAGGCCACGTCCGTGGAACTGAACCACACCATCGTCCACGCCAGGGACCGTCGGTTGTCGGCCGAGTTCCTCGCCCAGGTGCTCGGGCTGGAGGTCGGTCCTCCGCTCGGACCGTTCCTGCCCGTCGACCTCGGTAACGACGTGACGCTCGACTACTACGAGATGACCGATGAGCCGATCCAGTCCCAGCACTACGCGTTTCTCGTGCCGGACGCCGGCTTCGACGACATGATCGGCCGTCTGGAAGCCATGGGGGTCACCTACTACGCCGACCCCTACCACACCGAACCGGGCAGGACCAACAGCCTCTTCGGAGGCCGCGGCGCCTACTTCGACGACCCGGACGGCCACAACATGGAAATCCTCACCCGCCCCTACGCCCGCCCGTAGCGGACGCGCCGACCCCCGGTGCGCCCGGCAGCCGCCGGCCACCGGGGAGCCGTGTCAACGGAGTGTCTGCTCTCCTGCGCGCTGATCGGGCCCCGGCGGTATGGAGGAGACCGGAACTGTGACCGGCGCCGCGGGTCACACCTTCCTGACCACGATGGAGCGAGGGACCAGCTTCTCCACGTCGTCCACGTCGGAGGTGAACACGGTGACCTGACCCTGCTGCTGTCGGGCGATGACGGCCAGCACGGCGTCGATCGCGTACTTGTGGCCGTGCAGGCCTGCGGCGGCAAGGAGCCGACGAGCCTGCCT